>DWXX01000114.1 GCA_019118985.1 Candidatus Faecalibacterium faecipullorum
GCGGACGGCGAGGCCTGCCAGAAGCTGGTCTGCGACCTGGTCACCACCCGGCTGCCCCGCAGCTACGGCTTCGACCCCATCCGGGACATCCAGGTGCTCTGCCCCACCAAGATGGGCCCCTGCGGCACCCAGGCCCTCAACCGGCTGCTGCAGGACCTGCTCAACCCCCCCGCCAAAGGCAAGGCCCAGCTGCAAAGCGCCTCCCGCATCTTCCGGGTGGGGGACAAGGTGATGCAGGTGCGCAACGACTACGAGATCATCTGGAAGCGGGACGGCGGCGAACAGGGGGTGGGCGCCTACAACGGCGACATCGGCATCGTCGAGGCCATCGACACCCGCAGCCGCTCGATGACGGTGCGGATGGACGACCGCCTGCTGACCTACCCGGCCGAGAACCTCGCCGAACTGGAGACCGCCTACGCCGTCACCGTCCACAAAAGCCAGGGCAGCGAGTTTGCGGCGGTGGTGCTGCCCGCCGCGTCGGTGCCGCCCCGGCTGTGCTACCGCAACCTGCTGTACACCGGCGTCACCCGGGCCCGCCGCCTGTGCGTGGTGGCCGGCCGGCGGGACACGGTGGCCGCCATGATGGCCAACGTCCGGCAGAACCTGCGGTACAGCGGCCTGGCCGCCCTGCTGCGGCAGGCGCAGGCCGCGGGCGAAGGGCCGGCGGAATAAATTTGCCAAAATTTGCGCACTTTCTTCCTATACTTTTCTTTTTGGCTGTGGTATACTGGAAACTGGATTTTTACGGCCCGCCCAGGGCCTTCTGATACAGCACAGCCTGCCTTGCGCAGGGAAAGGAACGATCGCTATGGCACAGAACGACATCGGGATAGATCTCGGCACCACCACCATCATCATCGCCCAGGAGGGCAAGGGGGTGGTCCTCAACCAGCCCAGCGTGGTGGCGGTGGACACCCGCAAGAAAGAAGTGCTGGAGGTGGGGGACAAGGCCCTCGCCATGGTGGGGCGCACCCCCAATTACATTTCGGCCACCTTCCCCCTGAAGGACGGCGTGATCAGCGACCACACCATGACGCGGGAGCTGATCTGCCGCTTTGTCAACCAGGTCTACAGCTCCCACATGGTCAAGCCCCGGGTGGCGGTCTGCGTGCCCGCGGCCATCACCGGCATCGAGAGCGACGCCGTGGTCGAGGCGGTGGTGGCCGCCGGCGCCCGGCAGGTCTACCTGATCGACGAGCCCATCGCCGCCGCCCTCGGCTCGGGGCTGGACATCACCGTCCCCGACGGGCGGATGATCATTGACATCGGCGGCGGCACCACCGACATCGCGGTGCTTTCCCTCGGCGGCAAGGTCAAGGCCACCAGCGTCCGGGTGGCGGGCAACCACTACGACGACGAGATCCTCAAGCATGTGCGGGCCAAGTTCAGCATCGCCATCGGCCAGCGCACCGCCGAGGAGCTGAAAAAGCGGGTGGCCTGCTGCCCGCAGAAGACCGACTTTGACGAGACCATGGAGATCAAGGGCCGCAGCCTGCTGACCGGGCTGCCGGTGCGGGTCAACGTCTCGACCGGCGATCTGTACGAGCCGGTGATGATGCTCAGCGAGCAGATCGGCGCGGCGGCCCACCAGATCCTGGAGCGCACCCCGCCCGAGCTTGCCGGCGACATCTACCGCAACGGCGTCATGCTGACCGGCGGCGGCGCGCAGCTGCACGGTCTGCCCGAATACCTCAGCCAGGAGCTGAAGGTGGAGGTCTACGTCTCCCCCGACCCGGTCAACTGCGTGGCCCTCGGCACCGCCATGAGCCTGTCCATCGGCGACAAGCTGGAGGTGGGCTTTACCGACGCGACCCCCCGCATCGGCCGGCGGTAAAGCCGGCGTTGCAATCCCGCCTGAAAACAGGTATAATAACGGGTAGAACGGTAGAAAACAGCGCCTCGCAGAGGCCGCAGGAGGAAGAATATGGACAACAACACGATGATGATCCTGATCATACTGGCAGTGCTGGTCATTGCCTTCTTTGCGCTGCGCGGCCGCGGCCACGCGGGCGAAAAGCCCGCCCCCGCCGAGGCGCCCGCCGCCCCGGTGCCCGCGATGCCCGCCCCGGCGGCGCCCCGCGCGCCGCAGCCCATACAGGTGGAGGCGGGCATCCCCCCCGAGGTGGTGGCCGTCATCGCCGCGGCGGTCTGCGCCATGGGCGGCGGGAAGTATCAGCTGCGCGCCGTCCGCCTGGCCGACCGCTCGGCCTGGGCCAGCGCCGGCGCGCTGGATGTCACCAGGCCGTTCTGAGCCGTTTTTGAACAAGTGATCTGCCCGCCCCGCCGCGTCCCGCGTGCCGGGGCGGCTTTTTGCCTCTGTGCAGCGCCGAGCATTTGTGGTATACTGGTACAAGATTTCAGATGAACAGGAGAAGCCCATGGCAGCTGATTTGCAAAGAGAATTCTGTGCCCTGCGGGACACCTACATAGAGCAGCAGTTCGGCCGGCTGAACGAGATGCAGCGGCAGGCGGTGTTCACCGCCGACGGGCCGCTGCTGATCCTGGCCGGTGCGGGCAGCGGCAAGACCACCGTCCTGGTCAACCGGATCGCCAATCTGATCCGCTTCGGCCATGCCCACGGGTCGCCGGACACCCCCCGCCCCGCCGCCGCCGAGGACGTGGCCGCCCTGCAGCAGGCCGTCCGCGCCGGGGCGGCCGCCCCGGCCTTTCTGGATGGGATGCTGCGGCTGGACGCGCCCCGCAGCTGGAACATCATGGCCATCACCTTCACCAACAAGGCCGCGGGCGAGCTCAAGGCCCGCCTGCGCGCCATGCTGGGGGATGAAGAAGGGGAGGAGGTGTTCGCCTCCACCTTCCACTCGGCCTGCGTGCGGATTCTGCGGCGGTGGGCCGAGGAGATCGGCTGGACCCGCAGCTTCACCATCTACGACACCGACGATGCGCAGCGGGTGATGAAGGCCATCTATAAGGAGCAGAGCGTGGACGACAAGTTCTGCCCGGTCAAATCCACCCTGGCGCAGATCGGCCGCTGGAAGGACCAGCTGATCGACCCGGCCGCCGCGGCCAAGGACGCCGCCGGCAAGGTCAAGATGGAGCTGATGGCCCGCCTGTACGCCGCCTATGAGCGGCATCTGCAGGAGGCCGGCGCCTTCGACTTCGACGGGCTGATCTACCACACCGTCCGGCTGCTGCAGAGCTGCGCCGACGCGCGGGACTACTACCAGCGCCGCTACCGCTACCTGCTGGTGGACGAGTACCAGGACACCAGCGTCGCGCAGTTCCACCTGGTCAGCCTGCTGACCGGCCCCGAGCGGAACATCTGCGTGGTGGGCGACGACGACCAGAGCATCTACCGCTTCCGCGGGGCGACCATCGAGAACATCCTGAACTTCGAGCGGTGCTACCCCGGGGCCAAGGTCATCCGGCTGGAGCAGAACTACCGCTCCACCTCCAACATCCTGAACGCCGCCAACTGCGTCATCAGCCACAACACCGAGCGCAAGGGCAAGACCCTCTGGACCCAAAACGGGGACGGCGCGCCGGTCCATGTCTACCAGGCCGCCGACGAGCAGGACGAAGCCGCCCATATCGCCGAGGTGATCGGCCGGCGGATGCGGGCGGGGGGCAGGCTCTCCGACCACGCCGTCCTCTACCGGATGAACGCCCAGTCCGCCCCGCTGGAGCGGTACTTCACCATGGCGGGCATCCCCCACAAGATCGTGGGGGGCCAGCGGTTCAACGACCGCAAGGAGGTGCGGGACATCCACTCCTACATGTCGGTGCTGGCCAACCCCCGGGACGACGTGCGCCTGCGGCGGATCATCAACGAGCCCGCCCGCAAGATCGGCCCCTCCACCATCGACACCATCGCCGAGCTGGCCTCCCAGCAGGGGATCAGCATGATGGACGTCATCGGCCACGCCGACGAGTACGCCCGGCTGTCCCGCGCGGTGGGGCCGCTGTACAAGTTCTGGCAGGTATACCAGGCTCTGCAGGAGGCGCTGGACACCTGCCCCCTCGACCTGTTTGCCGAAAAGGTGATCGAGCTGACCGGCTACAAGGCCATGCTGCAGCAGCAGGCCGACCAGGGCCATGAAGAGGCCGCCGACCGGCTGCAGAACCTCGGCCAGCTGGTCAACAACGTCAAGGCCTACATGGACAGCCGCGGGGTGGACGCCACGCTGGAGGGCTATCTGGAAGAGATCGCCCTCATCAGCGACATCGACAGCTACAACGCCGACGCCGACCAGGTGGTGCTGATGACCATCCACTCGGCCAAGGGGCTGGAGTTCCCCTGCGTCTTCCTGGTGGGGATGGAGGAGGGGGTGTTCCCCGGCGAGATGAGCCGCTATTCCGAGGCCGACCTCGAGGAGGAGCGCCGCCTGGCCTATGTGGGGATCACCCGCGCCAAGCAGGAGCTGTACATCTCCCACTGCGCCACCCGGATGCTGTACGGCCGCACCTGCTACAACGAGGCCAGCCGCTTTTTGACCGAGATCGACCCCGCCTACATCGAATCCGCCCGCAGCCCTCTGCTGGAGCGGCCGGCCCGCAGCTGGGACGGCATGGGGGATGTGAACGCCCGCGGGCGGACGGTGCCGGGGGGCGCGTCGGGCTATTCGGGCCCGTCGGGGCGCAGCCGGTCGGGCTACCTCGACCGGGAGTACAACGCCGCCCCCCGCGCGCCGGCGCGCAGTTCCGCCTCCCGCAGCGCGGCCTCCCGCGGCAGTGCGTCCCGCAGCGCCGGGGTGCGCCCGGCCTTCCCCGGGGCGCCGGGGCGCCCCGCCGCCCCCGCCCGCCCCGCCGCGCCGCCGAGCAAGAGCTACGCCCCCGGCGAGGTGGTGCTGCACAAGGTCTTTGGCCGCGGCACCGTCACCCGGGTGACCCCCGCCGCCGGGGATATGATCGTCGAGATCCATTTTGACAAGGTCGGCGTCAAGAAGATGATGGCGAACCTCGCCCCGCTGACCCGTGAAACGGAGGGATGAAAAGATGCTGACCGTCCGACTGATCGCCCACACCCCCGACCCTGAAAAGGTGGTGGCCGCCGCGGCCAAGCTCTGCTATTCGGACAGCCATATCGCCGACCTGCTGGACGGCCTGGATGAGGCAAAGACCGCCCGCTTCCTGGATATGCTGAGCGACCTGGGGCACGCCAGCCCCATCGAGCACGCCAGCTTCACCTTCGGCATCGAGGGGGTCAGCCGGTCGCTGCTGGCCCAGATCACCCGCCACCGCATCGCCTCCTTCAGCGTCCAGAGCCAGCGGTATGTCCGCCTGGACGACTTCCGCTATGTGGTGCCGCCCGCCGTCGAGGCGGCCCCCGAGGCGAAAAGGGCCTTCCTCGCCGCCATGCAGGAGGACGCCCGGCGCTACCTCGAGCTGGCCCATGCATTGGAGCAGGCCCACGCCGCCCGCCTTGCGGCTGAGGGGATGCCTGAACAGGAAGCCCGCAGAAAGGCCGAAAAGCTGGCCAACGAGGACGCCCGCTTCGCCCTGCCCAACGCCTGCGAGACCAAGATGGTGGTGACCATGAACGCCCGCAGCCTGCGCAACTTCTTCCGGCTGCGCTGCTGCGAGCGGGCGCAGTGGGAGATACGCGCCCTGGCCGACGAGATGCTGCGGCTGGTGCTGCCGGTGGCGCCCCACCTGTTCCGCAATGCGGGCCCCGGCTGCCTGGAGGGCCCCTGCCCCGAGGGCAAGATGTGCTGCGGCTATCCCGACACCGTCCGGGCAAAATACCGCGCCCTCGCCGCGGAGGGGGCCCGATGAGGGGCCGCCTGCTGGTGCTGGAAGGGCTGGACGGCAGCGGCAAGGCCACCCAGGCCGCCCTGCTGGCCAAAGCCCTGGCCGCCGCGCAGCTGCCGGTGCGGCAGATCAGCTTCCCCAATTACGGCAGCGATTCCTCGGCGCTGGTGCGGATGTACCTGGCCGGGGCTTTCGGGGAAAAGCCGGACGACGTCAACGCCTATGCGGCGTCCAGCTTTTTCGCGGTGGACCGCTACGCCGGCTACAAGGCCGACTGGGGGCCCTTCTACGAGGGGGGCGGCATCCTTGTCGCCGACCGCTACACCACCTCCAACGGGGTGCATCAGTGCTCCAAGCTCCCGCCTGAGGAATGGGACGGGTACCTCGGCTGGCTGTTCGACTACGAGTACCGGCTGCTGGGCCTGCCCGCCCCCGACGGGGTGATCTACCTGCGGGTGGACCCCGCCGTCAGCCAGAAGCTGATGACCGGCCGCTACCACGGGGACGAGAGCAAAAAGGACATCCAGGAGCGGGACCTCGAATACCTCGCGCGCAGCCGCCGCGCCGCCGAATACTGCGCCGCCAAACTGGGCTGGCAGGCGGTGGAGTGCGCCGCCGGCGGCGTCATGCGCCCGCCCGAGGCCATCGCCGCCGAGGTGCTGGCACTGGCCCGGGGGGTCCTCGAGGTCTGAGAAGCCCGGGAGGCCCGACATAAAACGACAACAAGGGGGTATCTTATACCATGTTTCGGCTGATGGAGCCGGCCGACCTGCCGGCCATGGAACAGCTGTGGGCCGCGCAGCAGGGCGGCCCGGCAGAACTGGCCGAGAAGGCCATCCTCCGCTTTGCCGGGGCTGAGAACGCCTATGTCGCCCCGGCGGCCGACGGCCTGCGGGCCATGGTGCTGGCGGTGCCGGTAACCCTGCAGGGCCGGCCGGGGTGCTACCTCTGCGGCCTGTCCGCCCGGGAGGACGCCTGGGCCGACGGCGCCGCCGCCGGCCTGCTGGACTATGCCTGTGAAGAGCAGGCCCGCCGGGGCGCGGCCTTCCTGGCGGCGGCCCCCGCCGGGGCGCAGCAGGCGGCCTTCTACGCAGACCGGGGGTTTGCGCGGGCCTTCCCGCTGCGGTGCCTGACCAAAGAAGTCCGCCGCAACCTGTGGAGCCAGGCCGAGTTCGACGCCGTCACCGCCAAAAAGCTCTGCGAGCTGCGCCGCCGGTACTGCCCCGACGCGGTCGAGCTGGACCCCGGGCGGATGGCGGTGGTGCTGGGCGACCTCTACGCCCGGGGGGTCACCATCGTCTCGGGGCCCCACGGGTACGGCCTGTACTTCCGCCGGGAGGAGACCCTCTACTTCATCGAGCTGATGGCCGACGACGACCGCTCGGCCGAGGTGCTGATGGAGGCCGCCCGCCAAAAGGAAGTGGTGGTGGAAAAAGCGGTCATCACGGTGGGGGCCGAGCAGCCCCTGTTCTACGGCGAGGGGACGCGGCAGGACTACGGGATGATCCGCTTTGCCGGCCCGCCCTTTGATGTCAGCGGCTGCTATATGCGTCTGATGCTGGACAGCTGACGCCGCCCCCGCGGACAAGGAATGACAACATGGAGGATGCCGATATGTCTCAACACGCCGCCCGCCGCCCCAAAAAACACCCGCTGCTGCGGCTTTTTGTCCTGCTTGTGCTGCTGGGGGCGCTGGCGGCGGGGGCGCTGGCGCTGCTGTTCTGGCGGGAGATCACAGGCCGGGACGCCGCCGGCCAGACGGCCGCCGTCACCGTCGAGCAGGGCAGCGGGGTGGGCGCCATCGCCGCCGAGCTGAAGGAGGCGGGGGTGATCCGCTTCCCCCGGCTGTTCCGCTGGTATGTGGGGCGGCAGGGGGCCGCCGGGCAGCTGCAGTACGGCAGCTTCGAGCTGGAAAAGGGGGCCGCCTACGACGACCTGATCGCAGCGCTGTCGGTCTACGCCGCCGCCGAGAGCGTCCGCCTGACCTTCCCCGAGGGGACCACCGCCATCGCCATCGCCCGGAAGATGGAAGCCGCCGGCCTGTGCGACGCCGAGGCGTTTTTGACCGAGGCGAACGAGGGGGACTTCAGTGCCTATGCCTTCTGGCAGCACGTCCCCGACGAGGCGCCCGGCCGGTTCATGAAGTGCGAGGGCTATCTCTTCCCCGACACCTATGAGTTCCTGGCGGACGGCAGCGTCCACGACTATGTGGCCACCTTCTACGCCCGCTTCGACGAGATGATGACCGATGACATCTACGCCGCGCTGGACGAGCAGGGGATGACCCTGCACGAGCTTATCACCCTGGCCTCCTTCGTGCAGGAGGAAGCCGGCAACGACCAGGACAGCAACGTGGCGCAGGTGTTCCGCAACCGCCTGGCCGAGGGCTCGCCCTACCCGCGGCTGGAGAGCAACGTCTCCAGCTACATCCAGAGCGACGAGGACAACAACTACCTCTGGAACTGGGTGGCCCCCTGGTACGGCGGGTGGGAGCAGATCCCCCCTGAGATCGTCGCCGCCTACGACACCTACAGCTGCGCCGGGCTGCCGGCGGGGCCCATCTCCAACCCCGGGCTGGCGGCCATCCGCGCCGCCCTCGACCCCCAGCCTGACGGGGAGGCCGCCGACGCCTATTTCTTCGTCACCGACCTGACCGGGCGCTACTACTACGCCCGCACCCTGGCCGAACACCAGGCCAACGTCCGCGCCGCCCGCGCCGTCAACGCCGGGCTGTGACGCCGCCATCCGATGCAAAAAGCAAAGAGAGGAAACCATGCTGCAGATCCCTGAGCTGCTGGCCCCCGCGGGGGACCTCGAGCGGCTGCGCTACGCCGTCTGCTACGGCGCCGACGCAGTCTACTGCGCCCTGCCCGACTTCGGGATGCGCTCCGCACCCGCCAACTTCACCCCGGAACAGCTGGCCGAGGGGGTGGTCTACGCCCACGCCCGGGGCCGGAAGGTCTACCTGACCCTCAACACCCTGCCCACCAACGAGGAGGCCGACCGCCTGCCCGACGCCATCCGCGCGGCGGCCGAGGCCGGGGTGGACGCCTTCATCGTGGCCGATTTGGGGGTGCTGGACGCCTGCAAGACCCACGCCCCCGACATCGACGTGCACATGTCCACCCAGACCGGCATCACCAACTACGCCGCCGCCAGCGCCTGCTACAAGCTGGGGGCCAGGCGGGTGGTGCTGGCGCGGGAGCTCAGCCTGACCGACATCGCAGTCATCCGGGACAAGACCCCGCCCGAGCTCGAGCTGGAAGCCTTCGTCCACGGGGCGATGTGCATGAGCGTCTCGGGCCGGTGCCTTTTGTCCAACTACCTGACCGGCCGGGACGCCAACCGCGGCCAGTGCGCCCAGCCCTGCCGCTGGAAATACTACCTCAGCGAAGAGACCCGCCCCGGCCAGCTGTACGAGATCGGGGAGGGGGAGGGCGGCAGCTACATCCTCAACGCCAACGACCTGTGCACCGCCCCCTTCCTCGACCTGATCTGCAGGGCGGGGGTGGACAGCCTCAAGATCGAGGGGCGGGCCAAGACCTTCTACTATGTGGCCAGCGTCACCGCGGCCTACCGCCGCGCGCTGGACCGGTACCTGGCCGACCCCTTCGCCGAGGATTTCGACCTGCCGGACGACGTCCTGGCCGAGCTGACCCGCACCAGCCACCGGCCCTATTCGCCGGGGTTCTACTTTGGCCCCGACAAGGCGCGGCAGAACACCTCCACCGCCGCCTACATCCGGGAGTGGGAGTTTGTCGGCACGGTGGACAGCTGGGCAGACGACGTCGCCCGCTGCCAGCAGCGGGGCAAGTGGACCCTCGGGGACACCCTCGAGGCCCTGACCCCCGACGGCAGCTGCGTCCCCCTGGCCCCCGCCTGGATCGAAAACGAAGCCGGGGAGCGGGTGGACGCGACCCCCCACGCCATGGAGCGGTACGCCATCCCCACCCCCGAGCTGCCCCCCATGACCCTGCTGCGCAAAAAGCTCTGAGAGACAGGACAAAGACAGACCGCCCCGGGCAGCCTGGCAAGCGCCAGACGCCCGGGGCGGTCTGCTTGTATAAGGAGAAAGAAAATGACGGTTTAGAGGCTGTCCAGCGCGGCGCGGGCGGCGCGGACAGCGTCGGGGTCGGTCTGCCAGAGGGTGAACTCGTCAAAGCCGGGGACGCCCATCGGCACCCCCTCCCGCCGGAAGACCATCCGGCTGGGGACGGCCCGCTTGCCCGACAGGTGGCAGGCGGCCACCCCCGTCTCGCGGACGAGGGCCGGGATGTTGCCGGCGTTCACCCCCGCCCCGGCCAGGATCTCCACCCGGCCGGCGGCCCGGCGCTGCAGCTGGGCCAGCAGGGCCCGCCCGGCCCAGGCGTCGGCGGCCTGCCCGCTGGTCAGGATGGTGGCAAGGCCGAGGGCGCAGGCTTCTTCCAGGCAGGCGAAGGGGTCGCGGCAGACGTCGAAGGCCCGGTGCAGCGTCACCACCGCCGGGCGGCCGGCGGTTTGGGCGGCGGCGCGGACGGCGTCACAGATGCGGGCCATGGCGCCGGTGTCGAGGGCGCCGTCCGGGGTCAGCACCCCGGTGACGATGGCGTCCGCCCCGGCGGCGGTCAGCTCGGCAGCAAGGGCTTCCATCTGCACAAGCTCCCACCGGTCGTAGCAGAAGTCGCCGGCCCGCGGGCGGAGCAGCGCCCGCACCGGCAGCCCGGTCTCGGCCTTGACCTGCCGAACCAGCGCGGCGCTGGGGGTGGTGCCCCCAATGGCGAGGTCGGCGCACAGCTCCAGCCGGTCAGCCCCGCCGGCTTTGGCAGCCAGGGCGCTGGCGGTGCTGTCGACGCAGACCTCCAGGGTGCGGCGGGCGGTCACCGGACGCTCTCCAGGAAGCGGACGAAGCCCGCCTGGCCTGCCTCGTCCCGCTTGTAGACGCCGGCGTCCTCCAGCACCTGGGCAAAGACGTGGCCGATCTCCTCCTCCACGATGGCGTGGACGTTGCCCTCGTCCAGCTCGGGGTGGCGGGCGGCCAGCTCGGCGGCCCATTCGGCGTGCTTCTGGATGGCCTCGCCGTACTGCTCGACGGGGGTGTGGGCGGCGAGGGCGGTCTCCAGCTCGGCCATCTCGGCTTTCAGCCGGCTGGGCAGGACGGCCAGGCCCATCACTTCGATCAGGCCGATGTTCTCTTTCTTGATGTGGTGGAGCTTGGCGTGGGGGTGGAAGACGCCCAGCGGGTGCTCGGCGGTGGTGATGTTGTTGCGCAGCACCAGGTCGAGCTGGAACTTGCCGTCCCGCATCCGGGCGATGGGGGTGATGGTGTTGTGGGGCTCGCCGTCGGTCTCGGCAAAGATAAAGCAGCTCTCGTCCGAGTAGCCGCGCCAGGCGGTCAGGATCCTGTCGGCCAGGTCGACCAGCTTTTCGTCGTCGGCGCAGGTCAGGCGGATGCAGCTCATCGGCCAGCGGACGATGCCGGCCTCCACATCCTCATAGCCGGGGAAGGTCCATGCCTTCTCGATGGGGGCTTTGGCCATGGCGAACTCGTAGTGGCCGCCCTGGAAGTGGTCGTGGCTGAGGATGCTGCCGCCCACGATGGGCAGGTCGGCGTTGCTGCCCACAAAGTAGTGGGGGAACTGCGCGACAAAGTCCAGCAGCTTGCGGAAGGTGGCCCGCTCGATCTTCATCGGGGTGTGGACGCTGTTGAAGACGATGCAGTGCTCGTTGTAGTAGACATAGGGGCTGTACTGGAAGTTCCAGTCGCAGTCGTTGATGGTGATGGGGATGATGCGGTGGTTCTCGCGGGCGGGATGGTTCATCCGGCCGGCGTAGCCCTCGTTCTCCATGCAGAGCTGGCACTTAGGATAGGCGCTCTGGGGGGCGAGCTTGGCCGCCGCAATGGCCTTGGGGTCCTTTTCGGGCTTGGAGAGGTTGATGGTGATATCCAGGTCGCC
>DWXX01000115.1 GCA_019118985.1 Candidatus Faecalibacterium faecipullorum
GTAGCCGTATTTGACGAGCTGCCGGGTCACATAGTGCTGACGCTGCGCGGCGAGGTCGGGGTTGGCGGTCAGGGAGTAGACCGAAGGCGCGTTGGGGATGCCTGCCATCAGGGTGGCTTCATAGGGGGTCATGGCGGCGGGTTCCTTGCCAAAGTAGCCGGCGCAGGCGGCGCGGATGCCGTAGTAGCCGTCGCCGAAATAGATGGTGTTGACGTACAGTTCCAGGATCTCGTCCTTGGTGCAGGCGCGCTCGAGATGAAAAGCCATAAACACCTCGGCTGCCTTGCGCGCGAACCGCTTTTCCTGGGTGAAGAAGAGATTTTTGGCCACCTGCTGGGTGATGGTGCTGCCGCCCTGGTCCAGGCTGCGGGTGGCAATGTCGTGCAGGGCGGCCCGCGCGATGGCGATGGGGTCGATGCCGCCGTGCTGTGCGAAGCGGTGATCTTCCACTGCCACCACTGCGTCGAGATAAAGCGGGGGCAGCTGCTCGATGGGGGTGTAGCCGGGGGCAGACTGCACTGCGGCGATGGTCTCTTCCAGGCTGCGGGTCTGCAGGGCGCCGCGGTACATTTGATAGCCGCGCACGGCGACCAGGCTGCCGGCGGCGAGGGCTGCGGCCGCCGCGAGGCAGACCAGGCGGCGCAGAAGTTTGAACAGGAATCTCATACGGGGTACCTCAATGTGTGTCTGTGGTTTGTCCCTATTATAACGCGGCAGGGGGCGGGCTGTCTGCACCACAGGGGAAAAGTTCAGGGAAAATACATCATCATGGACCAAATTTCAGCCCGGAAAGCTTGCCCCGCCCCTTGACAGTGATGAACTTATCGTCTATAATGTACTTAGTCAATGAGTACATTATAGACAAAAGGAGGGAGCGCGTGGAGATCATCATCAGCTCGAACGCGGGCAAGCCGATCTATGAACAGATCACCTCCCAGATCAAAGCCATGATCATGTCGGGGGAGCTCAAGACCGGCGACGCTATCCCGTCCATGCGGGCGCTGGCGAAGTCCATCCATGTCAGCGTCATCACGGTGCAGAAAGCCTATGAGGACCTGCAGCGGGACGGCTTCATCGAGACGACGGTGGGGCGGGGCAGCTTTGTCTCGGCGCAGAACAAGGACTTTTATCAGGAAGAACAGCAGCGGCAGGCGGAAGAACACCTGCAGGCTGCCGCCGACATCGCGCGGGGGGCGGGCATCCCGCTTGCCACTTTGGTGGATGTGCTGACCCTGTTTTATCAGGAGGAGGAGTGACCATGGATGCGATCCTGGAGGTCAAAGACCTGACCAAGCAGTACGACGGCTTCACACTGGACCATGTGTCCTTTACGGTACCGAAGGGCTGCATCATGGGGCTGGTCGGCGAGAACGGCGCCGGCAAGAGCACCACCATCAAGGCGGCGCTGGGGCTCATCCGCCCCGACGCGGGGGGCGCGGCGTTCTGGGGCAGGAACCTCGCCGACGCGCCCGAGCTGAAAGAACAGGTCGGGGTGGTCTTTGACGGGCTGAGCTTTTACGAGACCCTGACCCCGGAAAAGATGGGCAATGTCCTGCGGGCGGCCTACCGTCAGTGGGACGACGGTCTCTACAAAGAGTATATGCAGCGGTTTGATCTCCCGTTTGACAAGGAGTTCAAGGGCTTCTCCAAGGGGATGAAGGCCAAAATGGCCATCGCGGCGGCCCTCGCCCACCGGCCCAGATTTCTGGTGCTGGACGAGGCGACCAGCGGCCTGGACCCGGTGATGCGGGACGATATGCTGGACGTCTTTCTCGACTTTGTGCAGGACGAAGAGCACGGCATTCTGATGTCCTCCCACATCACCACCGACCTGGAAAAGGTGGCCGACTACATCACCTTCATCCACGAGGGGCGGGTGCTGTTCTGCAAGCCCAAGGACGAACTGCGGTACCGGTGGGGCATCCTGCGGTGCGGCGCGGCGGTCTTTGGGCAGCTCGACCCCGCCGAGATGCTGGCATGGCGCCGGGAGGAATACCAGTACGACGTCCTTGTCCCCGACAAGGAAGCCGCCCGCCGCCGCCACAAAGACGCGGTGGTGGACGACGCCACCATCGACGACATCCTGCTCTTGTATGTGAAAGGGGAGAAGGGCAAATGAAGAGCCTGCTTTTGAAAGACCTCTACAACATCAGCCACAACGCAAAGTCGATGCTGTTCATCCTGGCGATGATCGCGCTGATCATCGTGCCCACCTCGGGCGCACCGACCTATACCATCAGCTGTTCCATCCTCTGCGCCATGATGATCATGACCACTTTTACCTTTGACGAGGCGTCGGGCTGGACCGCCTACGCCCTCATCCTGCCGGTGACGCGGCGGGTGGTCGTCAGGGCCAAATACGCGGCGCTGGCGGTGTTCTGCACGGCGGGCAGCCTGTTCGGCCTGGCGGTGAGCGCCCTGGTCTCGCTGTGCGCGGTGGGGCGGATGACCGAGCTGAACAGCCCGCTGGTGCTGCTGGCCATGCTGCCGGTGGGCTGGGCCGTCGCCTTCGCGATGGGCAGCATGGCCATCCCGCTGGCTTATAAGTACGGGGCCGAGCACGCCCGCGTCCTCCTCTTTGCCGCCTTCATGGCGCCGGCGATGCTGGTCATCGCGGTGATCGGAGTGATGGCTGTGCTGGAAGTCAGCCTGAGCGGCGCTGCCGTGACAGCGCTGGTCTGCGCCTCCCCCCTGGCCGCCCTCGCCTGGGGATATGTAATGTACCGCGCAGCGTGCAGGGTGTTTGAGAAGAAAGAGGTATAAATAACAAAAGCACCTCCGCCCTGCCTGGGCGGGGGTGCTTTATGGACAGACAATGCCGACATCCTCCGGGAACAAAAACGCCGGACCGTTGACAAATGAAACGGCCCGGGCTATAATAAGTATAGAAACGGGTGCCGCCGACCACAACGGTGGTCCCCTCTTGGGTTAAAGAAGTAACCGCGAGCTGGGCAAGCTGTAGGCGGTTACTTCTTTTTTAGCGATACTCGTTCCTGTCCAGCTCAATGAGATGGAGGAAGAGGTCGATCACGCCGACGATCAGAATACCGATCTGAATCAGATCAGAAACTGTAACCATGCGCAAGCCCCCTTTCCTTGAGAGTGGGGGCTCAAGAAGTTCCCCCCTGTCGCTATGAAAAACGAAACAAGAGGGAACGCACCGCGTGCTGCTTGCCGGCAGCACCCTTACCAAAAGGATACCATAATCGAGCAAAAATGACAAGGCCCCGCCTTGTTCCAATTCGTTGGAGCAAGACAGGGCCTTGTTTCAAATCTGTTTGTGATAACCGGAAAGGGGACGAAGGAGCGGGCTCAGTCCTCGACCTTGCGCAGGCCGATGACGTCGGAGACCGGCAGCGAGAAGCAGATGGCCCCCGCGCGGGTGCCGGCGCCGGTGGTGGTGTTGATGGCGGACATGATGGCCTTTTTCTGGTCGGCGCGGGCCACGATGTAGAGGATGTCCTTCTCCTCGGCGAGGGAGACGCCGAAGAACTTTTCGGCCTGCTTGGTGCCGGTGCCGCGGGCGTGCAGCACCGTGCCGCCCCCCGCGCCGGCGGTGCGGGCTGCGTCCATCACCGCGTCGGAATAGCCGGCGTTCAGCACCGCGATGATCAGCTCGTGCTCAAAGTGCATGTCGGGCGCGCTGCCCGACGGGGTCTTGTTGCCTGTCAAGTATGCCAAAGTCCTACCTCCTGCTACGCTCTTGATGGGGATGGTCAGCATGATGCCGTTGCCCGGGATGTCCATGAACAGTTTGCGCTTGGCCGCGCGGAACAGCTGCTTGGTGCTCTCGCTGTCGGCGACGGTCGAGACGATGGCCTTCTCGGTGTTGGACAGGCCGTAGATGGACAGCTGCTCGCTGGTGGCGGTGCCCTTGCCCAGCATGACAAGGCCCATGTTCAGCTCCAGGCTCTGGAACAGGCTGGCCAGCTCCTGCGTCTCGGCGCGGTCGGTGATGCTGATGACGTAGTTCAGCTCCATATCAGGCTACCTCCTCCCACAGCTCGATGATCTCGTCGTCGCCATAAGCGGGCAGCGGCGCGGCTGCGGCGGCCGCGGGGGCGGGCGCCACCGTGCGGCGCAGCTTGATGGCGTAGACCGCGCCCATCACCTGCACGGTGATGAGGGGCATCAAAGCCACCAAAGCCACCAGGCCGAAGGCGTCGGTCATCACATTGCCGCCCAGCGCGCTGCACGCCCCCATGGCGAAGGGCAGCATGAAGGTGGCGATCATCGGGCCCGAGGCCACCCCGCCCGAGTCAAAGGCGATGGCGGTGAAGATGGGGGGCGCCACAAAGCTCAGCGCCAGGGCGATGAGGTAGCCGGGCGCCAGGATGTACAAAATGGGCAGGCCGGTCAGCACCCGGATCATGGCCAGGCCGTTGGCGGTGGCCACCGCGATGCACAGGCTCAGGCCCATCGCCCGGGCCGAGATGGCGCCGCTGGTCAGGTCTTCCACCTGCTTGTTCAGGACGTGGACGGCCGGCTCGGCGTTGATGATGAACCAGCCCATCAGCACCGCCAGGGGGACCATCAGCAGGCCCATCCCCTGCGCGACCATCTCGCCCCCCAGCACGTACCCGAGGGAAGAAAAGCCCACGTTGACGCCGGTCAAAAACAGCACCAGCCCCACATAGGTGTAGAGGATGCCCACCACGATGCGGGCCAGCTGCGGCATGGGCAGCCGCAGCGCCGCGAACTGGAACAGAAGGAAAAAGACAAAGATGGGGGCAAGTGCGCTGGCCACTTCCAGCATATAATGGGGCAGGGCCGCAAGATAGCCCCAGCCCAGGGCCATCGAGTCCTCAAATGCTTCGATGACCATGGAAGAAGAGCCGGTGCTGTCCGGGTAGAGGAAGCCCAGCGCCAGCACCGCCAGGATCGGCCCGATCGAGCACAGGGCCACCAGGCCGAAGCTGTCGTCCTTGGCCTTCTCGTCGCTGCGGATGGAGGCGACGCCGACGCCCAGCGCCATGATGAAGGGGACGGTCATGGGACCTGTGGTCACCCCGCCCGAGTCAAAGGCCACCGACAGAAAGTCGGGGTCGGACAGAGCCGCCAGCCCAAAGACCACCGCGTAAAAGGCCAGCAGCAGCCACCGCAGGGCCACGCCGGTCAGGATGCGGGCCATGCTGACCGCCAAAAACAGCCCCACCCCCACCGATACGGTGAAGATCAGCGCCCCGGTGTCGATGCCGGGGACGTTGTTGGCCAGCACCTGCAGATCGGGCTCGGCCACTGTGATGACCACGCCCATGACAAAGCTGACCGCCAGGATCAGCAGGATGTTGCGCGAGCGGGTCAGCCGCGCGCCCACGAGGGAGCCCATCTGACTCATCGACTGCTCCGAGCCGAGGGTGAACAGGGCCATGCCGGCAATGATCATCCCGGTGCCCACCAGGAAGGCCAGCATCAGCCCTGAGCTGACCGGCACAAAGAAAAAGCAGAGCACGCTGACGATCAGCGCGATGGGCAAGACGGAGTCCACCGCCTCCCGCAGTTTTTCATAGAGTACGTTTTTCTGGATCAATGCATTGCTCCTTTCATGCAGAATGTGCAAAATTTCGGCTGGTCTTATGTAAAGTATACCATACTTATCGGGCAGTGACAATCCAAAAAAATTCCCCCTTGACACAGCGCGGGCGGCGTGGTAGAATAACCGGGTAAAGAAAGCAGCTACGGCCATGCCGCGCTCGCCTTGCGGGCCCTTTGAGAGGTCCCGGGCCATATGGAGAACGGTCCATCGGAAGGATGGGGCGTGTTTTTATGTGGATCTGCGCGGCTGCCCGAGGGTTTGGGCGGCCGCGTTTTCTATTGCAATACGTTGACTTGATGGAACATTGTTTGGAGGTGTATCGACCATCGCTACCGCTGGGAAATCGAAGGAGCTCGAGATCAACGGGCAGATCCGTGATCGTGAGGTCCGCCTGATCGGCGCCGACGGCGCGCAGAAGGGCGTCGTCAGCATTCAGGCTGCCATGCGCGCCGCAGAGGAGGCCGGGCTGGATCTGGTCAAGATCGCGCCGCAGGCCAAGCCCCCTGTGTGCAAACTGCTGGACTACGGCAAATACCGCTTCGAGCAGCAGAAGAAGGAGAAGGAAGCCAAGAAGAATCAGAAAGTGGTCGAAGTCAAGGAGACCCGCCTTTCCCTCAATATTGACACCAACGACTTCAATACCAAGGTGACCCAGTCGGCCAAGTTCCTTGCCGCAGGGCACAAGGTGAAGGCCTCGATCCGCTTCCGCGGCCGCGAGATGGCCCACAGCGCCCTGGGCGCGGATGTGCTCAAGCGCTTCGCCGCCGCGCTGCCCCAGGCCGCGATGGATAAACCGCCGGTCCTGGAAGGGCGCACCATGTCCATTCTGTTGACCCCGAAACCCAATAAGGACTGACATTTAGGAGGATACTGAAAATGGCTAAGATGAAACTGAAGACCCATTCCGGCGCTAAAAAGCGCTTTAAGCTCACCAAGAACGGCAAGATCAAGCGCGGCCACGCCTTCCGCAGCCACATCCTGACCAAGAAGACCACCAAGCTGACCCGCGGCTACCGTCAGCCCTGCTACGTCGACAGCACCAACGCCGCCACCCTGAAGCGGATGCTGCCCTACGGCTGATCGCAGCACCGTGTGATCGTATCATCAAGAGCTTACCGTTTTGATCGTTAAAAGGAGATAGAAAAAATGGCACGTATCAAAGGCGCAACCATGACCCACAAACGTCGCAAGAAGATGCTCAAGCTGGCCAAGGGCTTCTACGGCTCCAAGAGCAAACACTTTAAGATGGCCAAGCAGCAGGTCATGAAGAGCGGCAACTACGCTCTGGCCGGCCGCCGCATGAAGAAGCGTCAGTTCCGCAACCTGTGGATCTGCCGCATCAACAACGCTGTCCGTCCCCTGGGCATGAACTACTCCACCTTCATGGCCGGGCTGAAGAAGGCCGGCATCGAGCTGAACCGCAAGATGCTCAGCGAGATGGCCATCAACGACCCCGGCAGCTTTGCCGCCCTGGTCGAGAGCGTCAAGAACGCCTGAGTTGAAAACCAAGACGCCCGCGCGCATACGCGGGCGTCGATTTTGTATGTGTTGAAATGCAAGGCCCTGGACGCCTGGCAGGCAGACAGAACAGGGCCGGCGCCCTGCCGCGGCACAACGGCCCGGCGGGGGCGGCCCTGTTTTTGTCCCGCGGCCGCGCCGGGAAGGAGGTAGGACGATGGACGAGAAGATCACCAGCCGCGACAATGCCCGGGTCAAGTACGCCTGCCGCCTGGCGGCGAGCGGCGCCTTCCGCAAAGAGGAGGGGCGCTTTTTTGCCGAGGGGCGCAAGCTGTGCTGCGAGCTTGCCAAAGACGCCGTCCTGGAACAGCTGTTCTATACCGCCGCCGCGGCCGAAAAGTGGCCCGAGCTTGCCGCGCTGCCCGGCGCGCATTTCCTGGTGGAAGAGCACGTAGCGGCAAAGCTGGCCGACGTGCCCTCGCCGCAGGGGGTGTTCGGGGTGTTCCGCACCCCGGCGCACACCCTGGACGAGGTGCGCGCCGGGGGCCGCTACCTCGCCCTCGAGCGGGTGCAGGACCCCGGCAACGTGGGCACTTTGCTGCGCAGCGCGGCGGCCTTCGGCTTTGACGGGGTGATCCTGTCCGACGGGTGCGCCGCCCCCTATGCGCCCAAGACCCTGCGCGCCTCGATGGGGGCGGCCGTCCGTCTGCCGGTCATCGAGGCGGGGGCCCTGCCGCCGGTGCTGGCGGCCATGCGGGCAAAGGGCATCGAGTGCCTGGCCGCCGCCCTCTATCAGTCCGAGCCGCTGGGCAGCGCCCCGGCCGATTATCCCGGCGGGGTCTGCGTCGTCATCGGCAGCGAGGGGCAGGGGCTGACCGGCGAGACCATCGCCGCCTGCAGCCGCACCGTCCGCATCCCCATGACCGACCGGGTGGAAAGCCTCAACGCCGGCATCGCCGGCAGCATTCTGCTGTGGCACTTCCGGGGGGCGGGGCTGTGAGGGGGCCTGAGCTGCCCGGCGCGCAGCTGAGCTTTTACCCGCCCCCGGCCCAGCCGGACGAGCTGCTGTACTGGCTGTGGCTGGCCCATACCCTGGGCCCGGCCAGCGCCCATGCCGGCCGGGTGATGGACTGGTGCGGGGGCGACGCCCGCTACGCCTGGGAAGAGCGGGAGACCGCCGCCTTCCGGGAGGCCGCCGGCCCCGCTGCCGCCCGCCGCGCCCGGCAGCCCGGCAGCAGCCCCGAGGCGTTTGCGCCCGTCGCCGCGCGGTGCCGGGCGCTGGGGGTGCGGGTGCTGCCCTACGACAGCCCCGACTACCCCCTGGCGTTGACCCGCATCCCCGACATGCCGCTGGTGCTCTACTGCACTGGGGACGCCGCCTGGCTGAACGCCCCCGCCCTGGTGGGGATGGTGGGCAGCCGCCGCCCCGACGACTACGGCCGGTGGGCCGCGTCGGCGGTGGGCCGCGGGCTGGCGCGCAGCGGCGCGGTGATCGTCAGCGGGCTGGCCGACGGGCTGGACAGCGAGTGCCACCGCGCCGCCGTGGACGAGGACGCCCCCACCATCGGGGTGCAGGGGGTGCCCATCGACCGCACCTACCCGGCCACCAACCAGCTGCTGCGGGAAAAGGTCGAGGCCAACGGCTGCGTCATCGGGGAGT
Organism: Candidatus Faecalibacterium faecipullorum; assembly: GCA_019118985.1. GTDB lineage: Bacteria > Bacillota > Clostridia > Oscillospirales > Ruminococcaceae > Faecalibacterium > Faecalibacterium faecipullorum. The sequence continues at coordinate 8,655 of DWXX01000115.1, forward strand.
ACGCCCCCGGCGACGACTCGGCCGGGCGGAACGGCTTTCTGCAGCGCAACCGGCTGATCGCCGGGCTGAGCCAGGCGCTGGTGGTGGTGCAGGCGCGGGAGCGCAGCGGCACCATGTCCACCGTGGCCCATGCCGAGCGGTACGGCCGCCCGGTCTACGCCCTGCCGGGGGACGCCGCCCGGGAGAACTCGGCCGGCACCAACCGGCTGATCCAGGCCGGGCGGGCCAAGCTGATCCTGGGGGCGGAGGACATGCTGGACGACCTGGGCCTTGCGGCGGCCCGCCCCGCCCCCGCCGCTGCGGCGCCGCCCCTGTCGGAGGAGCGCCGCACCCTCGCCTGCCTTGGGCACGAGCCCAAAAGCATCGAGGAGGCGTCCGCCGGCTGCGGCATCCCGGCGGCGGCCCTGGCCGCCGTGCTGATGCGGCTGGAACTGGCCGGCCGGGTCAAGGCGCTGCCGGGGCAGCGGTATATTCTGCTGTAAAGCGGCGCATAACACCCCCGGGCCGCCGGCATATTCTAAAAGAAAAGCCCCCGCCCCATGCAGGCCGGGGCAGATCGAGGTAAGAACGACCATGGCGAAACTGGTTATCGTGGAATCGCCCGCAAAGGCGAAGACCATAGGCAAATATCTGGGCAAGGACTACGAGGTGACGGCCAGCATGGGCCATATCCGGGACCTGCCCACCTCTCAGCTGGGCATCGACGTGGAGCACGGCTACACCCCCCAGTACATCAACATCAAGGGCAAGGAGAAGCTGATCCGCGAGCTGAAGGGCAAGGCCAAAAAGGCCGACGGCGTCCTGCTGGCCACCGACCCCGACCGCGAGGGCGAGGCCATCAGCTGGCACCTGGCCAACCTGCTGGGCATCGACCCGGCGCAGCCCAACCGGGTCACCTTCGACGAGATCACCAAGAAGGGGGTCAAGGAGGGGATGGCCCACCCACGCCCCATCAACGAGGACCTGTTCAACGCGCAGCAGGCCCGCCGCGTGCTGGACCGGCTGGTGGGCTATAAGCTCAGCCCCTTTCTGTGGCGGAAGATCCGCCGGGGGCTGTCGGCCGGCCGCGTGCAGAGCGTGGCCGTCCGGCTGATCGACGACCGCGAAAAGGAGATCGAGGCCTTCGTCCCCGAGGAATACTGGAACGTGGACGTCACCCTGGCGGCATCGGGCAAGAAGTTCACCGCCCGGCTGGCCGCCGACGCCGCCGGCAAAAAGCTGCTGCCCCGCACCGAGGCAGAGGCCCGCGCCATCGAGCGGGGGCTGGAAGGGGCGGTGTACACGGTGGGGGAGCTCAAGCGGGGCAAGCGGACCAAGCAGCCCACCCCCGCCTTCATCACCAGCACCCTGCAGCAGGAGGCGTCGCGGCGGCTGGGCTTTACCGCCACCCGCACCATGCGGGCCGCCCAGACCCTGTATGAGGGCGTCGACATCGCCGGGCACGGCACGGTGGGCCTGATCACCTATATGCGCACCGACAGCCTGCGCATCTCGGACGAGGCGGTGGCCGCGGCCAGGGAATATATTGCGGGGGCCTATGGGGAACAGTATATCTGCCCCTACAAGCGCACCTGGAAGACCAAGAGCGCTACCGCCGCCCAGGACGCCCACGAGGCCATCCGCCCGTCCATGCCGGCGCTGACCCCCGACGAGGTGGACAAGAGCATCTCGGGCGACACCGCCAAGCTCTACCGGATGATCTGGAGCCGCTTCATGGCCAGTCAGATGGCCGACTGCCAGATGGACACCGTCTCGGTCACCGTCTGCGGGGGGGACTACCGGTTCAAGGCCAGCGGCTTCACCGTCACCTTCGACGGCTTTACAGCCCTGTATGAGGAGGCGGTGGAGGACAAGGAAAAGAAGGAGACCGCCCTGCCCCCCCTCGAACAGGGGCAGACCCTGGCGCTGGTGCAGCTCAAGAGCGAGCAGAAGTTCACCCAGCCGCCCGCCCGCTACACCGAGGCCTCCCTCATCAAGGCGCTGGAGGAAAACGGCATCGGCCGCCCCTCCACCTACGCGCCCATCATCACCACCATCATCGACCGCGGCTATGTCGAGCGGGACCAGAAAAAGCTCAAGCCCACCCCCCTGGGCCGGACGGTGGACAGCCTGATGCTGGCGCAGTTCCCCCGCATCGTGGACGTCGACTTCTCGGCCCAGATGGAAAAGAACCTGGATAAGATCGAGAGCGGCAAGGCCGACTGGCGGCAGACGGTGGACGAGTTCTACAAGGGCTTCGACGCCAGCCTGCAGGCCGCCGAAAAGAACATGGAGGGCAAAAAGATCAAGGTGCCCGACGAGCCGTCCAGCGAGATCTGCCCCCTGTGCGGCCGGCCGATGGTCATCAAGGTGGGCAAGTACGGCAAGTTTCTGGCCTGCAGCGGTTTCCCCGAGTGCAAGGGGACCAAGCGGCTGGTCAAGGACACCGGCGGCATCTGCCCCAAGTGCGGCAAAGGCCGGATGCTGGAGCGCAAGAGCTCCAAGGGCCGCATCTACTACGGCTGCGAGCGGTACCCCGACTGCGACTTTATGACCTGGGACGTGCCGGTGCCCACAAAGTGCGAAAAGTGCGGGGCCACCCTCTTCCGCCATGGGTCCAAGCTGTACTGTGCGCGGGAGGGCTGCGGCTTTGAGATGCCGGCCCCCAAAAGCAATGGCAATGGATGAGACAAGGATGAACGAACGACTGCATGTAACGATCCTGGGCGCGGGGCTGGCAGGGTGCGAGGCCGCCCTCTGGCTGGCCGGGCAGGGGGTGGACGTCACCCTGTGGGAGCAAAAGCCCGCCCGCTTTTCCCCGGCCCACAAAAGCCCCGGCTTTGCCGAGCTGATCTGCTCCAACAGCCTCAAGGCCGAGCGGCTGGACTCCGCCTCCGGCTTGCTGAAAGAGGAAATGCGGCGGATGGGCTCCCACCTGCTGCCGGCGGCCGAAGCCGTCCGGGTGGCGGCGGGCGGCGCCCTGGCGGTGGACCGCGACGCCTTCAGCGCCCGCGTCACCGCCATGGTGGAAGCGGAACGGCGCATCACCGTCCGGCGGGAAGAGGCGGTGTCCATCGACGAGTCCTCGCCGGTCCTCGTGGCCACCGGCCCCCTGACCGAGGGGGCCCTGGCCGAAGAGATCGCCCGCCTGACGGGGGACAGCCGGCTGCACTTCTACGACGCGGTGGCCCCCATCGTCACCGCCGAGAGCCTCGACTACGACAGGGTGTTCGCCGCCTCCCGCTACGGCCGGGGGGAGGCCGACTACCTCAACTGCCCCTTCAACAAGGCCGAGTACGAGGCCTTCCACGCCGCGCTGGTGGCCGCCGAGCGGGCCCCCCTGCACGACTTCGACCAGGGGGCAAAGGCCGCCCCCGACCCCGACGCCGTGGGCAAAAAGGCCGACACCGTCGCCGTCTACGAGGGGTGCATGCCCATCGAGATCATGGCCGCCCGCGGGGCCGACACCATGCGGTACGGGCCGCTGCGCCCGGTGGGCCTGGTCGACCCGCGCACCGGCCACCGCCCCTGGGCCAACGTCCAGCTGCGGGCCGAAAACCAGGAGCGCACCCTTTATAACATCGTCGGCTTCCAGACCAACCTCAAATGGGGGGAGCAGAAGCGGGTCTTTTCGATGATCCCCGGCCTTGGGCAGGCCGAGTTCGTCCGCTACGGGGTGATGCACCGCAACACCTTCCTGGACGCGCCCCGGGTGCTGACGGCGGGCCTTTATTTGAAAGAGCACCCCAACGTATTCTTCGCCGGGCAGATCACCGGCTTTGAGGGATATATGGAGAGCGCCGCCTGCGGCCTGCTGGCCGCCCGCAGTATCCTGGCCCGGCTGTCGGGCCGCAGCTGGTCGGCGCCCCCGCCCGACACCATGTGCGGGGCGCTGCTGCAGTACCTGACGGCTGAGAACAAGCACTTCCAGCCGATGGGGGCCAACATGGGCATCCTGCCCCCGCTGCCCCCCGAAAGCCGCCCCCGGGACAAGCGCCTGCGCTACATGGCCCAAGCCGAGCGCGCGGTGGAGAGCTTCCAGCGCTGGCTGGACGGGCCGAACGCCCTGTGAGTCAAACCAGGGCAGAAAGGACAAGACTTATGAAAATCATTCTGGATCTGATGGGCGGCGACAACGCCCCCCTGGCCCCCCTGGACGGGGCCGCCCAGGCCGTCCGGGAGTACGGCGTGGAGATCATCGGCCTGGGGGACGAGGCCCTCATCCGCAAGACGGCGGCTGAGCACAGCATCCCCCTCGACGGCATCGAGCTGGTCCACTGCACCGAGAACATCGAGATGTGCGACGAGCCGGCCCGCGCCGTCCGCCAGAAGAAGGACTCCACCATCGTGGTGGGGCTGAATATGCTCAAGGAGGGCAGGGGGGACGCCTTTGTCTCGGCCGGCAGCACCGGCGCGCTGCACGTGGGCACCAGCCTGATCGTGCGGGCGCTGCGGGGCATCAAGCGCCCCGCCCTGGCCACCATGATCCCCGCCCAGAACAAGGCGTATCTGCTGCTGGACTGCGGCGCCAACGTCGAGTGCCGGGTGGATATGCTGGAAGCCTTCGCCGTCATGGGCACCTGCTATATGCAGAAGGTGGAGGGCCGGCCCGACCCCGCCTGCGCCCTGGTCAACAACGGCGCCGAGGAGTCGAAGGGCACCCCCCTGCTGCGTGAAACCCACCAGAAGCTCAAGACCACCCCGGGCATCCGCTTTGTGGGCAACATCGAGCCGCGGGACGTCCCCGCCGGCAACGTCGACGTGGTGGTCTGCGACGGCTTTACCGGCAACGTGGTCCTCAAGCTGACCGAGGGCGTGGCCAAGATGGTGATGGGGATGGTCAAGGGAGCCTTCCTGTCCGGGCTTGCCGGCAAGGTCGCCTACCTTTTGATCCGCGGCCAGGTGGCAAACCTGAAAAAGCAGATGGACAGCGAAGAGTACGGCGGCGCGCCCTTCCTCGGCGCGCGCCAGCCGGTCATCAAGGCCCACGGCTCCTCCAAGGCCAGGGGGATCAAGAACGCCATCCGCCAGGCCAAAAAGTGCGTGGAGAACGACCTGTGCGGCACCATGCAGGCCGCCCTCGACGAGGTGGCCGCCGCCAACGCCGCCAGGCCGGCCGAGCAGTGAGGGGAGAGGAGGGCACAGCCCATGGCGCATCCGCTTGAAAAGATCATCGGTTATACCTTCAAGGACCCCGGCCTGCTGACCACCGCCCTGACCCACACCAGCTATGCCAACGAGAGCCGGGTGCCGGTCACCCACAACGAGCGGCTGGAATTTCTGGGGGACAGCGTGTTGCAGATCGTCTCGGCCGACTATCTCTTCCACGCCTACGCCGACCGGCCGGAAGGGGACCTGACCCGCATCCGTTCCAGCCTGGTCAGCGAGGGGGCGCTGTTCCAGTTCGCGCAGGAGATCCATCTGGGCGAATACCTCCGGCTGGGCCGCGGCGAGGAGCGCTGCGGCGGGCGGGAGCGGCCCAGCGTCGTCTCGGACGCGTTCGAGGCGCTGATCGCCGCGCTCTACCTCGACGGCGGGATGGAGGTCGCCCGCAGCTTCATCCTGCCCTTCATCACCGAGGGCAAGCACGCCGAGGCCGACTACAAGACCCGCCTGCAGGAGATCGTCCAGCAGAACCCCGAAGAGCGGCTGAGCTATGTGGTGGAAAAAGAGACCGGCCCCGACCACGACAAACACTTCGTGGTGGCGGTGCGGTTCAACTCGGACTGCGTGGCCCGGGGCGAGGGCCGCAGCAAAAAGTCCGCCGAACAGCACGCCGCCCGCGAGGCCCTCAAACTGCTGGGGGTCATCCGGGAGAAGGACTGACCCCATGATCCTCAAACAGCTGGAGATCCAGGGGTTCAAGAGCTTCCCCGACAAGGTGAAGATCACCTTTGACAAAGGGGTCACCGCGGTGGTGGGGCCCAACGGCTCGGGCAAGAGCAACCTGTCCGACGCCATCCGCTGGGTGCTGGGCGAGACCAGCAGCCGGCAGCTGCGCAGCGCCGGCAAGATGGAGGACGTCATCTTCGGCGGCACCGCCCGGCGGGGGGCGATGGGCTACGCGTCGGTCCGGCTGACGCTGGACAACAGCGACCACGCCCTCGGCCTCGACGCCGCCGAGGTGACGCTGGGCCGGCGGTACTACCGCGCGGGCGACAGCGAGTACACCATCAACGGCCAGGTCTGCCGGCTGAAGGACATCTATGAGCTGCTGCTGGACACCGGCATCGGCCGGGACGGCTACTCCATCATCGGGCAGGGCCGCATCGCCGAGATCGTGGCCGCCAAGGGCAGCGAGCGGCGGGAGATCTTTGAGGACGCCTGCGGCATCGCCCGCTTCCGCTACCGCAAGACCGACGCCGAGCACCGCCTGGCCGCCGCCGAGGCCAACCTCGAGCGGCTGCGGGACATCCTCGCCGAGCTGGAAGGCCGGGTCGGCCCGCTGGAAAAGGAGGCCGAAAAGGCCCGCGTCTACCTCGAGCTGGCCGGCCGCCGCAAAAGCCTGGAGGTCACCCTCTGGGTCGAGAGCATCGCCGCCGCCCGGCAGGCGCTGCAGCAGCTGCAGCGGGACTACGAGACCGCCCAGGCCGAGTATGAGCGCCGGGACAGAGAGGACGCGGCCTCCCGGCAGGAGGCTGAGAAGATCCGGATGCAGGCGCAGCGGCTCACCGTTGAGATCGAGCGCCTGAATGGGGATATTCGCAGTATCACCGAGCAGATCAGCGGCAGCGACAGCCGCATCGCCGTGCTGGAAAACGACCGCGCCCACGCCCGCCGGAGCGCCGACGCTCTGCGGGAGGAGATGGCCCGCGGCCAGACCGACCGCGACGCCGCCAAGGCGGAGCTGACCCGCCAGCAGGAAGCGGCCGACGCCGCCCGCCGGCAGGCCGAACAGCTGGCCGGCGAGATCGCCGGGCTGGAAGAGCAGCTGGCCGCTCTGCAGAGCCGCAGCGACGCCGCCGGCGCCCGGCAGGCCGAGCTGCGCGCCGCCCTGGCCGAGGTGACCGGGCGGGAGACTGCCGCCCGGGTGGCCGAAGCCGCCGCCGCAGCCGCCGCCGAGGCCGCCCGCAGCCGCCTGCCCGAGACGCAGGCCGCCGCTGAGACCGAGCGCGCCCGCGCAGCCGAACTGAAGGAAAACCTGGCCGACACCGACAGATACCTCGCCATGCTCGCCGGCAGCGAAAAGCAGCTGGCCAACGTCCGCGCCGGGCTGGCCCTCAAGCTGCGCCGCCGGCAGGAGGCCCTCGACGCCGCCGAGGCAGCCCGGCAGGAACTGGCCCGCAGCCGGGAGGCCGCCGCCCAGCGGCTGTCGGTTTTGAAAGAGCTGGAAAAGAACATGGAGGGCTATCAGCACTCGGTGCGGGCGGTGATGCAGGCCGCCGCCGGGGGCCGGCTGCAGGGGATTATCGGGCCGGTGTCCTCCATTTTGACGGTGGAAGCCGGCTGCGAGCTGGCGGTGGAGACCGCCCTCGGGGCCGCCATGCAGAACATCGTGGTGGAAAGCGAGGCCGCCGCCAAAGCCGCCATCGCCCTGCTGCGGCGGCAGAACGCCGGCCGCGCCACCTTCCTGCCGCTGGACACCGTGCAGCCGGGGCTGTTCCGGGGGCAGCTGCCCCTGTCCGCCCGGCTGGCCAGCAGCCTGGTGCGGGCGGACGACCGCTACCAGAACATCGTCTCGAACCTTTTGGGCCGCATCGCGGTGGTGGAGGACATCAACGAGGCCGGCCGGGTGGCCAAAGCCCTCGGCTACCGCAACCGGGTGGTCACCATGGACGGCCAGGTGGTCAACGCGGGGGGCAGCTTCACCGGCGGCAGCGTGCAGCGGTCGGCCGGGCTGTTCACCCGCCGGCAGGAGATCCGCGATCTGGAAGAAAAGATCGCCGCCCTGCAGCGGGACCAAGCCGCCGCCGCCCAAAAAGCGGCCCAGTGCAAGGCGCAGACCGACGCCGTCGCCGCCGACATGACCGCCGCCGAGGGCGAAGCGCGGACCGCCGCCGAGGACCGCCTGCGGGCCGAAGCCGAGCGCAGGCGGCTGGATGAGGCCGCCGCCCAGGCCGAAGAGGCCGCCCGGCAGCGGGCCGCCGAGGCCGAACACCTCGCCGCCGAGGCCCAAGGGCAGGAAGAAGCCGCCCGCAGGGCCGCCGATGACCGGCAGGCCGCCGCCGGGGAGGCCGGGCGTCTGACCGGCGAGCTGGCCCGCCTGACCGAAGGCGGGGACAGCTTTGCGGCGCAGCAGACCGAGCTGGCCCATCAGCTGGCCGAAAAGCGGCTGGAACAGCTGGCCAGCGAAAAGGACGCCGAGCTGGGCCGCAGCCGGGTGGCCGACTGGGAAAAACGGCTGGCAGACGCCGGCGCCCATCAGGACAGCCTGGCCGAATCCATCCGCGCGCTGGAAGACAAGGACGCGCAGCTGGAGCAGCAGATCCGGGACGTGAAGGAAGAGACCGAGCGCAGCCGGGCCTGCATCCGGGAGAAGGAGGGGGCCATCCGCAGGGCCGCCGACGCCCGGATGGAACAGCAGGCTGCCGAGACGAAAGCGCAGGCCGCCGCCCGGGACGCCGCCGAGCGCCGGGAGGAAGCCGGCCGGGAGATGGCCCGCCTGTCCGAGCGGAAAAGCGCCGCCGAGGGCGAGTACGACCAGCTGGCCGCCAAGCTCTGGGACGAATATCAGCTGACCCCCACCGACGCGGCGGGGCTCTGCGTCGAGTACACCACCATGGCCGTGCTGCGCGCGCAGGTGGCCGAGGTGCGCGGCAGGATACGGGCCCTCGGCGCCGTCAACGTGGGGGCGGTGGAGGAATACGCCGAGGTCCGCGCCCGCTACGACGCCCTCAAAACGCAGGTAGAGGACGTGGAGGAGAGCCGCGCCCGCCTGCTCAAGATGATCGGCGAGCTGAACGGGCAGATGCGGGATCTGTTCAGCCGCAACTTCGCCGCCATCGACCGGCACTTCGGCCAGGTCTTTGCCGAGCTGTTCGGCGGGGGGACGGCCTCCCTCGCCCTCGAGGATGAGGGCGACGTGCTGACAAGCGGCATCGAGATCCGGGTCAGCCCGCCGGGCAAGGTCATCCGCAACCTCGAGGCCCTCTCGGGCGGGGAGCGGGCCCTGGTCGCCATCAGCATCTACTTCGCCATCCTGGCGGTCAACCCCTCGCCCTTCTGCATCCTGGACGAGATCGAGGCCGCCCTGGACGACGCCAACGTGGTCCGCTTTGCCCAGTATCTGCGGCGGATCAGTGACAAAACGCAGTTCATCGTCATCACCCACCGCCGCGGCACCATGGAGGCCGCCGACATCCTCTACGGCGTGACCATGCAGGAGGACGGCATCTCCAAACTGCTGCGGCTGGACCTGGGGCAGGTGGACGCGACGCTGGTGTCCTGAACGCCGGCGCCGCATACATACGACCGCATACCATCGGATACATACATAAGAACAGCAGGAGGTAGCCCCCTATGGGTCTGTTCGGAATTGGCAAGAAAAACAAGGAAAAGATGGAGCACGGCCTCCAGAAGACCCGCACCGGCTTCTGGGGCAACATCGTCAACGCCCTGACCGGGGCAGAGATCACCGACGAGCTCTACGACGATCTGGAAGAGCAGCTGATCCTGGCCGACGTCGGGGCCGAGGTGGCCCTGCACCTGGTGGAGCGCCTGCGGGACGCCGTCAAGGACCAGCACCTCAAGACCGGCGACCAGGCCATGGACGCCCTGCGCGAGATCCTGCGGGAGGAGATGGAGCCGGCCGGCGAGATGGACCTGTCCGGCACGCCGGCGGTCATCCTGGTCATCGGGGTGAACGGGGTGGGCAAGACCACCAGCATCGCCAAACTGGCCCACTACTACCGCGAGCAGGGCCGCCGGGTGATGCTGGCCGCCGGCGACACCTTCCGCGCCGCCGCCAGCGAGCAGCTGGACATCTGGGC
>DWXX01000010.1 GCA_019118985.1 Candidatus Faecalibacterium faecipullorum
AATCCATGGAAAATTGCATGGCATCTCCCGGGGACAGTGCGATGCCGGCGGGGAGCTCAAAGCGGATCTGTGGCCGTTCGTCATAGGAAATTTGGAAGGCGGCGCCTGTGCCATCGTAGATTTCTCCGACATCTAGATAGCTCTGCACAAAATAGGCGGATACAGGACAATGCATCGACTCCAATTGTAGCTGAATTTCATCCACCCCTCCAGCTCCCTGTAGAACATCCCCGCGTGCGCGCCGTCCAGCAGGCGGTGGTTGAGTTCCAGGCTGAGGTGCAGGGTGGTGCGGCCGGCGTCTTCCTGCCAGCGGCCCCAGGTCACCCGGGGGATGCTGTCGGCGGGGTCGGCGTCCCGCTCGTTGGTCGCCGCCGTCAGCGGGAACCACGGCAGACAGGAAAAGTAAACCAGCTCGTCCTCCTCCCAGGGCCCGCTCGAGATGAAAGCGGTCTGCGCCGCCGATTTCTCTTTGGCCCGCCGGCAGAAGTCGGCAAGGTCCTCCCCCGCCTCCAGCGTCACGATGTGGAACTGCTCGCTGCCGGGGTGCAGGTCGGTGAAGCTCGGCACCAGCCGCTTTACCCGGACGATCTGCCCGCCCCGGTCTTTGTAGTGGAAGGCGTCCACCCGCTCCATCGCCTTGGTCACCCCGTAGACCATGGCCGGGTAGAAGGACGCGCCCTCCCGCCTGCACCACCCCCGCAGCCGCGTCACATCCACCGGGAAGGTCAGGGCGTAAAACGGCCAACTCATCCGCGCGAAGAAGTCGTAGGCCTCCCGCCGGGGCCAGGTGTTTTTGTCGATGATCTCTGCCATGCCGTTCTCCTTTCGGTTTTGCTCAGGTTGCCGCCTGTTCCAGCAGGCCGCGGCGGCGCAGCCAGAGGAAGGCGGCGCCGCAGACCGCCACCGACAGCAGCGACCCCGCCGTCGCGGCGCAGCCCATCGGCAGCAGCGTCTCAGGGAAAAGCCGCGACATCAGATACGCCCCCGGGATGCGGACCAGCACGATGGCCAGCGCGTTGTGCAGAAAGGACACCCCCGACCGCCCGTAGGCGCAGAAATACCCGCTGAAGCTGAAGTGTACCCCCGCGAACATGCAGTCCCAGATGTACCCGCGGATGTACTGGCTGCCGGCCGCCACCACCGCCGGGGTGCTGTCAAAGACGGCCACGATCTCCCCCGCGACGAACTGCACCAGCACCCCCGCCGCCAGCCCGAAGGCCAGGCAGATGCCGACGGCATACCGCAGCGTCTGCGCGGCGCGGTCGTGCTTGCCGGCGCCGACGTTCTGCGCCGCCAGCGCCGACACGGTGGACAGCATGGAGGACGGCACCAGGAACACAAAGCTGATCACCTTTTCAACGATGCCCACCGCCGCGGCGTCGTTCAGCCCCCGGCTGTTGGCGATGATGGTGATGAGGATGAAGGACACCTGTATAAAGCCGTCCTGCAGCGTCACCGGCACCCCCACCCGCAAAATGGGCCCCATCACATCCCGCCGCGGGCGGAAGCTGTCTTTGCGCAGCGGCAGCCCGGTCTTTTGCCGGAGGATGACCGCCAGCGCCGCCGCGACGCTCAGCGTCTGCGACAGGGTGGTGCCCAGCGCCGCGCCGGCGGGGCCCATCCCCAGCCAGCCGATGAAGAGGTAATCCAGCCCGATGTTGGCCGCGCAGGCCACCGCCACAAAGTACATCGGGCTCTTCGAATCCCCCAGCCCGCGGAAGATCGAGCTGATGACGTTGTACGCCGTGATGAAAGGGATCCCCGCAAAGCAGATGGTCAGGTATTGTACGGCGCCCTCCGCCGCCTCGGGCGGGGTGGACATCGCCGCCACGATGGGCCGCACCAGCGCCAGCAGCGCCGCGGTCAGCACCGCCGCCACCGCCATGAACAGCGCAGCGCTGTTGCCGATGGCCAGGGCGGCCCGCTCTTTCTCCCCCGCGCCCACCGCCCGCCCGATGGCGATGGTGGCCCCCATGGCCAGCCCCACGATCATGACGGTCAGCATGTGCATCACCTGGCTGCCGATGGACACCGCCGTGATGTCGGCCGTCCCGCTGAACTGCCCGATGATGAACAGGTCGGCCATCCCGTACAGCGTCTGCAAAAAGTAGCTCAGCAGATAGGGCAGCGAAAAGCCGACGATGTTCCGCAGCACGCCGCCCGTGGTCAGGTTCTTCTCCATCCGTTTCCCCTCTCTTTCGCTTTACTATAGTAAACACAAAAACCCGTTCCCTGTCAAGACGCGGCTTTTTTGGCAACCTTTCCCGGCGCGGCTGGAAAATCGCACAAAATAAACCCTTCAATTTTGTAGGAGTTGAAGATTGCAATTCCCCCCGCCCTTTTGCTATAATACATTCACAAGTTACCGGTTGGACATGTCACTGGTCATGCAGGCAGGATCTGGCGGAACATGCAAGGCTTTCCTATCCCATTCATACAGACGGGAGGGCTGTAGGCAGTGTTCTGTTGGGTCTTTTTCTTTTGCCGTTTTGGCCGAACGGCGAAGGGAACCGTGTCTTATCGAAGGAGGTTTACGTACTGTGAAAAACTATAAGCAGACCGCTGCGGACGTTCTGCGTCTGGTCGGCGGCGACAAAAACGTCACCCATCTGGAGCACTGCTCCACCCGGCTGCGCTTCACCCTCGCCGACCCCGGCAAGGCGGACGCCGCCGCCCTCAAAAAGACCCCCGGCGTCATGGGCGTCATCGCATCCGGGCCGCAGTGCCAAGTGGTCATCGGCAACGACGTCATCGAAGTCTACGATGAACTGGTCAAGATGGGCAGCTTCAACGCCGCGGCAGCCGCCGCCCCCGCCCCCGCCGGCAAGAAGAACATCGGCGGCATCATCCTCGACTACATGGTCGGCATCTTCCAGCCCCTCGTCCCCGCCATCGCCGGCGCCGGCGTGCTGAAAGCCGTCCTGACCATCTTCACCACCTTCGGCATCCTCGCCTCCACCGACGTGGTCTACCAGGTCTTTTACAATGTGGCCGACGCCGCGCTGTACTACCTGCCCATCCTGGTGGCCTTCACCACCGCGACCAAGTTCGGCTGCAACAAGCTGGTAGCCGTCGCCCTGGCCGCGGCCATGATCTCCCCCGCCACCTCCACCCTGCTTGCCACCGAGGGGGGCGCCCGCTTCTTCGGCCTGTCCATCCAGAACATCGGCTACACCGGCCAGGTCTTCCCCTCCATCCTGATCGTCATCTTCATGGCCGTCCTGGAAAAGTGGTGCAACAAGTGGTGCCCCAAGGCCATCCGCGTGTTCTTCGTCCCCATGTTCTGCTTTGCGGTGGCCTTCCCGGTCGGCCTGCTGCTGCTCGGGCCTCTGGGCTATAACATCGGCTCGCTGCTCACCGCCGCCATCCTCGGCCTGTACAACACCCTCGGCTGGCTGGCCGTCGCCCTGGTGGCCGCCATCCTGCCCTTCATGATCTCGCTGGGCATGCACAAGGCCCTGGTCCCCTACGCCGTCGCCTCCATCGCCGACCCCGGCTTCGATATGCTCTACCTGCCCGCCTCGCTGGCCCACAACATCTCTGAAGGCGGGGCCTGCTTGGCCGTGGCCCTCAAGACCAAAGACGAGAACCTGCGCTCCACCGCCATCTCGGCCGGCATCTCGGGCCTGTTCGGCATCACCGAGCCCGCCCTGTACGGCGTCACCCTGCAGCGCCGCAAGGTGACCATCTCGGTCGTCCTCTCCAGCTTCATCGGCGGCCTGTTCATCGGCCTGATGGGCGTCAAGGGTTTCGCGGCCGTCGGCCCCGGCATCGCCAGCATGGCCATGTACATCGACCCCGCCAACGGCATGAACTTCATCTGGGCCTGCGTGGGCTTTGCCATCTCGGTGGCCGCCTCCTTCATCCTCACCTTCATCCTCTATAAGGACGAAGAGGACGCCCCCGCCGCTTCCGCCCCCGCCAGCGCCCCTGCTTCCAGCCCTGCCAAGGCCGCCGACGCCACCGTCTACAGCCCCCTCGCGGGCACCGCCATCCCCCTGACCAGCGTCAAGGACGAGGTCTTTTCCCAGAAGATCCTCGGCGAGGGCGTGGCCGTCATCCCCAGCAAGGGCGAGCTGTACGCCCCTGCCGACGGCCAGATCGCGTCGGTCTTTGACTCCAAGCACGCCATCTCGATGACCACCGACGCCGGCGTCGACCTGCTGATGCACATCGGTATGGACACCGTCAAGCTGGAGGGCAAGGGCTTCACTCCCCTGGTCAAGAACGGCGACACCGTCAAGAAGGGCCAGCTGCTGATGAAGTTCGACATCGACGCCATCAAGGCGGCCGGCTTTGACACCACCACCCCCGTCATCGTCACCAACAACGAGGACTTCGCCGTCAAACCGGTGGCCGACGGCGCCGTCGCGCCCGGGGCCGCCCTGCTGAAACTGGAGGCTGTGCAATGAGTTTTCCCAAGGGATTTTTCTGGGGCGGCGCCCTGGCCGCCAACCAGGTCGAAGGCGCCTGGAAGGAGGGCGGCAAGGGCCCCAGCGTGGCCGACGTCGCCACCTATAAGCCCCACACCGACGTCAAGGACTACGCCGCCCACATGGCGGTCAATGACGAGATGATCGCCGCCGCCATGGCCGACCCCGACGACACCTACTACCCCAAGCGCCGCGGCATCGACTTCTACCACCGCTACAAAGAGGACCTCGCCCTCTTCGCCGAGATGGGCTTTACCATGCTGCGGGTGTCCATCGCGTGGACCCGCATCTTCCCCACCGGCGAGGAGACCGAGCCCAACGAGGCCGGCCTGCAGTTCTACAGCGACCTCTTCGCCGAGATGCACCGCCTGGGCATCGAGCCCCTGGTCACCCTCAGCCACTACGAGATGCCCCTCGCCCTCGCCACCAGGTACAACGGCTGGTACGACCGCCGGGTGATCGACTGCTTCACCCGCTTCTGCCACGCCTGCTTTGAGCGGTACAAAAACGACGTCAAGTACTGGCTGACCTTCAACGAGGTAGACAGCATCATCCGCCACCCCTTCACCACCGCCGGCATCATCCCCAGCCGCTTTGCCGAGGATAAGCTGCTGGAAGTCTGCTACCAGGCCCTGCACCACCAGCTGGTGGCCAGCGCCCTGGTGGTCAGGGACTGCCACGAGATCATCCCCGGCAGCAAGGTGGGCTGCATGCTGACCAAGCTGACCACCTACGCCCGCACCTGCAACCCCGACGACGAGCTTGCCACCCAGGCCAAAAACCTCGAGAACCTCTTCTACGCCGACGTCCATGTCTGGGGCGAGTACCCCCGCCTCATCCTCAAGATGTTCGAGCGCAAGGACATCCATCTGCACACCGAGCCGGGGGACGCCGCCATCCTCAAGGCGGGCTGCGTCGACTTCGTCTCCTGCAGCTACTACATGACCATGACCGAGTCGGTGGACCCCAATGCCGAGCGCACCCCCGGCAACACCGTCCTCGGCGTCAAGAACCCCTACCTGCCCGCCAGCGACTGGGGCTGGCAGATCGACCCCAAGGGCCTGCGCTACAGCCTGATCGAGCTGTACGACCGCTACCGCAAGCCGCTGATGGTGGTGGAAAACGGCATCGGCGCCAAGGACGTCGTCGAGCCGGACGGCTCCATCCACGACCCCTACCGCGTCGAATACTTCCGCCAGCACATCAGCGAGATGGGCAAGGCCATCGACGAGGGGGTCGAGATGTGGGGCTACACCAGCTGGGCCCCCATCGACCTGATCTCGGCCTCCACCAACCAGATGAGCAAGCGGTACGGCTTCATCTACGTCGACCAGGACGACATGGGCAACGGCACCCTGGAACGCCGCCGCAAGGACAGCTTTGCATGGTACAAGAAAGTCATCGCCACCAACGGCGAAGACCTGACCTGACGTGCCGCCCGGGCCGGGAAGGAGGCGAACCCTCATGCGGATCAGTAAGGTGCTGAACAGCAGCGTCGTCCTTGTGCAGGACGACAACGGCGAGGAGTCCATCCTGTTGGGCAAGGGCATCGGCTACGGCCGCCGCCCCGGTCAGACCATCGACCGGCAGCCCTCCGACCGGGTGTTCATCCCCCTGTCCAACCCCGACGCGCAGCCCATGATCGAGCTGTTTTCCTCCATCCCGCCGGTCTACCTCGAGCTGACCCAGGATATCGTCGCCGATGCCGAGGCGTCTCTCGGCGTCAGGCTGTCCCCCCACATCTACCTGATGCTGACCGACCACCTCCACTTCGCGGTCGAGCGCCAGCAGCTGGGCATCACCGTCACCAACCGGGTGCTGTGGGAGCTCAAGCATTTTTACAAGCGCGAGTACGACGTCGGCCTGCGGGGGCTGCAGCGGGCCTGCCAGCTGCTGAACGTCTTTCTGCCCGAAGAGGAAGCCGGCAACATCGCCTTCCACATCGTCAACGCCCGGATGGACGTGGGGGCGGGGGGCGACGCCATGCAGGCCGCCCGCCTGATCGGCGAGCTGACCAACATCGTCACCTACCGGATGCACACCCACCTCGACACCGAGAGCATCCATTTCACCCGCTTCATCAGCCACCTGCAGTTCTTTGCCGACCGGTTCTTCACCGGCAAGCTGATGGACAGCGACGACGACTTTCTCTTCCGTCAGATGCAGCAGGGCTACCCCGCCGCCACTGATTGTGCCGAGCGGATCCGCACCTACCTGCTGCGCAAGTACAACATCTTCCTCCCCAACGAAGAGACGGCCTACCTCGCTTTGCACATCGCCCGCCTGGCCAAGGACGCCCGCCTCGCCAAGGAGGGCGTCCGCGACGCTCCGGAGGACGGCGCCCCCGCCGATCCACCCCATCCATCCGCCTGAACAAAAGGGAGGCGCCTGCCCGGCGCCTCTCTTTTTTGTGACCGGAGGTCTTTATCATGCAGATCGCCCTTTTGCTCGCCCGCGAGATCGCCCAGCTGTTCCTGATCCTGCTGGCCGGCTTTGTCCTGGTCCGCGCCGGGCTGCTGCGGGCCGCCGACAGCAAGGTGCTGTCGGTCATCCTGGTCTACCTGGTCATCCCCTGCGTCATCGTCGACGCCTTCCAGATCGAGGACACCCCCGCCATCCGCGCCGGGCTGGCCCTCTCCTTCGGGGCGGCCGCGGCCATCCACCTTCTGTTCCTGCTGCTGACCTGGCTGCTGCGCCGCCCCCTCGGCCTCGACGCCATCGAGCGTGCCACCGCCATCTACTCCAATGCCGGGGCCCTGGTCATCCCCCTGGTGCAGGCGCTGCTCGGGCAGGAGTACGTCATCTACTCCTGTGCCTTCATCATCGTGCAGCTGGTGCTGCTGTGGACCCACGGCGCCGCCATCCTGCGGGGGACCGGCGCCCTGAGCTGGAAGGCCGTTCTCACCAACGTCAACCTTTTGTCCATCCTGGCGGGGGCCGCGCTCTATCTCGGCCACATCCCGCTGCCCGCCCTCCTGACCGGCGCGATGGACAGCATGGGCAGCCTGATGGGCCCCCTGGGGATGCTGCTCGCCGGCATGGCCATCGCCGAGTCGCCGCTGCGTCAGCTGGCCTGCACCCCGCGCTACTACCTGACGGCCGCCCTGCGCCTGCTGGTCTACCCGCTTGCGGCCCTCGCGCTGCTGTGGGCGACGGGCGCGGCCGCCCTCCTGCCCGACGGCCGCGCCATCCTGATGACGGTCTACCTCGCGGCCATCACCCCCGCCTGCACCACCATCACCTCCATGGCCCAGCTCTACGGCCAGGACGCCAGCCGCTCCAGCGCCCTCTACGTCCTGTCCACCCTCCTGTCCATCCTCACCATGCCCCTCATGCTCGGCCTCTTCTCCGCCCTCCTCTGACCCCCACAGCAAAGCCCCCGTTGTTCCATGTGGAACAATGGGGGCTTTGTGTTTTACGGGCCCTCTTTGTTTTCGTGCCCTCTCTGTCTCGCTGTTGCTCGCGCCCCTCTCAGTCAGTCGCTGCGCTCCTGACAGCTCCCCCATGCGCGCTGCCGGCGGGGAAGCCCCCTTCGCCTCACTGCGTTCGGCACCTCCCCCGCACGCAGTGCAGCCGGGTACGTCCCCCTCAGTCAGCTTCGCTGCCAGCTCCCCCGCACGCGTGAGAGCCTAAGATGTAGGGATTTAGATGCCTTCGGTTCAAGGCGCGTGATGGTTAATAGAGTCAGGTACAGGAGTACCCATTTTAATCCATTCCTTATAGGCTCTCACGCGTGCGGGGGAGCTGGCGCGGCCGCAGGCCGCGTCTGAGGGGGCCTCCCCGGCAGCACCACGCAAAACAACAATGTGGGGGCCGGCCAACGCCGACCCCCACAGAGGGACCCTATCTTTCGTGACGCAAAGTTCTTTTGTTTTGGTGCGATCAACAACAGAAGGTCAAGTGGTTGGCTTTCCCTTTTTGCTGTCACATCGGATGGGCTGTGCCTTTCAGGTGGTCTCTAGTCACCC
>DWXX01000011.1 GCA_019118985.1 Candidatus Faecalibacterium faecipullorum
TTTTATACACCATAAGGAGGAAAAACATTTATGAAACTCAAGAAGATTGCTTCTCTGATGCTCGCCGGCATCATGGCAGTCAGCATGCTGGCAGGCTGCAAGAGCGGCACCACCACCGATGACGAGAAGAATCCTGTTGTTCCCGTTGCTTCCAATGCTGTGAAGTACGTTGAGGATGCTCTGGATTCTGACTGGAAGGATATGATTACTGTTTCCACCAGCAGCGACCTGGACAGCTGGGTTAAGGATTTTGGCACGAATGCTAGTAAGGTGACCGCAAATAAAATTTCTAGCGCTTATCGTCCTGCCAATCTTAATGGCTGGGATATCGATCTGACCAATGATATTGGCACCAAGCTTAAGGAGCAGGGCCTGATCGTCAGCGACGATTTTGATGAGATGCCGGAAAACTATAAGTCCCAGAGCTTCGGCTGGATCTATCTGGTTTCTGGCAAGCTGGACGAGAAGGCTGCTGTTGAGGATGTTGTGGATATTCTTACTTATTGGGGCACCGACTATGGCAATACCGATACCGCTCCGGTGGTTGGTACAATTGTCGATAATGGTACTGTTTACAACTGCGATTATGACGTAAATGTGAGCACTCTGAAGGTTACCAACGACAGCCTGACTGGCGAGACCGCTTGGGTTGTTGGTATCGTGATGACTCAGAATGTCACCAAGGCCTCCAACGTTGAGGCCTAACTAACATTACTTATAACCAATACAGCGCACCATACTGTATTTGATTATAGGGTGCCTAGAAGGGTGACTAGAGACCGCCTGAAGGGCACAGCCCATCCGATGTGACAGCGAAAAGGGATAAGTAACCGCTATTCCTTCTGTTGTTGATCGCACCAAAACAAAAGAACTTTGCGTCACGAAAGATAGGGTCCCTCTGTGGGGGTCGGCTGAAAGGCTGACCCCCACATTGTTTTTGGGGGCCGTGCTGCCGGGGAGGCCCCCTCAGACGCGGCCTGACGGCCGCGCCAGCTCCCCCGCACGCGTGGGAGCCTAAGATGTAGGGATTAAAATGCGCGTAAAAAGACCCTGCCTTATCCCATGGACTTGGAGATAAGGCAGGGCCCATTCTAATCCATTCCTTATAGGCTCTCACGCGTGCGGGGGAGCTGTCAGCGAAGCTGACTGAGGGGGACGTACCCGGCTGCACCGCGTACAGGGGCAAGGTGCCGAACGAAGTGAGGCGAAGGGGGCTTGCCCGCCGGCAGCGCGTACAGAGGGAGCTGTCAGCGAAGCTGACTGAGGGGGACGCCCCCGGCTGCACCGCATGCAGAAAAAATTCGCGCAGCTGCAACCGGGTACGATACGGTCAGATACGCCCGGTGGCGAGGAGGGCTTTGAATTTGAGGATGCCGGCGACGGTTTTGGCGTCTTTGATCTCACCCGAGAGGACCATGTCGAAGGCTTTGTCGAGGGGGACGCGCTCGGGGGTGAGGAACTCGTCGGCGTCGAGGTGCATGGGGGCGGGGTGCAGCCCGCGGGCGGCCCAGATGTAGATGACCTCGGTGTCGTAGCCGACGGTGGGGTAGATCTGGCCGAGGGGGATGTACTCGTCGGCGGTGACGCCGCACTCTTCGGTCAGCTCGCGCTTGGCGGCTTCGAAGGGGTCCTCCCCTGCTTCGAGCTTGCCGGCGGGCAGCTCCCACAGTTCCTGCTGCATGGCGTAGCGGAACTGCCGCACCATGCAGATGGTGCCGTCCTCAAAGTAGGGCAGGATGCAGGCGCCGCCGTGGTGGTGGACGACGTCCCGCAGGGCGGTCTCGCCGTTTTCAAGCAGGGCGGTGTCCTGGGTGACGGTGATGACGTGACCTGTGTAGATGAGCTTGCTGTCGATCGTTTTTTCAAAATGAACTGCCATGGGCTGCTCCCTTTCCTGATGATGGCGCGCACGGCCGTCCGCGGGTGGAAAACAGGTTGAAACGGTGGAAACCGCCGGCCGGCGCCGCTGTTGTGTTGGCCTGGTTCAAGTTTACCCGCGGCGGGGTGGCGTGTCAACTGCCGGTTTCACCGCTTTTGCATGAAATCGGCAAAAAATCTGGGATACAATGAAATGAAAAAACAAAAATGCACAAATCTTTGACCAAATTATTGGTGTGTTTTACCAGAGAGATTGCGTTTACTTTGGGGCGGGAATTTGCTATTATAATATATGAGCAATCATGCCCATTCGGCGGGCGCCCTCGCCGTTGGGGCGGGGTTGTTTCGCAAATACCCCAAGTACCCCAAGGGCGGCCTGCCGGCATCTGTCTGAGTGCCGGCCGGGGGGCGGCCCAATAAAAAGTAATGGAGGAAGAAAAATGCCTAGAGCAAAGCAAACCATGGATGGCAACACCGCGGCTGCGCATGTAGCTTATGCGTTTACCGACGTTGCTGCCATCTATCCGATCACCCCTTCTTCTCCGATGGCTGACTCGGTGGACCAGTGGTCCGCAGCAGGCCGGAAGAATATCTTCGGCAACCAGGTGAAGGTCGTCGAGATGGAGTCTGAGGCCGGCGCCGCAGGCGCTGTCCACGGCGCCTTGGGTGCGGGCGCCATCACCACCACCTTTACCGCCTCCCAGGGCCTGCTGCTGATGATCCCCAACATGTACAAGATCGCAGCCGAGCAGCTGCCCTGCGTCTTTGACGTGTCGGCCCGTACCGTCGCCACCCAGGCCCTGAACATCTTCGGCGATCACAGCGACGTCATGGCCTGCCGTCAGACCGGTTTCGCCATGCTGGCTGAGAGCTCGGTGCAGGAGGTCATGGACCTGGCGCCGGTCGCTCACCTGTGCGCCATCGAGGGCCATGTCCCCTTCCTGAACTTCTTCGACGGCTTCCGCACCTCGCACGAGTACCAGAAGATCGAAGTCTGGGACTACGACGAGCTGAAGGATATGTGCAATATGGAGGCTGTGGAGGAGTTCCGCGCCAACGCGCTGAACCCCGAGCACCCCAAGATGCGCGGCTCGCACGAGAACGGTGACGTCTTCTTCCAGCATCGTGAGGCCTGCAACTCGGTCTACAACGCCCTGCCCGCCATTGTCGAGAAGTACATGGCCAAGGTCAACGAGAAGCTGGGCACCAACTACGACCTGTTCAACTACTACGGCGCTGCCGACGCTGACCGCGTCATCATCGCGATGGGCTCCATCTGCGACGTGGCCGACGAGGTCATCGACTACCTGAACGCCCGCGGCGAGAAGGTCGGTATCGTCAAGGTCCGCCTGTACCGCCCCTGGGTCTCCTCTGCCCTGCTGAAGGTGCTGCCCAAGACGGTCAAGAAGATCGCCGTGCTGGACCGCACCAAGGAGCCCGGCTCCCTGGGCGAGCCCCTGTACCTGGATGTCGCCGCCACCCTGCGTGAGGCCGGCCTGAACGACATCGTCGTCACCGGCGGCCGCTACGGCCTGGGCAGCAAGGACACCCCGCCGTCCTCCATCTTTGCCGTTTACACCGACCTGGCCAAGGACCAGCCCAAGGAGCGGTTCACCCTCGGCATCACCGACGACGTGACCTTCCTGTCCCTGCCCGAGGTCAAGCCCGCCCCCATCACCGCCGCAGAAGGCACCAAGGAGTGCAAGTTCTGGGGTCTGG
>DWXX01000116.1 GCA_019118985.1 Candidatus Faecalibacterium faecipullorum
CACGTCCCCACCCAGAACCGCTTCTTCTCCGAGATCGGCCTGCCCGCCCTGATGCAGAGCTACGAGGGCCTGGTGCTGGCCATCAGCGCCGGCTCGATGAACGCCGCCCGCATCGTCTACGCCCAGCCCGAAGAACCGGGCGAAGCCACTGACCCCCTCTACTGCCGGTGGATGTCGGGCCTCGGCCTGACCGACATCAGCATTTGGCCCCACTACCAGTGGGCCAAAGACCGCACCCTCGACGGCCAGCGCCTGATGGACATCGCCCTTGCCGACAGCCGGCGGCGGCCCTTCTTTGCGCTGCCCGACGGCTCCTACATCCTCTGCGCCGACGGCCACGAGACCCTCTACGGCGAGGGGTGGTATTTCGGCGGCGGCCGCGTCTCCCTCGTCAACGAGGAGGGCGAAGAGCTGCCCCTCTGGTAATTCCCCCAAAAACAGCGCAGCCTGTATCCAGTCCGGATACAGGCTGCTTTTGTTTGCAGTTCGTATTCACAGGTAGTAGTAGTGCCACCCGTTTTCGGCCAGGCTGCGGCCGATCTTCACCCCGAAGGCCCGTTCCAGCGCGCCCGACTGCCAGACCTGCTCGGGGGTGCCCAAGGCGGTCAGCCGCCCGCCCGCCAGCAGGGCAACCCGGTCGGCGGTCCGCAGCGCCAGGCTCAGTTCGTGGGAGACCAGCCCCACTGCCCGCCCCTCGGCGGCGAGCCGCCGGGCGGTGGCCATCACCTCCAGCTGATGTTTCGGGTCCAGCCAGGTGGTGGGCTCGTCCATCAGGATGGTGGGGGCCTGCTGTGCCAGGGCCATGGCCAGGTAGACCTTCTGCCGCTGCCCGCCCGAGAGGGTGTCCATCATCCGCCCCGCCAGCTCCGCCGCGCCCGCAGCCGCAAGGGCGGCGTCGGCGGCGGCGTAGTCCTCCCGCCGGTACTGCCGCGGGAAGGTCAGATACGGGAACCGCCCGTGCAGCACCATCCGCCGGGCCTCGATGCGGGGCACCGGGCGGTTCTGCGGCATATAGGCGGCCCGCCGGGCGGCCTCGGCGGGGGTCAGGCTGCGCAGGTCGTCGCCGTCGCTCAGCACCCGCCCCGCCACCGGCTCCAGCAGGCCCAGCACCGTTTTCAGCAGCGTGGTCTTGCCGCAGCCGTTCGGCCCCAGCAGCACCGTCACCGCCCCCGGCTCAAAGCCGAGGGTCACATCCTGCAGCACGGCGCGGCCGCCGTACCCCGCGTCAAGGTGTACGCACTCGATCAATGCCGGCCGCCCCCTTTCCGCCCCAGCAGCAGCCAGAGGAAGAAGGGCCCGCCCCCCAAGCTCAGCGCCACCCCCACCGGGATCTCATAGGGCGCAAAGAGGGTGCGGGCCGCCGTGTCGCAGACGGTCAGCAGCGCCGCCCCGCCGAACGCGCAGCCCACCACCAGAGGCAGGCTCTCCTCCCCCAGAAAGCGGCGGAGCAGATGGGGCACGATCAGCCCCACAAAGCCGATCAGCCCCCCGATGCTGACCGCCGCGCCTGCCAGCCCCGCCGCCAGCGCCAGCAGCGCCACACGCATCCGCTCCACCCGCAGGCCCAGGCTGCGGGCGGTCTCGCCCCCGAGGGCCAGCAGGTCCAGTTCGTTGGTCAGCAGCAGCACCCCCAGAAGGCATACCCCCCCGACGGCGGCCGCCGGGGCCACCCGCGCCATGGTGACCTCCCCCAGCCCGCCGACCCGGAAGTCGGTGTAGCCGTTCAGCGCGTCGGGCGCCACCGTGACCGCCAGGTCGATCACCGCCGAAAAGATGCTCGACAGCGCCGCGCCGGTCAGGATCAGGGTCATACGGGAGGCCCCGGCCCGCCGGGCCACCCCCAGCACCAGCATCGCGCTGCCGAAGGCCCCCGCAAAGGCGGCCAGGGGGGTCAGCCCGGCCGCCGTCGGGGCGGCGGCGCAGCAGAGGGCCACCGCCGCCCCCGCCCCGGCGTTCACCCCCACCACATTCGGGGAGGCCAAAGGGTTTGCCAGCACCGTCTGGATCACCGCGCCGGCCACCGCCAGCGCCGCGCCGGCCACCATGCAGCCCGCCGTCCGGGGCAGCCGGACGTAGAGCAGGATGGCCGCCCCCGTCCCCTCGCCCCGGCCGGTCAGGGCGGCCCACAGCTCGCCCGGCGGCACCGCCGCCGCCCCCAGGCAGAGGCTGAGCGCCCCGGCCAGCACAGCCAGCAGGGCGGTCAGAGCCAGCACCCCCCGGCGGGGCAGTTTATTCTTCTCCATACAAGATCTCCACCAGGCCGTCGTAGGCCTCGCCCCAGCGGGCGTTGGGTTTGAGGTGATAGAGGTCCTTGTCCATATAGTAGTACCGCCCGTTCCGCACGGCGGTCAGCTGCTGCCAGGCGGGGTTTGAGAGGACCAGCGCCTCCAGCTGTGCTTGGGCCGGCTCGGGGTCGGCCCCCTGCAGGACAAAGAAGATCATCTCCGGGTCGGCCGCCAGGATGGCCTCCATGCTCAGCTCTTCCAGCAGGCTGCCGTCCCGGTCGGCGATGTTGACGCAGCCGAGGTCGGCCAGCATCTCGCCCAGCACCGTCCCCTCGCTGCCCTTGGGCTTGACCACCGAGGCCGCCGCCCGGATGTAGAGGACGGTGGGCGCGTCCCGCCCTTCCAGCGCAGTCGCCGCACGGGCGCGGGCCGCCTCGATCTCCTCCGCCACCGCCGCGCCGTAGGTCTCATAGCGGTCGGGGCAGCCGGTCAGGTCGGTGCAGACCTTCAGCATCCGCAGGTAATCCTCGAAGGTGTCCACCGAGAAGAAGGCCACCTGCACCCCCGCCGCCTCCAACGTGGGCAGCATCTCCTGGTTGGAGGGGATGTTGGTGGAGGCCAGCACCAGGTCGGGGGCGCTTGCCAGCAGCGCCTCGACGCTGACCCCCATCGCCCCGCCGAGGTTCGCCGTATCCTCCTCAAGGCCGAGGTCAAAATCGCTCCATGCGTCGGAGGCTGCGGCGGTCAGGGTCTCTTGGCCGCCGGCGGTGCACCAGACGTCGGCGTAGCTGCCGGTCAGGGCGGCCACCCGCCGGGGGGCGGCGTCCAGCGTCACCTCCCGGCCCAGATCGTCGGTGAAGGTATAGAAGCCCGCCGCCTGCCCGGCCGGGGCCGGCGGGGCGGACGCGCCGCCCTGCCCGCTTTGGCCGCAGCCCGCCAGCAGCAAAGCCGCCAGCGCGCAGCACGCCGCCGCGGCAAACAGTCGTTTCAGCTTGGTCATTGCATCCATCGCAGTTCCTTTCCCCTCAGAAGGGCCGCCACCCGGTGCAGTACCGGGCGTAGTCCCGGTCGGCGTTCTTGACGTAGAGGACATACTCCGCCCCGCCGTCCTTGCCCCGCCGGGCGCGGGTCTTGTAGGGCAGCCCCGCCCGGGTCAGCACCTCGATCGCGTCGTCGATGGTCTCCTTCTCCTCACTCACATCAAACTCCACCCAATGGCAGAGGAACAGCCAGAATTTCGTCAGCGCCTCCATCACAGTTCTCCTTTCCCGCTTGTCTCCCGGAAGGTTTTCGACGCCAAAAAGGGCAAAAACAGCGCCCCGAACAGCGCCAGCTGTACCAGCACGTCCCCCCAGCCGACGGTCTGCCCGCTGATGACGGCGGCATCCCCCGCCCCGGTGTAGACCAGGATCATATTGTTGTTGAAGTAGTGCAGCAGCACCGCCGTCCAGATGTTGTTCGTCCGCATATACGCCCAGGCGAAGAACACCCCAAAGCACACGCAGGTGACCAGCTGACTGGCCACGCTCTGCAAAGCGGTGTCGGGGGCGTAGTAGAACAGGTTCAGCGGCAGGTGCCACAGCCCCCACAGCACCCCCAGCAGCAGCACGCCGCCCCGCGGCCCAAAGCGGCTTTGCAGCCGCGGCTGCAGGAAGTACCGCCAGCCGTACTCCTCCCCGAAGAAGGGCAGAAAACTGAGGAAGAAGTTCGGCACAAGCATCAGCATGGTCACCCAGGGGGCGGCGGTCATCCAGTAGGCGGCGTACCCGCCCAGCTGCCCCGCCAGCGCCATGCTGATGAAAACAGACGCCGTCCGCAGCGCAAGGAAGAGCGCCACATACCCCAGCGCCCCCGCCCCGCCGTGCCAGCGCAGCCCGGCGGCCTCCCGCACCGGCTTTTTGTGGGTCAGCAAAAGCACCCAGGCGATCACGCTCGCCGCTACGATAACGGCGCTGCACAGCACCAGCCAGTTCGCCGCCGGGGCGGCCAGCACCCCCAGGCAGCACCCCGCCATCAGCACGGTGCTTGCCAGGTAAAACCAGAAAAACCGCCGGGGCAGCGCCCCTTTCGGCCAGGTCAGCAGCAGGGCGGCCATCGCCCCCGCCGCCGGGTAGAACATCTGCGCGTTGGCAAAGGCGTCGGTGGCATACCCCGCCCGCTGCGCCATCCCCAGCGGGACGCCCATCAAAAAGGGCAGCCCAAACGCGATGAGGGCAAACGGCACAAGCTCGCGGGCCGTACAGGCAGGTTTTGTATTCATAAGCAGGCTTCTCCTTTTCAGCATATCGCTTCCCGGCTATTGTACCACATCCCGCCCCCTTTGTCACCCGCGCGCCGCCCCGGCGCTTGTGCATTTATGCCAAAAAGCGGGCGGCATTTTCTCCACTCTGCCGGGGTGAGATGTGCTATACTGGGTGCGCAAACACCATGACAAACACGGTTCGGACAGGAGGCGCCCCATGTCTCACACAACCTTTTTCCTCACACTTGCGCAGGCGGCGGTGCTGCTGGCGACGCTGTGGTATATGGCGCGGCGGGTCGGGCGGATGGAGAAGTCCGGCGTCAAGGCGGCGCTGATCTTGCTGCTGCTCGGGTCGGTCATCGGGCTGGGGCGGGGCGCCCTTTCGCTCGGCTTTCTCTGGGCGCTCTGGGTCCTGATGGCACAGGTGCCCCGCGCGCCCTCCCGCCGCTGGCAGTGGGTCGAGACTGCCGTCCTTGCCCTCTTCACCCTCGCCTTTGCCCTGCTCGGTCTGGTCTGACCTTGTGCACATCCCCCAAAATTTCGCCTGAAAATTCTCTGTCCCGGCGGGCGGGCTGTCACACTTTCACCATCTTTTGACAGTATACTTGGTTCTGGTATATTTTTCACCGGAAAGAAGGCCCTGTCATGAAGATCGCCGCCCGTCTGCGCCGCGCTCTGCCGGCGCTGCTGCTCCTGTTCACCCTGCTGCTCGCCGCGCCGCCCCGGGCAAACGCCGCCGACCTCGCCGACTTGCACGGCATCCGGCTGCTGTCCTTCGACCCGGGGCAGATCCTCTCCATCGGCAACCAGACCCCCAGCAAGTGCAGCCTGTACGCTTTGCGCTATGCCCGCACCATTTTGGACGGCGCAGCCTGTTCGGGCGCGGGGATGTGGTCGAACGGCGCGGTCTGGTCGGCGGCGGGCTACAGCGGCTTTGCCGGCGACCTGGAGACCTGCCTCGACAAGCTCTACGCCGAGCTTGCCGCCGGGCGCCCGGTCATCGTGCACCTCCAGAACACCACCGTCAGCGGGGTGTCCAAACACGTCAACCGCACCTCCACCGAGGAATACCACCTCACCGACGCCGGGTGGGAGGTGGTCAACTACCCCCACATCTCGACCAGCGACACCTACGGGCATTGGGTCTGCGTGGTGGGCTTTGACCCCGCCGCCGACCCCGAAGCCCTGTCCGAGAGCGACTTTTTCGCCCTTGACCCCGCCCGCGTCTCGGCGGACGGCGCCCTTGCCCTCACCCGCCTTCTGGACGGCACCCTGTGGACCGACAACAGCCCCCTCAAGGTCGCCGGCTGACCCGCCTTTTCTCCCCTATCCGGACAGAAAGCCCCGCCGCCTGCGCGCTCTGCACAGGCCGGCGGGGCATTTTTTGTGCGTTCTGCCCGGGGTCAGTACCCCCGCACCGAGAACCCCCGCAGCCAGGGGTCGGGCTCGAGGTCTTTGTACCGCAGCCCGGTGATCTGGATGTACCCGCCCCGGGCGATCATGTCGAACAGCTGCCCGAAGAGGGCGGGGTCCCCCTGCACCTCGAGGGTGACGGTGCCGTCCGACTCGTTTTCCACCCAGCCGGCGAGCCCCAGCTGCCCGGCGGCGTACCGCGCCCGGTAGCGGAAGCCCACCCCCTGCACCCGCCCCGACACCACATACCGGCGGCGTACCGTCCCCTCGGGCAGGGCGGGCGGGGTGCGGTCTTTCTCCTTCAAAAAGTTGAACATGGCTCACAGCTCCTGATATGCGCTCATGATGGCGGGGATGAACTGCTTCTTCCTGCTGATGACCCCCGGCAGCACCCAGCCGCCGTCCTCCCCCGGCTCAGAGCCGAAGGCCGCCTGCAGCATGGCGGGGGCGTGCCGCCCGGTGCAGATGACCACGCTCTCCTTGCGGGGCACCTCGGTCAGCATCATATACAGGTCCTCGACGTTCTGTTTGTTGCGGGCTTCCTCCAGGTAGGGCATCAGCAGGTTTTCGGCGGCCTGCAGGTTTTTGTGGGTCATGTAGCTGCCCTGCGCCACGCCGAACCGCAGGTCCCCGCACATAAAGACCTTGAAGTCCTGCAAAAAGACCTCCTCGGGGGTCTTGCCGTCCAGCTTTTCCCCCGCCTCGAACATTTCCTCGGCAAAGGCTTCGATGTCCACCCCGGCGATGTCCGCCAGCCGGTGGGCGGTCCGCTCGTCGACGGCGGTGCAGGTGGGGCTGCGGAACATCAGGGTGTCGGACAGGATGGCCGCCAGCATCAGCCCGGCGATCTGGGGCTGGATCTCCACCCCCTGCTCGTCGTACATCTGGGTGACGATGGTGGCGGTGCAGCCCACCGGCTGATTGCGGAAGTAGACCGGCCCGCTGGTCTCCAGGCTGCCGATGCGGTGGTGGTCGATGATCTCCAAGATCTCCGCCTGGTCGAAGCCCTCCACCGCCTGGGTCGCCTCGTTGTGGTCGACCAGGATGATCCGCCGCTTGCGCAGGTTAATGATGTTCCGGCGGCTGACCATGCCGCAGTACTTGCCGTTCTCGTCCAAAATCGGGAAGTAGCGGTGCCGGTTTTTGGCCATCACCCGGGTCACGTCGGCCACCGGGGTCACCCGGGTGAACTTGATGATGTCCTGGCTGGTCATGTAATAGGAGATGGGCGCGCACTGGCTGATCAGCTTGCCCACCGCGTAGGTGTCGAAGGGGACGGTCATGATGTCCACCCCGGTCTCGGCGGCGATGCGGCTGATGGTCTTGCCCACCTTGGCCCCGTTGCAGACGATGATGAGGGACGCCTCCTGCTCGATGGCGCACAGCTGGCTCTCGTAGCGGTTGGTCAGGATGACGACGTCCCCCTTTTCCACCACATTTTCCAGCATTTCGGGGGTGGCGGTGCCGATGTGGACGTTGCCGGCGGCGCAGATGCTGTCCTCGCTGCCCACCACCATCTCACCCCCGAGGGTCTCGAGGATGTTCTTGTAGGGGGTGCGGGTCTTGGCCAAAACGGCGGTGTCGTAGACGTCCATATTGGCGGTGGCGATGTCCTTGACGGTGATCACCCCCAGCAGGTCGTTGTCGGGGCTGACCACCGGCAGGGTGTCGACGTCCCGGTCCCGCATGATCTCCCATGCCCGCCGCAGGCTGATCGACCCGTCCACCCCGTCCATCTCGCGGTAGTCCACGTCCCGGATCTTGGGGTTGACGTCGGTACACATCCGGGGCGGCTCCACCCCGAACTTTTTCAGCACAAACTCGGTCTCCTGGTTCATCTTGCCGGCGCGGCGCGGCTCGCAGACCAGGCCGCTGGTCTGGTTCTTCAGCTCGGCGTAGGCAATGGCCGAACAGATCGAGTCGGTGTCCGGGTTGCGGTGGCCGATCACCACCACCTTGTGGGCTTCCCTGGGCATAGCATCTACCTCCGTATCCTCTGCAAAAACGCGTGCCGCCCCCGGCCGCCTGCACCGGCCGCGGGGGCGTTTTTCCCACGCTGCATCCTTTATTCTATTGTAGCATAACCGGCCCCGGGGGTAAATAGCCGCGCGGGCCAAACCCCCGCCCCCCGCCGCGAAAAATTTCACCGTCAGTCTCAGCGCCGCCGTATTGCAATCCCACCTGCTTTGTGCTATAGTATGCGCTGTAGTATACAAGTGCAGGGCTCCCTTTTGAAGGGGGCCTTTACAGCGGGCGCGCCCCGCAGGAAGGGCCTTTCACTCCCATGACTGCCACTGCAAAAAAACCCATCTTCACCCGCCGGCAGCTGGTCGCTCTGCTGCTGCCCCTCGTCGCTGAGCAGACCCTCAGCGTCACCATCGGCCTGGCCGACACCCTGATGGTCTCCTCGGTGGGCGAGGCCGCCGTCTCGGGCGTCAGCCTGGTGGACACCTTCAACACCCTGATGATCCAGACCATGACCGCCCTTGCCACCGGCGGCGCGGTGGTCACCAGCCAGTACATCGGCCATCAGGAGCCCAAAAACGCCCGCGCCACCGCCGGCCAGATCATGCTGGTCATGCTGGCGTTCAGCAGTGCGGTGGCGCTGGTGGTGCTGTTCGGCCGGCACGCCATCCTGCGCGGCATCTTCGGCGCCATCGACGACGACGTCATGGGCTACGCCGAGACCTACTTTCTGATGTCGGCCCTCAGCTACCCCTTCATCGGGATGTACAACGCCGGGGCGGCCCTCTTCCGGGCGCAGGGCAACAGCAAGATCAGCATGCTGTCCAGCCTGGTGATGAACGTGCTGAACATCGGCGGCAACGCCTTCTTCATCTACGGCTGCGGGCTGGGTGTGTTCGGCGCGGCCCTCGCCACCCTGATCTCCCGCATCATCTCCTGCACGGCGGTGGTCACCCTGCTGCAGCGCCCCAACAGCATGCTGCGGATCGACGACGTCCGCGCCCTGCGGCCCGACCGCAAGCTGATCCGCCGCATCCTGGTCATCGGCATCCCCAACGCCATCGAGAACGGGATGTTCCAGGTGGGCAAGCTGGCGGTCTCCAGCCTGACCAGCACCCTCGGCACCACCGCCATCGCGGCCAACGCGGTGGCCAACACCACCACCACCCTGCTGAACATCCCGGCCAACGCGGTGGGCATGGGCACCCTGACCGTCCTGGGCCAGTGCCTGGGCGCCGGCGACAAGAAGCAGGCCAAACGCTACGGCGGCCTGATGATGCTGCTGGCCTACTCCGGCGCATGGGTGATGAACCTGTCGGCCTTCTTCTTCGGCAACCGGTTCATGCTGCAGTTCTTCAACCTCTCGGCCGAGTCGGCCGCCCTTGCCCTTGAGGTGATGATGTGGTTCAACATCATCTCGCTGTTCATCTGGCCGTCCAGCTTCACCCTGCCCAACATCCTGCGCGCCGCCGGCGACGCCCGCTACACCATGGTGATCAGCATCAGCTCGATGTGGCTGTTCCGCGTGGCGCTGTGCTACCTGCTGGTCGGCCACTTCGGCGGCGGCCTGCTGGCCATCTGGACCGGCATGTTCGTGGACTGGGCCTTCCGCTCCCTCTTCTTCGCCGCCCGCTTCCTCAGCGGCAAATGGATGGAGCACAGCGTCATCTGACCCCCGCCCGCCCCATCCCAAAGCCCCGCCCCCGCACAAACCAACGCCGCCGCAGGCTCCCCCCGCGGCGGCGTTTTGCGTTGTCTTTTTCCCTGGATTGTTCCATGTGGAACAAGGGGGCTTTTATGCTCTCTCGGCGAGGGCTCTGTTTCAGCACCGGTTCAGCCCTCCATCAGCTGTGCAAGGAAATCCGCCGTTGCGCCCTCAAAATGCTCTCCCCCGCCGCCGGCGATCATGGCATCCACCTCATCCATCGCCGCACGGGTCTCGGCATTGGGGGTCTCATCCGGCACAGCCGCCCCCTGCAGGTAGGCAATGATATACACCATCTTGCTTTCAGGTATCTGATCGATCAGGTTCTTTGCAAACTCCCGGCTGCTCATCGCACACACTCCCTTTCGCCGTAGTTTCCACCCCAATTATACGACAGAACGGCCAAAATTGCAACCACACAAACAATGTGGGGGCCGGCCAACGCCGACCCCCACAGAGGGACACTTTTATAGATGCTGCTTTACACCCAATTCAAATTAGGCAAATGTCTCAGGGGTATACTCAATCTGCCATACAATGCCAACAAGGACGCTGTCCCAAACTCGGTTGGCTTTATTGAACACGATGCAGTCAGCCTTGGACATACTGACCGTGTAGGTGCATTCGTCCTGCATGCCCTTGGCTTCCAGCTGACTGTTGACTGCGGCAGCAATCTCATCCATATAAGCGGCAAGTTCATTGTTAATGCGCTCATCGGTCAGATACCGGCTGGCACGCAGCAGGGTGTAGACAGTCTTTTTCCCTGCTTTCGTAGGAATCAGTTCATTGGTATCATCGCTAGTAGCGCAATTCATCATATACGTGGCATCACCCATCAGCGTTTTCGCTTCCTCCACAGGAGGCGCAACCTCGTCAATGAGAGTCAACCCATCATGGCCCAGTTTGTCTGTGCCCACTACCTCATAGTAATCTCCATAAGGATTCTTATGAATAATTCCCGAAATAAAAATATTATTTGCAATATGCTCGACCACATCGTCCAGCTTGGTGCTGGTCTCACCGTTAAAAAGAGCCTTGGTCACATCGCTGGTGCGATCCATGATGTTCTGAGTGTAGCTACTGGAGGGGGTCACCTCAACCTCGCCATTCTGCCCATCACCGCCAGTAGTGTTGTTTTTGCAGCCTGCCAGCATACTGACAGTCATCAGTCCGGCCAGCGCCAGGGATACATATTTCTTTAGCTCCATAGTTCACATCTCCTTACAAAATATAAATGAAATAAGACCCGAAACAAGTCGAACAAACAAACAATGCAGGGGTTGGCCCTTACAAGCCAACCCCTGCAGAGGGACCCTATCTTTCGTGACGCAAAAGTTCTTTTGTTTTGGTGCGATCAACAACAGAAGGAACATTGGTTAGATATTCCCCTTTGTCGCCACATTGAGAGGGTATTTGCTGAGTCTTGCAGGCGGTCTCAACACCCGCAGGCCCCTTACATCAGTCCCAGTATGGTGCGCTGGGGCTGCTATAAGCAGTGATTGATCAGAAAGTGTCCTCAGTGTAGTCCAGAGTCACAGCGATACCGATGATCACATCGTCTGCATCAGCGTTAGCTTCTTTCTTGTTCTCCAGGCAGTCAGCCTTAGCGATGTTGATGGTGTAATCATAGGTGCCAGAAGCGTTTTCAGTCTTGTCGACCAGGATGCTGCCCAGCTCGTTCACAAACTCAACCACGCGGTTGTTGATGTACTCATCGTTGTAGCTGCGCTTGATGGAGAGCAGGGTGTAAACAGTCACATCGTCAGTGCCCCACAGCTTAGTGAAATTCGTACCGGGGGCGTTATTGTTCATCTTATCAGTGTAAACAGCGTTACCCATGAACTCCTGAGCAACTTTAGCGAAGTCGGAAGTGCCGATGCAGGCCTTCAGTGCATCCTCCTCAGCGACATACTTGCAGTTCGCAGCAGTGTAAGCGACGGCCTGGTCCAGCTTGGTGTTGGAGCCGCTCTTCAGGATGGCCTGGGTGGTAGCAGCGGTCTTGCCCATAATGGTAGAGGTGTAAGTGCTAGTGGGGGTCACATCGCCAGTCCCACCGTTGCCACCGTTGCTGGAAGCCTCGCCACAAGCGGCCAGCATGCTGACTGCCATGATGCCGGCGAGCATCAGAGAAGCAATCTTCTTGAGTTTCATAAATGTTTTTCCTCCTTATGGTGTATAAAAGATAGAGACCCAAAACAGGTGCAAAGGAAGGTCCTTTCC
>DWXX01000117.1 GCA_019118985.1 Candidatus Faecalibacterium faecipullorum
TTCGCCGTATTGCTCTGGACGCTTTGAAACAACATCCCGCTAAAATAAGCTTGGCTCGTAAAAAACGCCGCTGCTCTTATGATGATGTTTTCCTTGCGGAAGTTCTCCTGTCTTTTCATGCGTAGGCCGTGCGGGGTTTTGGCGGAGGAAAGATGCGCAGAAAGCCCCTGCCGCCGGGTCGGCGCGGCAGGGGCGAAGGTCATGCTTCATCAAGGGCCCAGTGGTAGGCGCAGCGGACGGCCTTGTTCCACCCGCGCAGCCGCGCCGCCCGCTCTTCGGGCGGGATGGCGGGGGAAAAGGCGCTGTCCACCGCCCAGTTGCGGGCGATCTCGTCGGTGGTGGCCCAGTACCCCACCGCGAGGCCGGCCAGATAGGCCGCGCCCAGGGCGGTGGTCTCGAGGCAGCGGGGCCGCAGCACCGGCAGGTCGGTGATGTCGGCGAGGGTCTGCAGCAGGTAGTTGTTGGCCGCCGCGCCGCCGTCCACCCGCAGGCCGGTCATCCGGATGCCGGCGTCGGCCTCCATGGCCCGCAGCACGTCGTTGACCTGGTAGCACAGGCTGTCGAGGGTGGCCCGGATGATGTGGTACTTGTTGCACCCGCGGGTCAGCCCCACGATGGCCCCCCGGGCGTACTGGTCCCAGTGGGGGGCGCCGAGGCCGGTGAAGGCCGGCACCACGTAGCAGCCGCCCGTGTCCTTGACCTTGGCAGCAAAGTATTCCGAGTCGGCGGCCGATTCCAGCAGCCGCAGCTCGTCCCGCAGCCACTGGATGGCCGCGCCGGCCACAAAGATGGAGCCTTCCAGCGCGTAGCTGACCTTGCCGCCCAGGCCCCACGCGACGGTGGTGACCAGGCCGTTTTTGGAAAAGACGGGTTCCCCGCCGGTGTTCATCAGCAGAAAGCCGCCGGTGCCGAAGGTGTTCTTTGCCTCGCCCGGGGCAAAGCAGGTCTGCCCGAAGAGGGCTGCCTGCTGGTCCCCCGCCGCCCCGGCGATCTTGATCGCGCCGCCGAAGTGCATGGGGTCGGCGCAGGCGTAAAAGCAGCTGGAGGGCATGGGCGTGGGCAGCATGCAGCGGGGGATATCCAGCACCCGCAGGATGTCGTCGTCCCAGTCGAGGGTGTGGATGTTGAACAGCATGGTGCGGCTGGCGTTGGAATAATCGGTGACGTGGACCCGCCCGCAGGTCAGCTTCCAGATCAGCCAGGTCTCGACGGTGCCGAACAGCAGGTGGCCGGCCTCGGCCTTTTCCCGCGCGCCGGGGACGTTGTCGAGGATCCATTTCAGCTTGGTGGCCGAGAAATAGGCGTCGATGACGAGCCCCGTCTTTTGCCGGAACATCTCGGTCAGCCCGCGGGCTTTCAGCTCGTCGCAGCAGGCGCTGGTCCGCCGGCACTGCCAGACGATGGCGTGGCAGACTGGCTCGCCGGTGCGGCGGTCCCAGACGATGGTGGTCTCGCGCTGGTTGGTGATGCCGATGGCGGCGATGTCGGCGGCCGTCGCCCCGACCTTGTTCATGGCCGACAGGGCCACCCCCAGCTGTGTGGTCCAGATCTCGTTGGCGTCGTGCTCCACCCAGCCGGGCTTCGGAAAATACTGGGTGAACTCCTTCTGTGCGACGCTGCACATCTCCCCCGCCGCGTTGAACAGGATGCAGCGGTTGGAGGTGGTGCCGGCGTCCAGGGCCATGATGTAGGCCATGGCGGTCCCTCCTTTGCAGTTGTGTGGCAGGCGGGGCGGTCATACGTCGCTTTGCCTGCTTTTTGCGCCTCGCGCGATAAAATCATTGGCTAAATTATACTAAAACCGGCGCTGTTTGGCAAGGGATGGGGCGGGAAAAGAAATAGATGCTCAGAATTTGCATTGCGATCTGCTCTTGATTTTGCTATACTTTACTTGAAAGACCAGCTGTGAAAAGGAGGTGTCTGTCATGCCGCGTATCCGTCCTATTTCCGACCTGCGCAACAATGCGAACGAGATCTCCGACTTCTGCCGCCAGACCCGCGAGCCGGTGTACATCACCCGCAACGGCAGCGGGGACATGGTGGTGCTGAGCATCGAGGAGTACGAGCGTCAGCAGGCGCTCATCGAGCTCTACGGCAAACTGGCAGAAGCTGAACAGGAGGTCGCCGCCGGCGCGCCGGGCGAGGACTTCCTGACCGTCGCGCGCCAGCTGCGGGAGGGCATCCATGGAAAATTATAAGGTGGTCATCTACCCCGCCGCCAAGCAGGACCTGCTGGACGTCATCGACTACCTGAACACCCTGTCGCCCGACGCAGCTTTGCGGTACTACGATAGGCTGACCGAAGCCATCGCCGGGCTGTCCTCTTTGCCGGAGCGGTGCCCCCGCCCCCGGGACCTTGCCCTGGCGGCCAAAGGGTACCGTTGCCTCATCGTCAGGGACTATCTGGTCTTTTATGTGGTCGCCGGCGATACGGTACAGATCAGGCGCATCCTCTATGGCAGGCGGGACTACCGGGCTCTGCTGTGAAGGCAGGGCAGCACAAAAAAGCCCCCGAAGGCGTGTGCCTTCGAGGGCTTTTGCTGTGGAGCTGCTATCCAGATTTGAACTGGAGACCTCATCCTTACCAAGGATGCGCTCTACCAACTGAGCTATAGCAGCAAATGGCGACCCGGATCGGGCTCGAACCGACGACCCCCAGCGTGACAGGCTGGTGCTCTAACCAACTGAGCTACCGGGCCATACCTGCCTTTTTGCCGGCGGCTGACCGCCGGAACGTTAGCTATTATACCAGCCCGCGGACCGGTTGTCAAGCCTGATTTTGCGTTTTTTTGCGCACGCCGCCCTCTTGCGGCCAAAAGGACGCAGGCAGGCAGAAAAAAGCCCTCGTCCGGGGGGCGTGGGCTGTCAGGCGCGGCGGCGCTGGATGCGGCAGATGAGGGCGGGCACCAGGGCCATGACGTAGAAGGCCAGCAGCGCGCAGCTGATGAACTCGGCCCACAGCGGGCCGGTCAGACCCGCAAGGGCGCCGGGCAGCAGCCGGTAGATCGCCAGCATGGGGACGAGGGCGGCCGCCGCCAGGGCGTACTGCCATCTGCGCCGCGGCGAGGTGGTGAAGCGCAGCCACCGCCGCTCGATCAGCCAGCCGGGGTAAAAGCCAAAGACCATCCCCGCCGCCATGAAACCGTCCTCCATCATCACGACGGGGTCGACCAGCAGCGCGCCGTCCACGTAGTCGAGGGGGTAGCTCTTGCAGGAAAACCACGCTACCGACGCCAGGGCGAAGGCGACCCCCGCCGCAGCCACCGCCGCATCGAGGCCGGGGCGCTTTTCCAGCAGGGCGGCGACTTTGCCGTTCAGCCACAGGTACCCCGCGCACAGCGCCATGCTGACGATGACGTCCTGCGGGGTGTGTACCCCCAGATAGTTGCGGGAAAAGCCGGTCAGCAGGATCATCGCCGCCATCAGGCTGGCCAGCCAGGGCCGCTTTTTCCCGTACCAGAGGGCGACGCTGCCGTAGATGGCGGCGGCGCTCTGGGTGTGCCCCGACGGGAAGGAATAGCCGGTGGCTTTGTCCAGGGCGGTCAGCACCGGCTGCACCCGCCCGTCCCGCACCCAGGGCCGGTAGACGCAGGCTGTCAGCTTGACCGCCTGGTTGAGCAGGCTGCTGCCCACATAGTTCAGCATCAGGAAGCCGCCGAAATGCCGGTCCACCGCCCAAAAGACGAAGGCTGCCGCCCCGATGGTCACAGAGCTTGCTGCAAGCTCGCTGACAAGCTCCATCAGCGGGGTCAGCAGGCCGCCGGCCGCTTCGCGCAGGCGCTGCAGCAGCAAGAGGTATTCGATGTCCATGGTGTCATCCCCCTTTGGTATAGTCTATGCAGGGCAAACAAAAAAGCACAGCGCCGGCTGGCACTGTGCTTTTGGCAGGGGTAGTAAGTCTCGAACTCACGGCACGCGGTTTTGGAGACCGCTGCTCTACCAACTGAGCTATACCCCTATACACCCGGCATTCCGTCGA
>DWXX01000118.1 GCA_019118985.1 Candidatus Faecalibacterium faecipullorum
CAGGCCGATGCCGTTTGCGCCGCCCACCTTGTTCAGGTACTCGACCAGCTCGACCGCGCCCATCTCCTTGCCGTCGACGGCGGTGGGCACACCCTTTTCAAAGTGGATGGTCACATAGGTGGGCTCGTCGGGCGCCTGCTCGGGGCTGACCCCCAGCTCGAGGAAGCCGGGCTTGTTGTACTGGGGCTCGTTGGCGGGGTTTTCCAGGTCCATCCCCTCGTGGGACAGGTGCCACAGGTTCTTGTCCTTGGAGTAGTTGGTCTCCCGGCTGATCCGCAGGGGGATGTTGTGGGCCTCGGCGTAGTCGATCTCCTCGTCGCGGCTCTTGATGTCCCACTCGCGCCAGGGGGCGATGATGGCCATCTCGGGGCAGAAGGCCTTGAGGGTCAGCTCAAAGCGGACCTGGTCGTTGCCCTTGCCGGTGCAGCCGTGGCAGATGGCGTCGGCCCCTTCCTTGATGGCGATGTCGGCCAGCGCCTTGGCGATGCAGGGCCGCGCGAAGGAGGTGCCCAGCAGGTAGTCCTCGTACTTTGCGCCGAACTTGAGGGTGGGGAAGATGTAGTTCTCCACAAAGTCCTTCTTCAGGTCCAGCACATACAGCTTGGACGCGCCGGTCTTTTTGGCCTTCTCTTCCAGGCCGTCCAGCTCGGTGCCCTGGCCCACGTCGCCCGACACGGCGATGACCTCGCAGTTGTTGTAATTCTCTTTCAGCCAGGGGATGATGATGGAGGTGTCAAGCCCGCCCGAATAGGCCAGCACGACCTTCTTGATGTCTTCCTTTTTCTTCATGATGCTCGTCGCTCCTTTGTCACACTTTCTGCCGCACGCCCTTTTGGTGCGGACGGTGCGCGCCGTCTTGCGCGTCTAGATTTATTATACGCGCCCCGCCCCGCCCGTCAATGCGGAAAAACGCCAAACCTTGCGGCATTTCGGGGCGTTCTTTCGGGCAAGTTGCATTTTTATGCAATTTTAATCAAGTATTATCACACAGTATGCATTCTCATGCCCGCCCCGGGGCGCAAAAAAGCCGCCCGGCAGGGGGCGGCAGGCAGAGCTTCCGGTTCACCCGCCGTACTTTGCCAGGACGGCGGCGACTTCTTCCGGCTCGAGCTGCAGGCGGACGGGCGGCGGCGCGCCGGCGCCTTTGCGCAGCGGCAGCCACCAGGTGGACAGCCCGCCCCAGCGCCCCAGCTTGTAGGCGCAGTGGGGCTGCCGCCCCACGCAGGCAAAGCCGAACTTCTCGTGGAAGCGCTCGCTGGCGGGGTTTGGGTCGGCCACAAGGGCGTAGACGTTCCAGTAGCCCTGGCGCTCCAGCAGCTCCAGCAGGGCGGCGTAGAGGGCGTGGGCCGCCCCGGTGCCGCAGGCGTCGGGGGCGCAGTAGATGGTGCTCTCCACATCCCAGGCAAAGGCCTCCCGCGGGTGGTAGGGGTGGGCGCAGGCGTAGCCCATCAGACGCCCGGCGGCGTCCCGGGCGGTCAGCAGCGGCGCGCGGGCGAGGGTGTCCTCCACCCAGCGCTCGTACTCGGGCAGGGTGGAGGGGGTGATCTGATAGGTGGCGGTGCGGTTGCGCACATACCAGTTGTACAGCGCCAGGATGTCGGCGGCGTCGGCGCGGGACGCCATGGCCAGGCGGGGGCGGGACGCCTCGGCCCACCCGGCGCAGAGGGCCTCCTTTTCGGCCTTGGTCAGCTTTTTCAGGGCGGCCTCCCGCCGCAGCGCCGCGGACTTGTCGGCGCAGGGCTCGAGGTACGCCAGGGTCAGCGCCCCGAAGGCGCGGGTGGCTTTGGCCCCCCGGCCGGTGCGGTGGGCGTGCAGGCGGGCGGCGGGGTCGTTGGTCCAGCCGGTGTACAGCCGGCCGCCCCCGCAGCGGACCATATAGACGTAGGCGGGGGCCGCCAGCTCACGCTCTTCCATTGTACTTGAGGACCAGCCGGCAGGCGGCGACGGCGGTCTGCTTGTCGGCGGCGGTGATGAGGAAGCGGCTGGCGTGGCAGAAGCTGATCCCCGCAAGGCCGCTGCGGGCCTCGATGACCTCCTGCGGCTGGCCGGCCCACCCGGCGGGGAAGGGCAGCTTGGGCTTTTTGGTGCGGTGGTCGGTGACGCACTGCGCGCTCCACCCGCCCCGCTGGCTGGGGTAGACCACAAAGAGGGCGTCGGTTTTGTACAGACCGTTCTTCCAGGGCAGGTAGCAGGGCAGCACCACGATGCCGTCGCGGGAGGCGGCGTAGGCCGCCCGCACCTTCTCGTCGGCGCGGTTGACGGCGTTGGCCGCCTCGATCTGCCGGGTCAGGATCTGCTTGGCCAGGGCCACCGCCTCAAAAAAGCGCTCGTCGGCGGTATCCTCGCTGTCCCACGGGGGGTTAAAAAAGCCGATGGCGTCGCACAGGCTGTTCTGCTCGCCGGTGTTGTCGTTGAGGTCCAGCGGCTGGATGAAGTTCTCATCCACCAGGCGGGCCTGCCGCTGCCCCACAAGGCCGGGGCCCAGCACCCGCCACAGCAGCCCGAAGGCGGCGTAGGGCACCCCGTTGGGCCGGGTCTGGCGGGGCTCGCGGTGGTGGTCAAAGATGCCGTCCCCGATGTCGTAGACGATGCCGTCGAAATCCTCCGGCACCACAAACCCCCGCGTCACCTGGATGTCGGGACGCACGATCTGCAAAAGCGCGGTGGCGAACACATCGTCGGCATGGAACTTGCCGGCATGGGTAAACCCGCGTGCTGGTATTTTCATAGCTGCACCTCTCACTCCAACTTCATTTCGTAACAGTATACCACAATTCGCAGGGGAGGGAAAGGGGCGGGGGAGGCAGGCAGGCGCGCAGGTATTGCCAGCATGATAAAATTATGATAAAATAAAAGCAAGGAGGCGATACCATGCTGAACATCCGCCCTGTGTCCGACCTTCGGAACAAATTCCCTGAGATCGAGCAGACTGTCCTGCAATCCGGCGAGCCGGTCTTTCTGACCAAAAACGGCTACGGCTCGATGGTCCTGCTCAGTCTGGAGCAGTATGCCGGCCTGACCGACCCGGTCGAGCGCGCCCTGGACCAGGCCGACCGGGCAGCCGAACTGTCCGGCGCGCGCCTGAGCGCCGATGAAGTGTTTGCCCGGGTCAGGAGGCGCGTCCATGAACGGGAAGACGTATGAGCTGCGCATTCTGCCCCTCTTCGAGTACGACCTGAACGAGATCGTCGATTATATCACCCTCCGTCTCAAAAATCCGGCCGCCGCCCTGCGCCTTGTGGATGATCTGGAAGCCGCCATTCAGGAGCGTCTGGCCTGCCCGGAGTCCTTTGAGCCCTACCGCTCGGCCAAAGAGCGTCGGTACCCGTACTATCAGCTGCGGGTCCGCGGCTTTACCGTCTTTTATGTCGTGATCGGGAATGTAATGGAGGTCCGCCGCATCCTCTACAGCCGTCAGGACTGGAAACAAAAGCTCTGAAACGCACAAACCCCCGCCCGGGCGAACCGGGCGGGGATCTTTGTCTGTCGGTTTTATGCCTGCACTTCTTTGATGGTGGAGCGGTCGATCACCCAGTCGGCGGCGCGGCGGATGGCCTCGCTGCGGCGCAAAGCGCGCAGGTCGGTCTTTTCCTTGACCTCCTCGAGGGTCTTTTTGGCCATTTCGGCCCGCTTGGTCAGCTGCTCGTCCAGCTCGGCGTCGGTGGGGACCAGCCCTTCGGCGCCGGCGATCTGCAGCAGGGCCATCCGGGCGCGGGTGTTCCGCTCGGCCGCCTTGCGGACGGTGGCCTTGAACTCGTCCCGGGTCTGGTGGATCTGGCCCAGGTATTTGTCCAGGCTCATCCGCTGCATCTGCAGCTGCTGCTGGAAAGCCTGCATCTCGTTGTGGTAGGCGCTCTCCACCAGAACGTCGGGCAGCTCGCCGGCAGAGGCGTCGGCCAGCAGCATCAGCACCTGGCTGCGGGCGTGGTTGAGGGCGGCGGTGCGCTTGCGCGCCTCCAGCTGGTGGCGGATCTGGGCGCGGTACTCCTCCATGGTGTCCACCTTGCCCGCCTTTTTGGCAAAGTCGCTGTTCAGCGCCGGCAGCTGCCGGACGCAGACGTCGATCACCTTGATCTTAAAGGTGGCCTCCTTGCCGGCCAGGTCCTTGACGTGGTACTGCGCGGGGAAGGTGACCTTCAGATCGAACGCATCCCCCGCCTGGTGGCCGATGATCCCCTCCTCAAAGCCGGGGATCATCCGGCCGCGGCCCAGCTCGATGGCCTGCTTTTCGGCGCTGCCGCCGGGGAAGGGCTCGCCGTCGACGTAGCCGGTGTAGTCCATGTGGACGATGTTGCCCTTGACCGCCGGGCCCTTGTGGGGGACAAGCTCGGCAAAGCCGGCCCGCCGGCGCTCCACCACATGCTCGACCTCCTTGTCGGTGGTGGCGGGGATGGTGCAGGTGACCTCAAAGCCGGTCGTCTTGGCGATGTCCAGCTCGGGGCGCAGCGGGACGGTGGCGGTGGCCACAAAGCCCTCTTCCTTCTTGACGCTGACCAGGTCGTAGCTGGGCTCGTCCACCG
Source organism: Candidatus Faecalibacterium faecipullorum (assembly GCA_019118985.1). Taxonomy (GTDB): domain Bacteria; phylum Bacillota; class Clostridia; order Oscillospirales; family Ruminococcaceae; genus Faecalibacterium; species Faecalibacterium faecipullorum. The sequence goes on from DWXX01000118.1 coordinate 4,521, forward strand.
GCTCAAGGCCATGGTCTGCCACCGCCTGCTCGTACAGGGCGGGCACGTCCCGGTCCATCAGGTCATTGATGGCGTCGTACCAGAAGATATGCTCCCCCCGGTCGGCCTCGATCTGGGCGCGGTCAGCCTGCCCTTTGGCGAAGCCTTTGATCGTAAAGGTGTCCCGCGTCCGCTGATAGACCGCCTCGGCGGCCGTCTCCAGCTCGTCGGCTGTGGCGCTGAAAGTCATTTTGCAGACATTCTTCTCAGGCGTTTCAACACTTACCAGTTTCATAGTGGATGTTACCCTCCCGTGCGGCCCCCTGCGGGCGCGATTGTAGTCAATTTGAAATTATTATAGCACATCGGGGCCAAAAGCGGTATAATAAAATTGTAATTTTCTGCGAAAGGCAGGGTTGAATCAGAGATATGCGCCTGTTTGACGTACTCGGGCCGGTGATGATCGGCCCCTCTTCCAGCCATACGGCGGGGGCGGCGCGCATCGGCCGCACCGCGCGGCTGCTGCTGGGCGAGGCGCCGCGCCGCGCCGACATCGGCCTGTACGGCAGCTTTGCCACCACCGGCCGGGGCCACGGCACCGACCGCGCCATCGTGGCCGGGCTGCTGGGGATGAAGCCGGACGACCCCCGCCTGCCCGACAGCTTCGCCCTGGCGGAGCAGGCCGGGCTCGACTTTACCATCCACCCGGTGGAGCTGCGCTCGGCCCACCCCAACACCGCCGTGCTCACCCTCGAGGGGGCGGACCGCAGCCTTGCGCTGACCGCCGCGTCGGTGGGGGGCGGGCGGATCCGGGTGCGCTCCATCGACGGGGTGGCCGCCGACTTCGGCGGGGAGGCCAACACCCTCATCATCCACAACGACGACACCCCCGGCTGCATCGCCGAGGTGGCCCTGGCGCTGGCCCGCCGGCGGATCAACGTGGCGTCCATGCAGGTCTTTCGCGCGGCGCCGGGGGGCGAGGCGGTGATGGTGCTGGAATGCGACAGCCCCCTGCCCGACGCACTGGAGTTCCAGCTGACGGCGGTGCCCGGCATCCGCAAGGTGACCTGCCTGAACGTCGACCAGGACTGACCCACACCACCATACCAAAGGAGAGAGCCCATGTCCTTTTTATCCTGTGCCGAGATGCTCACCTACGCCCATGAACACAGCTGCACCCTGGCCCAGGCGGTGCTGCGCAGCGACCTGGCCGAGAGCCAGCTGACCGAGCAGGCCAGCCGGGCCGAGATGCGCCGGCTGTGGCAGGTGATGCAGGACGCCTCCCGCGATTACGACCCGGCCCGCCGCAGCCCCAGCGGCCTGGTGGGCGGGGACGCCGCCAAAGTCGAGCGGGCGGCGGCCGCCGGGCGGCTGATGGGGGGCGGCTACCTTGCCGCTGTCACCGCCGAGGCCCTCAAGACCGCCGAGTGCAACGCCTGCATGAAGCGGATCGTGGCCGCCCCCACGGCGGGCAGCTGCGGGGTGCTGCCGGCGGTGCTGCTGCCCCTGGCCCGCGCGGGCGAGGCGAGCGACGAGGCCATCTGCGACGCGCTGTATGTGGCGGCGGGCTTCGGGCAGGTGATCGCCGCCCGGGCCACCCTGGCCGGGGCCGAGGGCGGGTGCCAGGCCGAGGTGGGGGCCGCCAGCGCCATGGCCGCCGCGACCCTGTGTTACCTGAAAGGCGGCAGCCCCGCCGCCTGCGCCTCGGCCGCCGCCATGGCTCTGGCCGGGCTGCTGGGCCTTGTCTGCGACCCGGTGGCCGGCCTGGTGGAGGTGCCCTGCGTCAAGCGGAACGTCACCGGCGCGGTGAACGCCGTCGCCTGTGCCAACATGGCCCTGGCCGGCATCGACAGCGCCATCCCCTGCGACGAGGTGATCGACGCCATGGGCCGGGTGGGCCGCCAGCTGTCGCCCGACCTGCGGGAGACCGGCCTCGGCGGGCTGGCCGCCACCCCCACCGGCCGTGCCATCGCCCGCCGCCTGGCCGCCGAAGCCGGCGGCTTCTGACCGCAGGCACGCCCCGGAAGCACCGGCCGAGAAGTTTGCAGAACTTTTTTCAAAAAACCTGTTGACAAACCGCCCCGCTGATGGTAGAATATATCTCGTTCCGAACGGAGCACATGCGTTGGTAGCTCAGCTGGATAGAGTGACTGACTACGAATCAGTAGGCCGGGGGTTCGAGTCCCTTCCATCGCACCAAACCTAGAAAATCCGAACCTTTTTCCTGTGGGAGAAGGGTTCGGATTTTTGGTTTTATTCGGAAAACTGAATCAGGGTACCTCTCAGAGAGAGCTTCTCCAGGAACATTGCCAGAAATTGAGAACTCGCTTAGCCTGATTCATTCCACCTTGTCTAGGAAAACAAAAAGGGTGCGCCCCGCAGGACGCACCCAACTTGAAAAAAGCTGTCTATGTATGGCAGGGCGTTCCCCGACGGGAACGTCCTGCTTTTCTTTTGCCGAACAGCGGGCTTGTTCTGCCTGCCACGCAGCAAAAGCTCGCTGGTCTTCCTCATTGCTGAAGCTTTCCAGAATCGCCGGATAAAAACATCGGGCCAGTCGCTCGATGACTTCGTCCGGGTAACAAGAGTTGTTTACAGCTTTTTTCTTGTTCAACGACACCTCCTGTTCTGGTCCACACACCCAGTTGATACGGGATCTTGAAATCCCAAGTTCCCAAGTGTGGAAAAAGCCGGCATCCATCCTGTGGATGCCGGAAAATTTTACAAGCAGGAACTCAAAAATACCCGCCCGATCCGCCCTCCCGCCCGGATGCGCCCGGAAACGCCCTCCCGGGCAGATCCCAGGGCGGCAAGGCGGGCGGATGAGGCTTCAAAAATAGACGATAATACAATGAAAATTTGGTCTGCTGCCAAAAGGCGGGCGCGTAGGGCGGGAAATTTTCACTTCCTGGAGATTTTTTAATTCAGGGCGCAATCCGGGTGGACCGACACGCCCTTATAGCCCCGGTACTCGCCCCCGATGTGCTT
>DWXX01000119.1 GCA_019118985.1 Candidatus Faecalibacterium faecipullorum
ATTCTCCTTCATTCATCAGACTGTAGGTACGGCCGCGCCCCCCACACGCTAAGGGACGCGCCTTATCTGATTCCTATTATACCCTTTTACGGAAACTGTGCGCAATAGTGAGACTGGACAAGTTTATATAAAAATTTTTGGGATTTGTGCACAATAGACGCCCGGAAATTTTTTATATATCTCACAAATGAAACAATACTGCATGGCGGAACATCAAAAGTAGCACTTTGCCGCATACAGGCCGCGTTTGGATACAAGAAAGGCCCCCGCTCCCTGCCGGCTGGCAGGGGGCGGGGGGCCTGTTTTTAAGGCTGCGCCGGTACGACGGCGGCGGTGCGGCTGGCGCGGCGGGCGCCGCCGGCGGGTCTGTCCCGCCGGGCGGGGGCGGCGGCCGGGGGCGCCGGCGGGGTCTGGCCGGGGGCGCCGGCGGCGGGCTGTTCCTTGGCCTTTTCGGTCATGATCAGCATCTGCAGCCGGTTCTCCAGGTTGGCGAAGCTGACGTCGGGGTCGTAGTCGAGGGGCAGGATCTGGGCGTCGGGGTACATCTCCTTGAGGCGCTTTGCCACCCCGCGGCCCACCACGTGGTTGGGCAGGCAGCCGAAGGGCTGCAGGATGATGAAGTTGCGGCAGCCCTCCTTGGCGTGGTGCAGGATCTCGGCGGGGATCAGCACCCCCTCGCCGGCGTCGAAGGTGTGGTGGATGATGGGGTCGCTCGCCCGGACGATGTCCTGCATCCGGGCCGCCTTGTGGTAGAGGGGGTGGGCCTTGGCGATGGCGTCGGTCAGGTCGTGGGCGGCGTTGAAGATCTCGTCGGCGGTGCGGTACCACAGCTTCTCGCCGACGGGCTTGTCGATGCGGTACTCCTTGATCTGGGCGTCCATGTAGAAGTAGGTCTTGCGGATGACGTCGGTCATCCGCGCCTCGATGATCTCGAAGCCGTTGGCCTCGAGGTACTTCTCGATGTCGTGGTTGGCCCCGGGGTGGAAGTTCAGCAGGTACTCGCCCACGATCAGGACGGTGGGGCGGGGGCGGCTGCGGTCGTAGGCTACCCCCTTCATCAGGGCGATGGCCCGCTCAAAGCCCTTTTTCAGCCCGGGGATGCCGCGGCGGGTCATCCCGTCCACGATGGCGTCCATGCCGGCTTCAAAGGCCTGTTCGGCGGCGCCGGGGGTGGTCTCGTAGGGGCGGATCTTGCGCAGCAGCTCCTCCATCACGTCGATCATGGGCAGCGAAAAGGCCAGGTTGACCGACGAGGCGAGGTTCATCTTGAAGCCGGGGTGCATGTTGTGGCTGTCCTTGTCGTCGTTGGTCAGGATGGGGATGCCCGCAAAGCCGGCGTCGTCCAGCGCCTTGCGCAGCAGGGCGCTGTAGTGGGTCAGGCGGCAGTCGCCGATGTACTTGGCCATGGCCACCGCGGTGCGGCGCAGGTCGTACTGGCCGCTGCGCAGGGCGGCCAGCGCCTCGCCAATGACGATCTGCGCCGGGAAGCAGATGTCGTTGTGGACGTACTGCTTGCCCAGGCGGATGGCCTCCTCCCGGCCGACGGCCAGGGGGACGGCCCGGATGTGCTGCGCCGCAAAGGCCGCCGACATCACCCGGCAGAAAGCGTGGGAGGTGTTGGGCACCAGGACCACCCGCTCCTTGACGTCGGCCCTGGTGAACTTGACCGGGTAGGGGTCGGGCAGGGGGCGGACCTTGGCCGCGGCCCCGCGGGCCCGGCGGATGGCCGCCGTCTCGATGAAGGAGCGGACCCGGATGCGCAGCGAGCCCTGGGCGTCGCTCTCGTCCAGCTTGAGGATGAGGGGGCTCTTGCCCGCGATCTCCTGCATCAGGCGGGTGATCTCGTCGGACAGGTAGGCGTCGTGGCCGCAGCCGAAGCTGACGATCTGCACGTATTCCAGGCAGTTGTCCCGCGCGGCCAGGATGGCCGACGAGAGCATCCGGGCGTGGTAGTTGTTGACGATGTCCAGCCGGCTGCGGGAGAGGTCCACCTTGTTGACCTCGGGCAGGGCGTCGGTGGTCAGCACCGGGATGCCCAGGCTGACGAACAGCTCGGGCAGGGCGTGGTTGACCAGCTCGTCGTTCTGGTAGGGGCGGCTGGCCAGGACCACCGCGTAGCTGTGGTCGGCGTGGCAGCGGTCCAGCACCTGCCGGCCGGCGGCCTTGAGCTGGCTTTCAAAGCTGGCCTGGGCGGCGTCGCCGGCGGCGATGGCCCGTTTGGTCAGGGCCGGGTCGATGCCGAAGGTGGCGGACATGTAGCCGGCCAGCTGGCGGTCGCGGTCGGTGTGGCGGTGCCAGTGGAAGAGCGGCGCGTCAAAGGGGATGCCCCACCGGCGCTCGGGGTTGTCCGAGTTGCGGATGACGATGGGGTAGCCCTTGACCACCGCGCACATCGACTCGCTGGTGGCGGCGGTGCTCTCGGGCTGGACGGTGGTGATGGAGGGCATGAAGATGCGGTCCACCTTCCGCTTGGCCAGGTCCCGCAGGTGGCCGTGGACCAGCTTGGCGGGGAAGCAGACGGTGTCCGACGTGACGGCGGCCAGGCCCTCTTCATAGAGGGGGCGGGTGCTGCGGCCGGACAGCTGCACCTTGAAGCCCAGGCTACGCCAGAAGGCGTTCCAGAAGGGCATGGTCTCCCAGAAAGAGAGCACCCGCGGGATGCCGATGGTCACCCCGAGCTCAGGCGCGAGGGCGGGGGCGTCGTAGTCGGCGAAGAGCAGCTTTTCCCGCAGGGCAAAGAGGTTGGGGGTCTTCTGGATGGCCCGGTTGGTCTCAAGGACCCGGGCGCGGACCGCCTCGTCTTTGGGGTCGCCCAGGATCTCGCCCCGCTCGCAGCGGTTGCCGGTGACAAAGCTCTCCCCCGAGGGGAAGCGGATGACGGTGCGGCTGCAGTGGTTCTGGCAGAAGGGGCAGGGCTCGTTCTGGCTCTGGGTGTAGGTGAAGGCGGGCAGCGCCTCCCACCCGATGAAATGGCTGGCGGGGCGGCCGTTTTCCTCCGCCTGGCGCTTGGTCAGCAGTGCCGCGCCGATGGCCCCCATCTCGCCGGGGTAGGGCGCGCGGGTGACCGTCCGGCCCAGGTACTGCTCCAGCGCGCGGAGGACGGCGTCGTTCTTGAAGGTGCCGCCCTGCACCACCACCCGGCCGCCCAGCGCCGCGGGGCTGGAAATGCGCACCACCTTGGTAAAGACGTTCTTGATGATGGACCGGCACAGCCCCGCCATGATGTCGTCGGGGGTGCGGCCGTTCTTCTGCTCGGTGATGATGCTGCTGTTCATAAAGACGGTGCAGCGGCTGCCCAGCTCGGCGGGGTTCTCGGCGCGGAACGCCGCGTCGGCGATCTGCTCCACCGGGATGCCGAGGGTGGCGGCGAACTTTTCCAGAAAAGAGCCGCACCCCGACGAGCACGCCTCGTTCAGCAGCATGTTGGTGACCACCCCGTCCTTGATCCAGATGGCCTTCATGTCCTGCCCGCCGATGTCCAGCAGGAAGGTGACGTCGGGCAGGTAGTGGCAGGCGGCCGCGGCGTGGGCCACCGTCTCGACGGTGTGGTAGTCGCCGCCGAAGGCTTTGCTCAGCATCACCTCGCCGTAGCCGGTGGTGCCGAGGCCGAGTACCTCCAGTTTTACGCCCATGGCAGTATACTTCTTGTAGAGTTCCAGCAGCCCCCGGCGGATGACCTCGATGGGGTCGCCGCGGTTGTTGGCGTAAAAGCGGTCCACCACCTTCTCGTTTTCATCCAGCAGCACCAGCTTGCCGGTGGTGCTGCCGGCGTCCACCCCGATGTAGACCCGCAATGTGTCCCCGGCCTTGACGTCGGGCGGGGCGAGGGGGGGCAGGGCGCGGGTGGCCCGCCAGGTGTCCCGCTCGGCGTCGTCCTTGAAGTAGCGCTCGGCGGCGTGCTGTTCGGCGGCGGGGGGCTCGGCCGACAGCCGCTCGATGGCCTGCTCGGGGGTGATGGGGGCGGCGTGGCCGGTGGGCAGGGGGTAGAGCTCGTCCAAAGCCAGCGCCGCGCCCAGCGCGACGATGGTGTCGGCGTCGTCGGGGCGGATGACCTGCTCTTCGGTCAGGCCCAGCCGCTCGGCGAATACCTTTATAAGGGTGGGGTTGTAGGTCAGGGGCCCGCCCTCAAAGATGACGGGCGGGGTCATCTCCAGCCCCTGCGCCAGGCCGCCGATGGTCTGCTTGGCGATGGCGTGGAAGGCCGACAGGGCGATGTCCGCCCGGCTGGCCCCCTGGTTGAGCAGGGTCTGGATGTCGGTCTTGGCAAAGACGCCGCACCGGCCCGAGATGCTGTA
>DWXX01000120.1 GCA_019118985.1 Candidatus Faecalibacterium faecipullorum
CAGTCCCTCACCAGCGCCCTGGAAAACCCCTTCTACCTCGTCCTGGCCGTCGGCCTGTGGGTGGGGATGTACTTCGCCTCCAAGCTGTTCTGCCGCAAGCACAACCTGGACTGACCCCCAGCTATGACGCCAGCCAAAAAGCCCGCGCAGGTGCCTGCAACGCCTGCGCGGGCTTTTGCTGTGTATGGGTGCGGCTCAGCCTTTCGGTCCGGCGCCGTGGCGCTGCGCTTCGGCGGCGAGCTCGCGGTCGAGGGCGGCTTTGCGGCTGTCCAAAAGCAGGTCGCGGTTGTAGCGGAAGAACCGCTCGCAGCCGTTCTCGGCGATGAAGGTGTGGGCCGCCGGCGACATCGCCAGTTCGGTGACGAACACCACCATCTCCTGGCTCTCCCCAAAGGCCTGCTCCATGAAGTCGAAGGCGGCTTCCAGGGCAGCGGCGGCGGCCTGCTGCGCCTCCTCCCGGCCGTCGGCCATGGCCTCAAAGTAGCTGCGCAGCAGCTCGAGGGCTTCGCGGGTGCCGGCGGCGTGGGCCCGGCGCAGCTGCCCGGCCCAGTCCCGCAGGGCGGCCTCCACCCCGAGGCGGCGGGCAAGGGCCTCTTTGTCCAGCGCGTCGGCGGCCCGCAGGCGGGCGGTCTCGGCCTCGCAGTCGGCGATCTGCTGCAGCAGCAGTTTTTCGGGGTCGCCGGGCTCGGGGTCGGGCAGGGCGGCGATGTCCTGCTTGAGCTGACGCAGCAGGGCGTAGCACTCGTCCGCCACCGCGTCCTGCCCGAGCGAGGCGGCAAAGCGGGCCTTCAGCCCGGCCAGCAGCAGGCTGACCAGGGACAGCCGCTCGTCAAAGGGGGCGTTCAGCAGCCGCGCATAGGCCGCCGGGCGGGGGCGCCCGGCCAGGATCTCCTCGACGCCGTAGTCGTCGCGGTATTTGTAGTAGAGGTCGAGGTAGGCGGCGAAGTCCTCGGCGATCCGCTTGTGCTGCAGGTACTGGCGCACCACCGCCTCGTCGGCGGCAAGGCCGATGGCCTCGTAGGTGTCCAGCAGGTTGGACAGGTCCTCCCACCCGCGGGCGGTGACGAACTGCGTCCCCTCGACGTCGGCGTTGATCTGGTAGAAGTTCTGCGGGTGCAGCTCGAGATAGCTCAGGATGGCCCCGTGGATGCCCACCGCCCGGGCGTACTCCCGCCAGGCGGGCAGGTCGGGCTCGATGTCCATCCGGCGGACGCGGTCGAGGGTGACGATGTCGAACTCCCGCACCGACTTGTTGTACTCGGGGGGGTTGCCCGCCGCCACGATCACCCACCCCGCCGGCACCGCCTGGTTGCCGAAGGTCTTGCACTGCAGAAACTGCAGCATGGTGGGGGCCAGCGTCTCGGAGACGCAGTTGATCTCGTCGATGAAGAGGATGCCCTCTTGAAGACCGGTGGCCTCCATCTTCTCGTAGATGGAGGCGATGATCTCGCTCATGGTGTACTCGGTGACCGAGACGTCCCGCCCGCCGTAGTGCTTCTGCCGGATGAAGGGCAGGCCCACCGCGCTCTGCCGGGTGTGGTGGGTGATGGTGTAGGAGACAAGGGCCACCCCGCATGCCCGGGCGGCCTGCTCCATGATCTGGGTCTTGCCGATGCCCGGGGGGCCCATCAGCAGGATGGGCCGCTGCCGCACCGCCGGGATGGCGTACTCCCCCCGGGGGTCTTTGGCGAGGTAGGCTTTGACCGCCCGCTCGATCTCTTCTTTGGCGCGTTTGATGTTCATAGGTACAGTCCTCACGAATTGTTTAAGTCGCGGTAGAGGTCCTCTTCCTCCTCGTCCAGGAGGGCGACGGGCCCGGCGGGGCCGGCGGCGGCGGGGCGGGCGAACTCGTCCTCTTCCAGCACCACCTTCATGGCCCAGGGCGGCACACCGGCGTCGTCGAACTTCTCCCCCAGAAAGAGGAAGGCCGTCTCATAGGGGGGCCGCCGGGCGGGGTAGGTCCCCAGTCCGTCGGTGAAATAGAGCAGCCCCCGCAGGTTGTGGAACTTCTTTTCCTCACACAGCCGGGTCACATAGTCGAAGGCGGGGCGGAAATCGGTACCGCCGCCCCCCGCCAGTTCAAAGCGGTCCATCAGGGCGATCAGCTCCTCCTCGGTGGTGACGAGGTGGTCTTTCTGCACCCTGTTGTCGGCCTGGATGATGTGCAGGTTCATGCGGCGGAAAAAGCTCTCCCGCTCTTTCAGCAGCGCGTAGGTCTCGGACAGGAAGCTGCGGACCAGCGCCCCCGAGGTGGAGTAGCTGGTGTCGATGACCAGGGCGATCTCCTCGATCTTTTTGCTCTCCCGCGTTTCGACCGGCTCGATCAGCGGCAGGTTGCCGTAGAGGGACAGCCCGTAGGTGTAGAAGTTGAGGTCGAAGGTGTCGGGGTCGAGGCGGGGCTCCTCCCGCAGGACGCAGAACCGGCGCAGGAAGTCCCGGTAGCTGCCCCGGCTGCGGTTGGCCGCCCTGACCGCCTCGGCGAGGGCGCCGGGGTCCTGCCCCGCCTGGTGGGCGTGCAGCTCCAGCTCCGCCTCCATCCGGCGGCCGATCTTCTGCCAGGCGGCCTGAGCCTGGGGGAGGCTCTGGGGGGGCGGGTCCTGCCGGCCCGGCTGCGGCCACAGGCGGTGGTCGTCGGCGTAGAACTCCCGGGCCAGCTGCTTTTGCACCCCGGGGGTCTGGGTCAGGAGCCAGCGGTAGGCCGGGGCGGCCGCCGCCACATGGCCGCCGGCGGTCAGCGCCTCATAGGCGCGGCGGCGGACGTAGGTCAGCGGCCGGGCGACGCTTTTGCGCCCCAGCCCGTCGATGACGTTTTCCACCGCGATGTCGCAGGCCAGCTGCCAGAGGGCGGCGTCCCGCGCCCCCTGCAGCCACAGGTGCCGGAACACGCAGTGAAAGACGGTGTGCAGATACAGCCGGCTGAGGTACTTCGGGTTCTCCCGGTAGAGGCGCAGCAGGGCCTCGGGCTGGTAGAACAGCCGGACGCCGTCGGTGGCCATCACCCGGCACCGCGGCTCGGCGGCGGGGGTCAGCGCCCCCAGCGCCTGGTCCAGAAAGCGGAAGTCGAGGTACAGCCCGCTGCGCAGGACGGCCAGCACCTCGCCGGCCATCCGGGCCTGCCATTCCTCGTGGGTCTCGGGCCGGGCGGACTGGAAGGGGGCGTTGTAGTCCACCGGCGCTTTGTTTGCCATAGGGGGTCACCTCCCGGGCCTGTCGTCAAAAGTCGTCGAATGTGTACCGCCGGCGTTTGGGCCGGGGCGGCGCGGCGCGGCGCTCGGCTTCCGCCACCAGGGCGGCGGCCGGCGCGTCCCCTGCCCGCTGCGCCGCGGCGGCGGCTGCCCGCAGGGCGGGGCCGTCCAGCACGCCGAGGCCCAGCAGGGCTTTGAGGCCCTCGCGGTCCTCGGCGCGGATCAGCGCGGCGGCTGCCTTTGCCCCCTGCTGCGCCAGAAAGGCGCGGTAGCGGGCCGCAGCCCCTTCGCTCAGCTGCCAGGGAAAGCGCAGCCGGTCGAAGCCCAGCAGGGCCATGTAGAGCGGGTCGTCCCCGCCGTGCCCCTGGGCAAAGACGGCGTCGTACTCGTCCCACAAAAGCCGCCCGTCCCGGAAGCACTGCCGGTAGTGGTACCCCTGCCCCGAGAAGGTGTGCAGCAGGATATGGGCGGGGGTCTCCTCGATGTCCTCCCAGTACTCGGGGTAGCGGAAGGCGGCGCAGACCTGCCCCGCCGGCGCAAAGACCGCCCGCAGGTTGCCGGCGATGTTGCTGACGATGGCGTACAGCCCGGTGGCCGCGTCGGGGCGGGCCCGCAGCACCACCTCGGTCAGGGCAAAGCAGTTGAGGAAGACGTCGCTGCCCACCGTCAGCGGCCCCGCCCCGACGGTCAGCCGGCGCAGGGCGCGGCAGTTGTAGAAGGCGCAGCTGTCCATCTGCCGCAGCGCGTCAGGCAGGGCGACCTCCTCCAGAAAGCGGCCCGCCGCCGGGTGCAGGTCTGCCGCCGGGTCATAGGGGAGGGGGCAGAGCGCGCCGTCCCCTGCCCGCCCACAGCGCAGGACGGGGCCCCGGGGGGCGCCGCGCACCGTCTCGGCCAGGCAATAGGCCCCGAGGACGCGCAGCGGCGCCATCCCGCCGGGGGCCGGCAGGGCTTCGGGCAAAGACAGCAGGGGGCTGTCCCCGTAGGCCCGCACAAGCGCCGCCGCGCCGTCGGGCAGGAGGGTATAGTCAAAGATGTTTTCCATACCAGGTCTCCTGTTCAAAACAAGGCGTCCCCGCAGCGCGCGCCGCGGGAACGCCATTGTCATCTTGTCAGCCGGCGGCCGCCTGGGCCAGGCAGTCCTCCATCCCGGCCAGGACGGCCTGGCTGGTGTAGGTGCTGCCCGCCACCGCGTCCACCCCGTGGGCCGAGCCGGTCTCGGTCAGCTCGGCGGCCAGCTGGGCGGCGGCCAGCCCGCCGAGGGCCGGGGTCTCGCCGGCGGCATCGGCCTCCACCGAGGCCACCCGCCCGCCCGAAATGGCGACGGTGACGGTCACCTCGCTGAGGTAGCCCTGCTGGGCCGAGGTGTACACCCCGTCGTGCAGCAGGACGCTGCCGGGCGCGCCGCCCCCCGGCAGGGGGCCGGTGCTGCGGATATAGAACAGCAGGCCGAGCGCCATCAAAAAGGTGACGGCGGCCATCAGCAGAGCGTTGCGCAGGATGCGTTTTGGCATAGGGGCAAAGCTCCTCCTTTCATCAGGGTCGGGTCATTTCTGGGGGCAGTCGGCGGGCTTTGCGGGCTTGAAGCTGTCCCGCAGGGTGACCACCCGGTTGAACACCCCCGGGTGTTTGGAGTCGGGGGTGAAGAAGCCGTTGCGGACGAACTGGAACTTTTCCCCCGGTTTTGCGTCGGCGAGGGCGGTCTCCAGTTTGCAGCCGGCGCAGACGGTGACGCTGTCCGGGTTGAGGAAGTCCTTGTAGCTGGCCCCCTCGGGCAGATTGCCCATGTTCTCGCGGGTGAACAGCTTGTCGTACAGCCGCACCTCGGCCTCGATGCAGTGGGCGGCGCTGACCCAGTGGATGGTGCCCTTGACCTTGCGGCCGTCACAGGGGCAGTCACAGCCGGTCTCAAGGTCGGCGGTGCAGTGGATGGCGGCGATGCTGCCGTCGGCGTTTTTCTCCACGCCGGTGCAGCGGACGATATAGGCCCCCATCAGCCGCACCTCGCCGCCGACGGTCAGCCGCTTGAACTTGGGGGGCGGCACCTCGGCGAAGTCCTCGGCCTCGATCCACACCTCGCGGCTGAAGGTCACCGGCCGGGTGGAGCAGTCGGCCGCGTCCCGGTTGGGGTTGTTGGCCAGCTGGAAGGTCTCGGTCTTGCCCTCAGGGTAGTTGTCGACGATCAGCTTGACCGGGTGCAGCACCGCCACCCGGCGCTGGGCGGTCAGGTCCAGCTCGCTGCGGACGCAGGCTTCCAGCTGGCGCATATCGATCAGATTGTCGCATTTGGCGATGCCCGCCTCCCGCACGAAGGTGAAGATGGAGGTGGGGGTGTAGCCACGGCGGCGCAGCCCGCAGAGGGTGGGCATCCGGGGGTCGTCCCAGCCGTCCACAATGCCGGTCTCGACCAGCTCCCGCAGGTACCGCTTGCTCATGACGGTGTTGGTCATGCTCAGCCGGGCGAACTCCCGCTGTTTGGGGAACTCGGTGCCGAACAGGTTGGAGATCACCCACTCATAGAGGGGGCGGTGGTTCTCAAACTCCAGGCTGCACATGCTGTGGGTGATCCCCTCGATGGCGTCCTGGATGGGGTGGGCGAAGTCGTACATGGGGTAGATGCACCATTTGTCGCCCTGGCGGTGGTGGTGCTCATACTTGATGCGGTAGATGGCCGGGTCACGCATGTTCATGTTGGGGCTGGCCAGGTCGATCTTGGCCCGCAGGGTCTTCTCCCCTTCCTTGAACTCGCCCGCCCGCATCCGGCGGAACAGGTCGAGGTTCTCCTCGGGGGTGCGGTCCCGCCAGGGGGAGGGGCGGCTGGGCTTGCCGGCGTCGGCGCCGCGGTACTCCCGCATCTCCTCCCGCGTCAGGTCGTCCACATAGGCTTTGCCCTCGAGGATCAGCTTCTCGGCGTACTGGTAGCACTGCTCGAAATAGTCGCTGCCGTAAAAGACGCCGCCGTTGGGGTCGGCGCCCAGCCAGTGCAGGTCCTCGAGGATGCTGTTGACATACTCGACGTCCTCGCGGGCGGGGTTGGTGTCGTCGAGGCGGAGGTTGAACTTGCCCCCGTAGGCTTTGGCGATGGACCAGTTGATATAGATGGCCTTGGCGCTGCCGATGTGCAGGTAGCCGTTGGGCTCGGGCGGGAAGCGGGTGTGGATCTCGCTGACCTTGCCCTCGGCGAGGTCGGCGTCGATGATGTCGGTCAAAAAGTTCTTGTCTGCCATGTTATGGTTCCCCCTGCAGAAACTGAAAATGCGCATGATCTTCCTTTGATAATATGGTATATGATACAACATTTTCCCCTTTCCTGCAAGAAGGGCGGGGGCAGTTTTCCCGTTTTGTCCAGCATCCGCAAATTTTCTGCCGCCCATTCGTGCAAAATGCTTGACATGCCGCGCCAAGTATCGTATATTCTCCATGGTGTGACATTGCCGGCGCGCCCCTCGCGCCGCCCAAACCGAAACATTGAGGATAGGAACTATGATCGACTTAGTCAAAGACGCCTTTCAAAAGGAAAAACTGCTTGCAAACCTCCGCTTTTTCATCCTGCTGAACGCGGGGCTGGTCCTGACCGCCCTCGGCATCGTCTGGTTCAAGACCCCCAACCACTTCGCCTTCGGGGGCACGTCGGGCCTGTCGGTGCTGCTGTCGGCGCTGTTCCCGCAGTTCAACGTCGGCTTCTTCATGTGGGTGCTCAACTTGGTGCTGGTGGCGCTGGGCTTTGTCTTCCTGGGCATCAGCTGCATGGGGTGGACGGTCTTTTCTTCCATCGCGCTGTCCTTTTACGTCTCGCTGTGCGAGGCGATCTGGCCGATGGCAGCCCCCTTCACCGACGACACCCTGCTTGAGCTGATCTTCGCGGTGCTGCTGCCCGCCGTCGGCAGCGCCATCGTCTTCAACATCGGGGCGTCCACCGGCGGCACCGATATTGTGGCCATGATCCTGACCCGCCATTCCTCGCTGAACATCGGCACCGCGCTGATGGTCAGCGACGTGCTGATCGTCTGCGGCGCGGTGCTGATCTTCGGGATGGCGACGGGCCTGTACAGCTTCCTGGGGCTGATCGGCAAGTCCTTCGTGGTGGACGGCGTCATCGAGAGCATCAACCAGCGCAAGGTGTGCACGGTGGTCACCTCCAACCCCGAGGACGTCACCGACTTCATCCTGGACGAGCTGCACCGCTCGGCCAC
>DWXX01000121.1 GCA_019118985.1 Candidatus Faecalibacterium faecipullorum
GCCCGGCTCGGTCTGGCTGGGGGTCAGCAACAACATCATCAAGAACGTCAAGAGCGTCATCGTCCCCAACACGGGCGGCATGAAGGGCATCGAGGCCGCGGCCTCCGCCGGCATTGTGGCCGGCCAGGCCGGCAAGGCGCTGGAGGTCATCTCGTCCGTCAGCGACAAACAGAAAGCGGAGATGCGCCGTTTTCTGGCCGGCACCCCCATCCATGTGGAGGCGGTGGACAACGGCCAGATCTTTGACATCATCGTCCGGCTGGCCGCCGGGGAGCACACCGCCAGCGTCCGCATCGCCCAGTACCACACCAACATCGTCCACGTTAAGAAGGACGGCCAGGTCCTGCTGGACGTCCCCGTCGAGGCGAACGCGGCCGCCTGCGGCCACGAGGGCAACGCCCCCACCGAGGACGGCCTGGCCGGCCGGGACCTGCTGACCATCGCGGACATCCTGGACTTTGCCGACACCTGCGACCTGGCCGACATCCGCCCCGTGCTGGACACCCAGATCCAGTACAACACCCAGATTTCCGAGGAGGGCCTGCTGGGCGACTACGGGGCCAACATCGGCTCCACCATGCTCAAATTCTACGGCGGCGACGTCCGCAACCGGGCCATCGCCAAGGCAGCCGCCGGTTCCGATGCCCGGATGAGCGGCTGCGAGCTGCCGGTGGTCATCAACTCGGGCAGCGGCAACCAGGGCATCACGGTGTCGGTGCCGGTCATCGAGTACGCCAAGGCCCTGGCCGTCCCCAAAGAGCGGCTGTACCGCGCGTTGGCCGTCTCCAACCTGATCGCCATCCATGAAAAGAGCGGCATCGGCCGTCTGTCGGCCTACTGCGGCGCGGTCAGCGCCGGGTGCGCCGCCGGCTGCGGCATCGCCTATCTGCAGGGGGCGGACTATGAGGCCATCGCCCACACCCTGGTCAACAGCCTGGCCATCGTCTCGGGCATCATCTGCGACGGCGCCAAGCCCAGCTGCGCCGCCAAGATCGCCTCCAGCGTCGAGGCCGGCATCATGGGCTACCACATGTACCTGAACGGCCAGCAGTTCCGCGCCGGGGACGGCATCGTCACCAAGGGGGTGGAGAACACCATCCGCAACGTCGGCCAGCTCGGCCGCGAGGGGATGCGGGAGACCGACAAAGAGATCGTCAAGATCATGATGCAGGACCAGTGAGGGAAGGGAAGATGACCATGCGGATCCGCACCGCCGCCCCCGCCGACCTCGACGCGGTGGCGGCCATCGAAGCTGAATGCTTCCCGCCCGCCGAGGCCGCCGGCCGCGGCAGCCTTGCCGGACGCCTTGCGGCCTACCCCGACCATTTCTGGCTGCTGGAGAACGAGGGGCAGGTGGTCGGCTTTGTCAACGGGATGTGTACCGACAGCCCCGACCTTGCCGACGAGATGTACGACCGGCCCGCCCTCCACGACCCGCAGGGGGCCTGGCAGATGATCTTCGGGGTGGACACCATCCCGGCTTACCGCCGCCGCGGCTGCGCCGCCATGCTGCTCGAGCACGTCATCGCCGAGGCGAAGGCGGAGGGCCGCCGCGGGGTGGTGCTGACCTGCAAGGACCGTCTGGTCCACTACTACGCCAAATTCGGCTTTGCGGACGAGGGGGTCAGCGCCTCCACCCACGGCGACGTGGTCTGGCACCAGATGCGCCTGACCTTCTGAAAAAAGCACACAGCACAAAGCGCCCCCGCCTCTTGCAGAAAGAGGCGGGGGCGCTTTTGTTGTGTTATGGGTCGGGCGGGCCGCAGAAGCGGCGGTGGTAGTCTGCCAGAAGTTCGGCCTGTCCGTTGTGGCCGAGGCCCCACAGGGCGAATTTGCGGACCAGGTCGTAGAGCACCGCGAACAGCGGCACCCCCACGATCATCCCGATGAAGCCCCACAGCCCGCCGAACAGCAGGATGGAGAACAGCACCCAAAAGCTGGACAGCCCGGTGGTGTCGCCCAGGATCTTGGGCCCGATGACGTTGCCGTCCAGCTGCTGCAGCACCAGGATGAACAACACGAACCACAGCGCCTTGACGGGGTCCTCGATCAGGATCAGCAGGGTGGCGGGCACCGCCCCGATGAAGGGCCCGAAGAAGGGGATGACGTTGGTCACCCCGATGATGACCGACACCAGCAGCGGGTTGGGGAAGGGGACCAGGATGCAGACCAGGTAGCACAGAGCCCCGATGATGGCCGAGTCGATGATCTTGCCGGTGATGAAGCCGCCGAAGGTCCGGTCGACGAAGGCGGCTTCTTCCAGGATCAGGGCGGCCCACCGCGGTTTGACCGCGCTGCAGACCAGCAGCTTTGCCTGTGCGGCGAACTTCTTGCGGCCGGCCAGGAAATAGACCGCCGCGATGATGCCGATCAGCAGGTTTTTCAGGACGGTGACGCCGTTCAGCACCCCGACCCCCACCCCGCTGATGATCTGCTGCAGCGAGGGCATCACCGAGGTGCGCAGCCAGCCGGCCACCTCGTCCGAGACGGCGTCGTAGGCGTCGTTCAAAAAGCGGTAGAGGGCGGGGTTGTCGGCAAAGTAGCGCATCAGCCAGTCCACCGCCCCGTCCAGCCGTGCGGGGAAGCTGGTGGACAGGGCCAGCACACTGCGGATCAGCTGCGGGATGATCATCAAAAAGAGGGCGTAGACCACCAGCAGCCCGAACACCAGGCTGGCAGCCACCGCCAGCGGCGGCGCCGCCCGGCGCGCTTTGGCCGGCAGATGCGCGGTCAGCAGCCCCTCGCACCAGTTGCAGAAGGGCTTGAGCAGATAGGCGATGGCCCCGCCGTAGATGAAGGGCATCAGGATGGCGGTCAGGGTGTTGGCCGCCCGCCGCACCCCGTCAAAGCGGTAGAGCAGGAAAAAGAAGGCGATGCCCAGGGCGATGGCCCCGAACCCGGCCGCCATCCCCAGCAGATACTTGCGGAGGGAAGGTCTCTTCATGGATCAGTACTCTTTGGCCTGCTCTTCGCCGGTGACCACGCGCAGCGCGCCCTGGCAGAGGGCCAGCAGCTCATCCTCGCCGGGGTAGACGGTGATGGGCGCGATGAAGCCAAGGTACTTTTCCAGCACCTCGCGGGTGTAGGGGTCATAGGCGATGCCGCCGGTCAGGATAATCTGATCCACCTTGCCGCAGAGGACGGCGGCCATGGCGCCGGCGTCCTTGGCGATCTGATAGTAGAAGGCGTCCTGCACCAGCTTTGCCTCGGCGCTGCCCTCCTTGACCATCTTTTCGACCACGCGGGCGTCGTTGGTGTGCAGGTAGGCGTTGAAGCCGCCGCCGCCGCAGATCTTCTTGTAGATCTCCTTCTGGGTGTATTGGCCCGAGAAGCACATCTTGACCAGGTCGCCCACCGGCACGGTGCCGCTGCGCTCGGGGCTGAAGCAGCCCTCGCCGTCCAGGATGTTGTTCACGTCAATGACCTTGCCCATGCTGTGCGCGCCCACCGACACGCCGCCGCCCATGTGGATGACGATCAGGTTCAGCGCATCGTAGGTGGTGCCATGCTCCTTGGCGTAGCGGCGGGCCACCGCCTTCTGGTTCAGCGCGTGGAAGATGCTGCGCCGCGGCAGCTCCGGCATGCCGGAAATGCGGGCCACGTCAGGCAGCTCGTCCACCACCACAGGGTCAACGATGTAGCTGGGTTTGCCGATGGCGTCGCCGATCTCCCGCGCCAGGATGCCGCCCAGGTTGGAGGCATGCTGGCCCTGGACGCCCTTTTTCAGGTCGGCCAGCAGCTCGTCGCTGACGGCGTAGGTGCCGCCGGGGATGGGCTTGAGCAGGCCGCCGCGGCCGACGATGACGTCCAGCGTGTGGACGTCGCAGTTTTTCTCCTTC
>DWXX01000122.1 GCA_019118985.1 Candidatus Faecalibacterium faecipullorum
AGGCGGCCGTTGCCGGCGGTGCGGCTGTTTTCGGCCTGCCGCCGCCGGTAGTAGCCCAAAAGCGGGAAGGTGCACCCCTCGTCCAGGCGGTAGCCCCGGGCGGCGGCGAGGGCGGCGGTGATGTCCACCAGCTGCTCGGCGGTGTAGTCGGGAAACTCGATCTGGTTGGGGAAGCGGCTGGCAAGGCCGCTGTTGGCGGTCAAAAACTGGGCCATCTCCTTTGTGTACCCCGCCAGGATGACCACCAGCTCGTCGCGGTGGTCCTCCATCCCCTTGACCAGGGTGTCGATGGCCTCGAGGCCGAAGCTGTCCTGCTCGCCGCGGTAGAGGCTGTACGCCTCGTCGATGAAGAGGACGCCCCCCAGGGCGCTGTCGATGACGCTGTTGGTCAGCGGGGCGGTGTGGCCGGTGTAACGGCCCACCAGGTCGCCGCGGCTCACCTCGACCAGCTGGCCGCCCCGCAGCGCCCCGATGGCCTTGAGGTACCGGGCCACCAGCCGGGCGATGGTGGTCTTGCCGGTGCCGGGGTTGCCGGTGAAGATCATGTGCATCGACAGCCCCGCCGTCTTGAGGCCGGCGGCGGCCCGGCGCTTCTGCACCTGCACATTGTCGGCCAGGCCGAAGACGTATTCCTTCACCTCGTCCAGGCCGACCAGGGCGTCCAGCTCGCGGCGCACGTCGGCCAGGCCCCCGTCCCACGCGGCGGGCAGCAGGTCGAAGAGGGGGGCCGGCGCGCCGCCGTTGATGGCAAAGCGCAGCGTCCCGCCCTGCACGTCGAGGGCCGCCGTCCCGCCGCCGAAGCTGTCGTGGCGCAGGCAGTATTCGCTCAGGGCGCGGAAGATGTCGTCGCAGCAGCCCGACAGCCCCGCCGCGCCAAGGCTGTTGGTGTGGCGGGCGGCCACATAGTCCCGCACGTCTGCCCCGGCGGTCAGGGTCAGGCGCAGGCGCTCGGCGCAGCGGCGGGCCAGGTCGTTGAGCAGCCGGGCCGCCAGGGCTGCCAGCGCCGCCGGGGTGAAGGGCTGCGTCCCGCAGACGTCGGCCACGGCGTCGGCAAAGTCGGAGCCGAGCAGCCCCGCCATCTCCTCCAGCCCCTTGCGGCAGAAAAAGATCAGGTACTTGCCCCGGGGGGTGATGCGGCTGACCGCCCCGGCCGCCAGGGCGTTGCCCGCGTCCACCAGGATGCCCTCCCGGTTGACGAGGTACCGGCTGGCAAGGGGCGCAGACCCCCGCACCGCCAGGTCGGACAGGGTGCGCAGAAAGGCGGGGCAGCACTTGTCGCAGTGCTCAAAGAGGACCATCTCCCCCGGGCCGTTCAGGGCGGCGTAGAGGTCCTGCAAAAACAGTTTTTCGCTGCCCGGGTCGGGGTAGAGGGCCAGGTCCACCGACGCGGCTGCGTCGCTCTGCAGCAGGCCGCGGGCGGCCATCCGGCGGGC
The DNA here is from genome assembly GCA_019118985.1 of Candidatus Faecalibacterium faecipullorum. Classification (GTDB taxonomy): domain Bacteria; phylum Bacillota; class Clostridia; order Oscillospirales; family Ruminococcaceae; genus Faecalibacterium; species Faecalibacterium faecipullorum. Next base: position 1,434 of record DWXX01000122.1, read on the forward strand.
GGTCTCGGCCAGGGCGTAGTGGCGGCCGGTGCCCTCGGGCCCCCACAGCAGGATGACGCTGCGGGCTTTCTGCCCGTCGGCGCCCAGCACAAAGGGGCGGCGCATGGCCCGCACCAGGGCGTCGACGTAGTCGTCCTGGCCCAGGACGCTCTGCTTGACCTCGGCGGCCAGCCCCTCGAAGCTGCCGGCTTTGCCGGTCTCCGCCGCGTCGGCCGCGCCTTTGGCCAGCAGCCCGTCCGATTCCATCTGGCGCAGCAGCTGCCGGCTGTCCTCGATGGCCTGGCGGGCGGCGTCCCCGCTCGTGTGCAGACGCCCCCCTGCGCCGAACACGCTGTTCATCAGGCTTTCCCAGTCGTCGTTGTAGCCCATAGCGGCACCTCCTTGGTTTGTCTGGCTCCAGTATAACGGTGCGGGCGCGGTTTTGCAAGAGAGGCCCGCCGTTTTTTGGTCAGGATGCCCAAAGAAGCGGCGCGAAACGAAAAAATATTTGGGAACAACTCTTGCAAACGGCCCGCATATCCTTTACAATAATTCTATAACAAACGTTTTGCTGCAGGTCAGCGAAGGATGTGACGACTGTGGGTGTCAAGACCCCCAAAAGCCTCCGGGCATATTATGACAGCGAGCGGTTTGAGCGGGACTACAACTACGACGGCCCCCTCGGGCCGGACTATACCCGCGAGGGCACCCGGCTGCGGCTGTGGGCCCCCACCGCCGACCAGGTGATGGTCAACCTCTACCGCCAGGGGGACAAGGGCTTCTGCATCGGGTCGCTGACCATGGAAAAGCGGGAGCACGGCTGCTGGACCATCTACCTGCCCGGGGATCAGCACGGGATGTACTACACCTTCTCGGTGCGGGTGAACGGCCAGGTGCGGGAGACCGGCGACCCCTACGCCCGCGCCGCCGGGGTGAACGGCAACCGCAGCATGATCGTCGATCTGCGCCGCACCGACCCGTCGGGCTGGCAGTTCGACCGGCGGCCGGTCATCCCCCCTGCCCGGCGGGTGATCTGGGAGGTCAGCGTCCGGGACTTTTCGTGGGACCCCGACGGCGGCTTCGACCGGCCGTGGCGGGGCAAATACCTCGCCTTTACCCAGGAGGGCACCACCCTGTGCGGGGACGGCATCTACCCCACCGGGCTGAACTACCTGCGCCGGCTGGGGGTCAGCCACATCCAGCTGATGCCGGTCTTTGACTTCGGCAGCGTGGACGAGGCCCGCCCGCTGCGGCTGCAGTACAACTGGGGCTACGACCCCACCAACTACAACGTCCCCGAGGGCAGCTATTCCACCGACCCCTACCACGGCGAGGTGCGCATCCGGGAGTTCAAGCAGATGGTGGCCGCGCTGCACAAGGCGGGGTTCGGGGTGGTGATGGACGTGGTCTACAACCACATGTACCGCCACGAGAACGTCCTGAACGACACCGTCCCCTACTACTTTTTCCGGCAGAACCCGGACGGCAGCTTTTCCAACGGCAGCGGCTGCGGGTGCGAGTTCTGCTGCGAGCGCCCGATGGCCCGCCGGTACATGATCGATTCGCTGCTCTACTGGGCCAAGGAGTACCACATCGACGGCTTCCGCTTCGACCTGATGGGGCTGTTCGACGTCGACACCATGAACGAAGCCCGCGCCGCCCTCGACAAGCTCCCCCGCGGGCAGGAGATATTGATGTACGGCGAGCCCTGGCAGGGCGGGCAGAGCATGCTGCGCCGGTACGAGGCCAACAAGGCCAATCTGCAGATGCTCAACACCCGCATCGGGGTGTTCAGCGACGACACCCGCGACGCCATCAAGGGCAACTGCTTCGACGCCCGCAGCCCCGGCTATGTCAACGGGCGGTACGACGCCTTTTGGGACATCGGCTCGGCGGTGGGGGCATGGTGCCTGGAGGACCGGGTCGACCCCCGCGCCCCCAGCCAGATCATCAGCTATGTGTCGGCCCACGACAACCTGACTTTGTGGGATAAGCTGCTGGCCGTCCAGTTCAAAAAGCCGGACTACGCCGCCGCCCCCGACGTCATCCTGGCGCAGAACCGGCTGGCGGCGGGCATCTACCTGACCTGCATGGGCACCCCCTTCATGCAGGCGGGGGAGGAGTTTGCCCGCACCAAAAAGGGGGTCAAGGACAGCTACCGCTCCCCCGCCGCCATCAATCAGCTGGACTGGGGACGGGCGGCCCGCTTCCACGGGCTGGTGGACTACTACCGCGGGCTGATCGCCCTGCGCGCCCGCTTCCCCCGGCTGGGTGACGGCAAGCTGGAGAGCGCCCACGCCATCGAGTTCTTCTCCCTCGAGCCGCCGCTGGAAGGCTGGCGCCTCGAAGCCGCCGAGGGCGACGGCGCCGACTGGCCCGAGATCGCCGTCTTTTACAACCCCACCGACCACGAAGCCACCGTCTGCCTGCCCGAAGGCCACTGGCGGCTGCTGTGCGACGGCGTATCCTCCAGCCTGTGGCGCGGCCCCGAGATCATCCGCACCGGCTCCGCCACCCTGCTGCCCTACAGCGCGACGATTTTTGGGCTGTTATAACGGATACAACTGACATTTGACAATGCGTAAGATACGTGCTATCATAAACATGAGGCGGAGGATGCCAAAATGCCGATGACGCCGAAAGAGATCGTCCGACTGCTGCAGGAAAATGGCTTTGTATATGTCAGTTCCAGCGGTTCACATCGGAAGTACAGGAACCCGGCGACCGGCAGGATCGTCATCGTTCCATTCCACGCGAAAGATTTGAAACCCGGCACAGAGAAAAACATCCTGAAAATGGCGGGCCTGAAATAAGCCCATTTTGGCAAGGGGGGGACTGCAATGAAGAACATCCGTTACTATCCTGCGCTTTTCCACCCTGAAGAGGTGGGGTATTCGGTCACAGTCCCCGATCTTGAGGGCTGCTGCACCCAGGGCGATACGCTTGATGAGGCGGTCGAAATGGCACAGGATGCGATCGGTTTGATGCTGGAGGATTGTGCAGAGCTGCCGGCGGCGTCCGACCCGGCGCAGCTCACAGTGGAAGCAGGGGATTTTGTGGTAGTCATCCCCTTTGACGCCCTGGCCTATAAACGGCGGCGGGGCCGCCGCTCGGTCAAGAAAACGCTGTCCATCCCCTCCTGGCTGAACGAAGAAGCTGAAGCCGCTCACATCAACTTTTCCCACGTGCTGCAGGAGGCGCTGAAAGAAAAACTGAACATCGGCTGAATCAAAACACCCCCGAACCAAACGGTTCGGGGGTGTTCGATTTATCTCGTTTTTATTCGTAGTCTTTTCGTCTTGTGTTAGTCTTCAACTCAATGAACTCTGTTTTGGCATTGGAGTTTCCCTCCATGATCTGCCCGTATAATTCTTTAAGTCGGGTGGCGGTCCAACCATCTACGTTTTCCTGACCGTCGGAGCTATAGGCTATCCCCTCAGAGGGCGGCGTATAGTCCATCTCGTCAAAGAAAGCCTGCGGTGTGAGCTGGCTCAACATTTTCTCCACTTCAGCTCTGCGGTCCTTGTGTTTGTTTGAGTGTTTTTCAAGGTATTTTTGGCCCATATTGATCAGCATCTCTTCATTATCCATCCGGGCAAAGGGATTTTGGCCTGCGGCCTCGAACGCTTTGATCTGGCGCCGCAAAGCTTTGTAGTCCTTGTCAAACCAGTAGCTTGGGCTTTTTTTCTTGTTCTTGAGGTGGGGTTTTCTGCGTATGCTGACCCGCTGCACCCCGCCCACCGGCGTGGCCACCGTCGGCGTCGCGACGGCTACTGGGCGGTGTGGACGAGCTCGTGGGCCGCGACGGCGGGGTCGAAGCCGCCCTCGCCGAAGTAGACGTCGTTGCCGGAGGTGTAGGCGCGGGCGTCGACGGTGCTGGCCTTGGCTTCGGCCGCTTTGCCGGTGTGGAACCGCACGCCCGAGAAGTCTGCGCCCATCTTGCGGCCCATGGCGGCCTTGACCGCGTCGGGGCTGCCCGACTTGACCGACGCCGACAGACGGTCGGCCTCGGCCTCGGCGGTGGGGATCTGCGCCTGGATGCTCTCCCTTACAGCGGGGGAAAACCGCTGCATGATGCTGTCATGGATGGCTGAAAGGTCGTAGGAGGTGGATTCCCCCCCGTAAAGGGCATTGAGGGCGCTGTTGGGGTACTGTGAGCGCACAGAAACCGGTGTATCTGCGGTCTGGCGGTCAGCACTCGACTGTCGCTTGAGATAGGTGTGTTGGCCCATAATCTGCCTCCTTGCTGTCGGGTTGTATGAACGAGAAACTAGAATGCCACTTATATCATACCAGCCGGCCGGCGGGCCGTCAATCGTTTTGGCACGAACGGTGCGGAACTGTCATAAAATGCAGGCAGAGCGTGAAAAAATCCGGGCCGCGCGGCCCGGATGAAGAGGCGTTGTATGCAAGAAGGTTCAGCGCGGCTTTGCGGCGCGCAGCGCCAGCCCGACGGCGAGGCCGGCCAGCGCCGGGCAGACCCAGCCCAGGCCCAGGCTGCACAGCGGCAGCCAGCGGGCGGCGGCGTCCAGCAGGCCGCCGAGGCCGAGGGCGTCGGCCGCCCCCGCCGGCAGGGCGCGCAGCAGGTCGATCACCGCCGCCGGCAGGGTGCAGACGGTGACGCAGAGGTAGACCCGGCGGTCCTCCCCAAAGAGGGGGCCGGCCAGCGACAGGGCGATCAGGGTGATGGCCAGGGGGTAGAGGAACATCAGCACCGGCGTCGCGCAGGCGAGGATGGCTTCCAGCCCAAAGTTGGCCGCGCCGAAGGAGAACAGGCAGAACCCCGCCGCCCACGCCCGGTACCCCGGCCCTTGGGGGAAGAGGGCGCAGAAGGTCTGCGCGCAGCTTGTGATCAGCCCCACCGCCGTTTTCAGGCAGGCGAAGGTGACGGTAACGGCCAGGATGACCGCCCCGAAGGAGCCGAAGTAGTGCCGCGCGATGGTCAGCAGGGCCTCGCCGCCGTTGGAGGCGGCCGGGTAGGCCGCCCGGCTCTCGGCGCCGGCCAGCGCCACCGCCAGGTAGATCAGCCCCATCAGCCCGCAGCCCAGGCAGCCCGCCGCCACCGTGTTGGCCGCTACCGCCCCCGGCTCGGTCACGCCCAGGCCGCGGATGACGTTGACCACCACGATGCCGAAGGCAAGGCCAGCCAGGGCGTCCATGGTGTTGTACCCCTCGAGGAAGCCGCCCACAAAGGCCGACTCGGCGTACACCCCCTGCGGGGCGGCGGCGCCGGCCGGGCCGATGGGGTCTGCCAGCGCCGTCACCAGCAGCACCCCCAGGCAGACCAGGAAGATGGGGTTGAGCACCTTGCCCACCCAGGTCAGGATCTTGCCCGGCCGCAGCGAGAACCACAGCACCGCCGCGAAAAACGCCGCCGAAAAGACGGTCAGAGCCCACTGCCCCGCGCCGCCCAGCGCCGGGGCCACCCCTACCTCAAAGGGGACGGTGGCGCACCGCGGGATGGCGAAGAAGGGCCCGATGGTCAGGTAGAGCAGGCAGGTGAAAAACAGGCTGTACCACGGCCCCACCCGCCGGGTGAGGGCGGCCAGGCCGTCGCAGCGGCTGATGCCGAGGGCCGCCACCCCCAGCAGGGGCAGCCCCACCCCGGTGACCAGCAGGCCCGCCGCCGCAGGCAGGACGCTGCTGCCGGCCAGCTGCCCCATCGACGCGGGGAAGATCAGGTTCCCCGCCCCGAAGAACAGCCCGAACAGCATGCTGCCCACCGCCAAAAGCTCCCGCAGGGTAAGTTTCGTTTTCATACCAACACCTTCTGTCTTGCTGTCTCGCTTGCTGCATTTTCTTCATGATAGCACGGCGCAAGATGAAAGTAAATAACGAATCAAAAAAGACCCGCCCTCAGCGGGCGGGCCGGGTGGGTCACGGTTTCTGGTACAGGATGGCGTAGACCATCATCTGGGTGTTCTCCTGGGTGGTATAGGGCTTGCAGCCGACGTAGAAGGTGGAGACCAGGTAGCCGTCGTCCTGCGCCTCGGCGGCGATGCGGGTCACGTTGTAGGTGATGCCGCTTGCGACGGTGTCAGCGGTGCCGTACCAGACCGAGGTGAGAAAGCGGAACGACCCAAGCCCCGCCCCGGCAAAGACCTCGCTGGCGATGTCCGACTTGGGCACATTGCCCAGGCACTCGTTGGCCTGGTCTTTGGGGGTGCCGTTCATCTGTTCGACCACACGGTCGAGGTAGGTGTCCAGCACCGGCAGGTTGGCGACGGTGGCGTTGCCCTGCGCCAGGCAGACATAGCCCTTCTGGGTGTTGTAGGTCGCCTGGTCGATCTGCCCGGCCGACAGCTGGGCGTCCAGATTCTCGATGCTGTTGGCCCGGCCGGTGGCCTTGTACTCCTCCAGCGTCTGGTTGAGGGCGTCGTAGTCGAGGGTCTGCGCCTCGTTGGAGGCGTCCAGGGGCAGGGCGGCAAAGCCGGTCAGTATGGACGCCGCCAGCACAGCCGCGAGAAACTTGGCCGCAAGTTTTTTGATCTGCATAACATGTCCTCCTTTTTGTGCTTTATGGGTCTGGTACTTCCCATTATAGCAAAAAAGGGACGCAGCGGCAAGCGGCTCACTGCGCGTCCAGCAGCTGTTTTTTGCGCAGCAGGTAGTAGCCGACGCCGGCCGCGTCGGCAAGGGCCCAGCCGATGGGCACCGCCCACCAGATGCCGGCGACCCCCAGCGGCCCGGCGGACAGGATGTAGGCCAAAGCCACCCGGGTGCCCAGCGAGATGACGGTCAGCACCACGCTCATGCCGGGGCGGCCGAGGGCGCGGTACAGCCCGTAGAGCAGAAACAGCACCCCAATGCCGTAGTAGAACGCCCCCTCGATGTGCAGGTAGCGAACCCCGGCGGCGATGACGTCGGCCTCCCCCGCGTCGACAAAGAGGCCCATCAGCGGCCGGGCAAAGGCCCAGACCAGCGCCGACAGCGCCGCCCCAAAGCCCACCGACACGGCCGCCGCCCCCTTCAGCCCGGCGCGGATGCGGCTGTCCTGCCGCGCGCCGTAGTTCTGCGCGATGAAGGTGGAGAAGGCGTTGCCGAAGTCCTGCACCGGCAGGTAGGCAAAGGAGTCGATCTTGACCGCCGCCGCAAAGGCCGCCATCACCACCGGGCCGAAGCTGTTCACCAGGCCCTGCACCATCAGGATGCCCAGGTTCATCACCGACTGCTGCACGCAGGTCAGCAGCGAGTAGCTTGCCACCTCCCGCAGGCAGCCGGGGCGGAAGCGGAGGTCTTTGCGCGCCGCCCGCAGCTCGGGCCGGCAGGCCAGGGCATAGGCGGCGATGCCTATCCCCGACAGGTACTGCGCGATGACGGTGGCCTCGGCTGCGCCGGTCACTCCCCGCCCCAGACCCAGCACGAACCAGAGGTCCAGCACGATGTTCAGCACCGCCGACACCGCCAGAAAGGCCAGCGGCACGGCGCTGTTGCCTACCGCCCGCAGGAAGGAGGCGAAGTAGTTGTAGAGGAACACCGCCGGGATCCCCGCGAAGATGACGGCCAGGTAGGCCCGCATCAGCCCCCAGACCTCGGCCGGCACCTGCAGAAAGACCCGGATGAGGTCGAGGCAGGCGAAGGAGAGGACGGTCAGCACCGCCGCCGCCCCCGCGATGAGGACGAAGGAGGAGACGATGCTCTCCCGCAGGCCGTCGGCGTCCCGCCGGCCGAACCGGATGGAGAACAATGCCCCGCTGCCCATGCACAGCCCCAGCAGGATGGAGGTCAGAAAGGTCATCAGCGAGTAGGCCGACCCCACCGCCGCCAGGGCGTCGGTGCCGACGAACCGCCCCACGATCAGGGTATCGGCCACATTGTAGCACTGCTGCAGCAGGTCCCCCAGGATCATGGGGATGGCAAACAGCAGCATCGAGCGCATCACCGGCCCGCGCGTCAGGTCATGGTTCATCAGCATCGCCTCCAAATCGTTTCGATGGCTCACAACAGACAGCCGCCGCGGTGGGCACCGCAGCGGCGTGTGGTTTTTGTCACTGTCCCGCCATGGCAAGGTAGCGGTCCAGCTGTTTTTCTTCCAGAGCGGCGGCCATCTCGGCAAAGGGCCGCAGGTCGCCCTCCACGGCGTAGGCTTCCAGCGCGTTGTAATAGTCGAGACGGTCCTCTTTGGCGATGGACACCGGCGCAAAGCCCGCCGCCAGCAGCTGATAGTTCATCAGCAGGCGGGAGGTGCGCCCGTTGCCGTCCGGGAAGGGGTGGATGCGGACGAACTCGGCGTGGGTCCATGCGGCGAAGGAGACAGGGTCGAGGGCGCCGCCCTTCCAGCCCAGGTCGGCGTAGAAGTCCTTGACCTGCCGGTACATCTCGTTGGGGGAGGGCGGCGTGTGCTGCGCGCCCGAGATGTAGACGTCCACGCTGCGGTACACCCCGCCTACCAGGATGTTCTCCATCAGGATGGCGTGGATGTCCTTGACGATCTTTTCGCTGAGGGGCAGCTGTTGGGCGATGCAGTCCTTGACGTAGCGATAGGCCTTCTGGTGGTTGGCAGCCTCGTAGATCTCCCGCAGGCTCTTGCCGCCCGGGGCGATGGCGTCCTCCAGGATCAGCTTGGTCTCCATCAGGGTCAGGGTGTTGCCCTCGATGGCGTTGGAGTTGTGGGTGTACTCCACCTCGAACGCCCGCTCGTAGCTTTGCAGAGTCAGCGCCGGGATGCGGGGCAGCGCCTGCTGGTAGAGCTCCCGTTTGTGCATCAGCCGTGCAAGGTCCATGACGCCGCCTCCTTTGCAGCCTTAAAACTCCAGATTCCCAAATTCACTCAGTTGCAGGTCGGGGTTGTGGTCGACGGCCCAGCGGACGGCCCAGTCGGAGGTGAAGAGCAGCAGCCGGGCGCCGCGCATGTCCTCCACCGCCTTGGTGTCGCTGGTCAGGTCCAGTTCACGCAGGGTGTAGCTGTCGGGGTCGTTCTGGATCCAGCGGATCTGCTCGAAGGGCAGATGCTGCATCCGGATCTCGACGTTGTACTCGGTGTTCAGGCGGTACTCCAGCACTTCCAGCTGCAGCACGCCCACCACGCCGACGACCACCTCTTCCATGCCGCCGCCCACCTCGCGGAAGATCTGGATGGCGCCCTCCTGGGCGATCTGCTCCATCCCCTTGACGAACTGCTTGCGCTTCATGGTGTCCTTCTGCTCGATGCGGGCGAAGTGCTCGGGCGCGAAGGTGGGGATGCCGGCGAACTGCACCTTCTTCTTGCCGGTGCACAGGGTGTCCCCGATCGAGAAGATGCCCGGGTCGAACAGGCCGATGATGTCCCCGGCGTAAGCCTGGTCTACGATGGCGCGGTCAGAGGCCATCAGCTGGGTGCCGGTGGCCAGTTTGATGTTCTTGCCCTCCTGGACATGGTAGGCTTCCATCCCGCGCTCGAACTTGCCCGAGCAGATCCGCATAAAGGCGATGCGGTCACGGTGGGCCTTGTTCATGTTGGCCTGGATCTTGAAGATGAAGCCGGAGAACTCTTCCCGGCAGGGGTCGACCGGCTCGCCGGTCAGGCTGTCGGCGCGGGCCAGCGGGGTGGGGGTCAGCCGCAGAAACTCCTGCAAAAAGGGCTCGACGCCGAAGTTGGTCAGCGCCGACCCGAAAAAGACCGGGCTCAGCTCGCCTTTCAGCACCCGGTCGAGGTCGAACTCCTCGGCGGCGCCGTCCAGCAGCTCGATCTCGTCCACCAGCTGGCGGTGGAGGTAGGGGGTCAGCAGCTCGTCCAGGCCGGGGTCGCCCAGCTCGAGCTGCACCTCGTCCACCTTGCGCACGCCGTTGGCCCGCCCGTCGCTGGAGAAGGCCAGCACCTTGCGGGAGATGCGGTCAAAGACGCCCTTGAAGTCCTTGCCGCAGCCGATGGGCCAGTTCATGGGGTAGGTCTTGATGCCGAGGATCTCCTCGATGTTCTCCATCAGCTCGAAGGAGTCGCGGGCTTCGCGGTCCATCTTGTTGATGAAGGTAAAGATGGGGATGTGGCGCAGGGTGCATACCTTGAACAGCTTGATGGTCTGCGCCTCGACGCCCTTGGCCGCGTCGATGACCATCACCGCCGAGTCGGCGGCCATCAGGGTGCGGTAGGTGTCCTCGGAAAAGTCCTGGTGGCCGGGGGTGTCCAGGATGTTGACGCACTTGCCGGCGTAGTCGAACTGGAGCACCGAGCTGGTCACCGAGATGCCGCGCTGCTTTTCAATGTCCATCCAGTCCGAGACGGCGTGCCGGGCGCTCTGCTTGCCCTTGACCGAGCCGGCCTGGTTGATGGCTCCGCCGTAGAGCAGCAGCTTCTCGGTGAGAGTGGTCTTGCCGGCGTCGGGGTGGCTGATGATGGCGAACGTCCGGCGGCGCTCGATTTCTTCACGATTTGTCATGGGTACCTCTTGTCTTTCTGGTTTGGGGGTCGTATATAAATATACTGTATGGATCAGGTCCGGCTCAGAACTGGTGTCACATGGGTCTTTCTCCTGCCGTTTGGGCTTCTGACTGTAAAATTACACACATACTTTATATTACGCCAAAACGTCCCTTTGCGCAAGAGGGAAAATGCCGCCGCCCGCCTATTTTTTCAGCACCAGGCAGGGCAGCGGGGCGGTGTCGGCCCAGTTGGCGAAGCGGCAGGTCAGCACGGTGTACCGCGCGATGGGCAGAGCCTCCATCCAATGGAGGGCGGCCTGCTTTTCCCTGTCGCCGATCACCGCGCCGCTGTAGAGCACCGCCGACAGCACCCCGCCGGGGCGCAGCGCGTCGAGGGCGGCGGCAAGGGCGGGGATGCTGCTGGCCGCGTCGCTGTGGACGGCGTGGTCCGCCCCCGGCAGCCACCCGAAGTTGAACATCACCCCGTCGGCAGAGCCGGGCGCGGCGTAGCGCAGCAGGTGCTCGTGGCTGTCCAGGATCAGCCGGCAGCGGCCGTCGTCCAGCCCCTCCCGCGCGAGGCGGGCGCGGGTGGCGTCGAGGGCCTTCTGCTGGATGTCGAAGGCCAGCACCCGCCCCTCTGCCCCGGCCAGGCGGCAGAGGAAGGCGGTGTCCCCGCCGTTGCCGCAGGTGGCGTCGATCAGCAGCCGGGGCCGGGCGAGATGCTGCGCCAGAAAGTCCTGCGCAAAGCGGACGGCGGTCAGGTCGGGGCGGCGCCGGCGGATCAGCGCATCCCCCTCCGGCGCAAAGCCGAAGGCGGCCCAAAAGGCGCGCTCGCCCTCGTCGGCGGGCAGCGGCGCGGTGAACAGGCTCTCGGCCTCGCGGTCGTAGCCGCCGAAGCGGTGCAGCAGCTGCCGCAGCAGATAGGTGCCGTACCCCCGCCGCCGCCAGGCCGGGTCGACCCAGACAAGGCCGATGTCCGCCCCCCGGGCGGGGCCGGCGGCGGGCCGGACGGCGCACCGGCCGACCCGGGTCTTTTCTTTATAGAGGTCGAAGCCCTCTTCTGTCTGAACAAGCTGCATGGCGTCCTCCTGTTTCGGGCAAATTTTTCACATATTCTTCACGGGGGCATGAATCGGTTTTCACAATTTACGGTTACAATATAGTCAGCCGAAGGGGAAAGGTCAAGACCTCCCCTCCCCTTCCGCCCCTTGAAAGGATGACTTGAACATGGATAAAGAGAACAAATGGGAATATGATTATTCCTCCCTCTACAATTCTTCCGACAATGGCGGCACCGGCTATGTGAACGCAGGCAGCAGCGGCAGCAATGCCGCCAACCAATATGACGTGCCGGGGGACGGCGGCAGCCAGCCGCCCCGCACCCCGGAATACCGGCCGGTGCCCGACCCGGGCATCCCCCAGAAAAAGCGCCGCCGCATCAGCGTGGGCAGGATCCTCCGCAGCGTGCTGGCGCTGGTGCTGGCCGCAGCCGTAGGCTTTGCCGGCGGCTATGCGGGCAGCATGGTGGGCGAGCGCAACAGGCTTGTGATCCAGGCTTCTGACCGCACCGAACAGCTGGAGGAGGCGCTGGCTTCCTCCACCTCCACCGGCGGCGACAACCTGAGCACCGCCCAGGTAGCCGCCCTCGTCACCCCCAGCGTGGTGCCCATCACCACCGAGGCGGTGGTCTACTCCAACTGGTCCTGGTTCGGCCAGCGGCAGGTGGAGTCGGGCGCCGGCAGCGGCGTCATCATCAGCGACGACGGCTACATCCTGACCTGCGCCCACGTGGTGGACGGCGCGGACAACGTGACCGTACAGGTCGGGGACGAGAGCTATACCGCTGCCATCATCGGCTCGGATTCGGCCAGCGACGTGGCTGTCCTGAAGATCGAGGCCGAGGGGCTGACCCCCGCCGTGGTGGGCGACAGCAACGCCCTTGCGGTGGGTGAAGAAGTGGTGGCCGTGGGCAACCCCCTGGGCAACCTCAGCGGCACCGTCACCAACGGCATCGTCAGCGCGCTCAACCGCGACGTTTCGATCGAGAGCAACGACGGGTCGGTTCTACACCTGTCCCTCATCCAGACCAACGCCAGCATCAGCCCCGGCAACTCGGGCGGCGGGCTGTTCAATATGGCGGGCGAGCTGATCGGCATCGTCAACGCCAAGTCGGACGCTTCGGGCGCCGAGGGTCTGGGTTTCGCCATCCCCATCAACAGCGCCATCGCCATCGCGCAGGATCTGCTGGAAAACGGCTATGTCAGCGGGCGGCCCTATCTGGGCATCACCTACATCGCCGTCACCGACGCGTCCACCGCGCAGCAGCTGGGCGTGTCCGCCTTCGGCATCTACATCGTCGAAGTCAGCGCGGGCTCGGGCGCGGCGCAGGCCGGCCTTGAGCCGGGCGACCGCATCGTCAGCATCGACGGCGCCGAGATCGCCGCGCGGGACGACGTCTCCGCCATTGTGGATCAGCACGCCGCCGGCGACGTGATCTCCATCACCGTCGCCCGTGAAGGCCAGATGATCACCGTCTCCGCCACCCTTGGCGAGCAGACACCCAACAACTGATTTGCTATCCCCTACTCAAAACAGGTGAAAGGTCCAATTCCCCTGGAACGCAGAAGAGCTCCCTTCTGATTTTCCTCCTTACAAAAGACTCCTCCGTCCCTAGACCCGACGGAGGAGTTTTTTGGTATGTATAGGGTGTTGACAAAGTCGAAAAAAGGCGTACAATGGATATTGTTAAGACTTTGTCATGTAAAGGAGGAGTTTTTACATGTCTTACTTTGAATCCCGCAGAACCTTCCTCAAGCAGACCGGTCTGTCGCTGAGCGGTCTGGCTCTTCTCGGTCTGACCGGCTGCAGCCAGGCTTCGTCCAGCTCGTCGGTGGCGGCGTCCTCGCAGCCCGCCGCCAGCAGCGAAGCCGCCGCCGAGGCTGCCGAGCTGGAGATCCCCGCCCACCCCTACCCCCACTGTGAGTTCGACCTCGACCGTGTGGAGCAGCTGGGCTACGAGAGCTTCTACCAGAACGGCTGCTGCTTTGCCGTGGCCAACGCCCTGCTGACCGAGCTGAAGGAGAAGGTGGGCTTCCCCTACACCGCCATCCCCGCCGAGATGTTCGTCAACGGCAAGACGGGCTACGGCGCAGGGTCCCTGTGCGGCTCGCTGGGCGGCGCGTCTGCCATCGTCGGCCTGATGTGCGCCCCGGAGGACGCTTCTGCCATCATCAAGGAGCTGTTCAACTGGTACACCACCACCAACCTGCCCATCTACCAGCCCGAGATCGAGGCGGAGACCCCCACCGTCGCCAAGTCGGTCAACTGCGCTGACAGCGTCACCACCTTCATGGCCGCCGCCGGCATCACCGAGATGAGCGACCCCCGGCGTCTGGCACGCTGCGGCGGCGTCAGCGCCGACGTGGCCAAAAAGACCGCCGAGCTGCTGAACATCCACTTCGGCTACATGGAGGCTGCCCCCGAGGCGCCCGCCGCTGAGGAGACCCTGGCCGACAACGAGTACATCGGCGAGGGCGAGGGCTTCGGCGGCACCATCAAGGTCAAGGTCACCGTGGACGGCGACAAGATCAGCAAGATCGAAGTGCTGTCCCACGGCGAGACCGCGGGCGTCTCTGACCCTGCCTTCGAGACCATCCCCGACGCCATCATCGCGGCGCAGTCCACCGACGTCGACGTGGCTGCCGGCGCCAGCTTCTCCAGCAAGGGCATCATCGATGCGGTGAAGGACGCCCTGGCCCAGGCCGGCCTGTGATCTGCCCCGGCTGAAAATCAAAAACCATACAAACCATCGACCCAAAAACACCCCTGCCGTGCCCCGGCAGGGGTGTTTTGCGTAGGGGGTCAGATCACGTTTTCCAGCAGCTCTTCCAGCGGCACGCCGTAGAGCTTGGCCAGAAGGACGAGGTTCGACATGGTGGGGTCGGAGTCGCCGGTCTCCCACTTGCTGACCGCCTGGCGGGAGACGCCGATGGATTCGGCCACGAACTCCTGGGTCATTTTGCAGCGGGTGCGGTGGTCTTTCAGAGTCTCGGCCAGGGTCTTGCGGACGGCGGCCGTCTCTTTTTTGACCTCCCGCGCCTTGGTGTTGACCTTGATGTAGGTCCACAGCGCCTTGATGACCAGCACGGTGATCAGGATCATGGTGCCGACCACCACCAGCCAGATGATGAGGGCGAGGGCAAGGCCGACGCCCTGGAACAGGGTGAATCTCATACAGAACAGCTCCTTTCGTTTGGTGGCCTCAGTCTACCAGAAAGGGCCGGTTGCATCCACCAACTATTCCGCAAAAGTCGGTTGCAATGGGGTTGCGGGGCCGAAAAGGCTCAAAATTCCCGCCAGAAGGCGCCGCCGCTTGTCTGGAAGAGGGGCCAGGGGCTGACGCTGCGGCTGCCGATCTTGAAGTCGAGGGTCAGGGTCTCCCCCACCGGGCCGACCGCCTGCCCGCGCTCCACCGTCTGCCCCGGCTTGACGTCGATGCCGGCCAGGCCGTAGAGGTAGCTGCGCAGCCCGCAGCCGTGGTCGATGACCACCGTGTTGCCGGTCAGGGCGAGGGGCTGCGCCACTGCCACCACGCCGGCGGCCGGGGCGCGCACCGGCTCGCCCGGGATGGTGTAGAGCAGCGTCGAGTTGGACTGCGCCCCCCGCTCGCCGTCGGTCACTTTGGTCTGGCCGTAGTCGATCAGGACGGTGTAGGTCTCGACCGGGCTGAGGAAGGCCCCCTGCCACATCTTGTCCCGGGGGGCGGCCTCGTACAGGGGCCAGATGGCGCTGCGGAACTCCTCGTTGGCCGCGGCGTCGGCGGGGGGCTCGGGCTGAGCTTCCGCCTCGCCGAAGGCTTTGGCGGTCACCACCAGGCTGGCGGTCAGGGTCTCGCCCCCCACCGCGACGGTGATCTCATGGCTGCCGGCCGAGGCGTTGTAGGCCGCCGGTATGTAGCACCGCCACCCCGCCGGGCTACGGACGCAGCGGACGCTGCCCAGGTCGGTGGTGACGGCCGGCTCTTCGCTGCCCACCATCCCGCCGATCTCAAGGGCGGCGATGCCCCCCTGCTCGATCCGCTGCGCGGACAGCTCCAGCTCGGCCGACGCCTGGATGGTGTAGCGGAAGGCATAGCGGTAGTAGCCGGTGGGCTGCGCCGGCCGCTCCAGCCCGGCGTTGCGTACCAGCGCGCCGTCGGCGGGGCGGTCGAAGTCGACGTCGGTCATCCCTGCCGGCAGACGCCAGACGGTCAGCTCGGCCTTGTACTCGCCGTTGGCCGGGTAGAGGAAGGCGGCGTATTCCTCCACCGTGCCGTCGAAGTAGGCGGCGTCCCCCAGGCCGTCCGCGGTGATCCGCAGGGTGGCGTGGGTCGCCCAGTCCGGCAGGGTGACGGCGGGGTGCGCCTCATAGAGGACCCCCAGCTTCTGCACCGACAGGGTGGAGGGGGCGTAGAAGGCCCGGTCCAGCATGCCGCCGATCAGCGGCACCTGCCAGCAGCTGCCGTTCGCTTCCAGCTGCGCGCCGCCGAACTGCGCCGCCGGGTCGGGGCGGCTGCCGTCGGTGGTGAAGGCGTAGCTTGCCGCCATCACCGCGCCCAGCAGCACGGCGATGCCCGCCGCCACCCCCAAAAGCCAGAGCAGGATGTTTTGGATGATCCGCATACCAGTCCCTCCTGTAGTTTTCACGTCTTTGTCCGCGCGTTTGCCCGCAATGCAAAAGGGCGCACCGGCGGCCCTGCCGGCCCCTCGGTGCGCCCTGTTTTGTGTTGGTTGTTGGTTACTCTGCGTCGTCGGCGGGCTGGTCGTCAGCCTCGTCGGCGGGCGCGGTGTCTGCGTCCTCATCCTCGTCCTCGACGGGGACGGCCTCGTCCTCACCGAAGAGCAGGCGCTCATACTCGTCCAGCTCTTTCTCACGGCGGCGGAGGTAGACAGCCACGGCGGCCAGGGCGCCGGCCACAGCGGCCAGGGCGGCGATCACAGCGATCAGACAGGATTTCTTCATAGGTCGAGCACTCTCCTTTTCACGCGCAAGGCGCTTTTTGATGTCCTGATACCGGCAGGCAAGATACAGCCCGAGCTGCAGCCCATCCAGCAGGGCCGAAGCCATATGGACAGAGGTTTTGAGCATAAAAGACATCCTGTACCCACCCCCAGCCGGCAGGGCAGGCCGTTCAGCCGGCCCCGGAATACCTCTATTATACCCGCACTTGGATAAAATTACAACCGCAATCCACAAAAAATCTAGGTCTCCAGCAGGAATTTTCGGTAAGCTGCGAAGGCCGCGGGCAGGGCGTACCGCCCTTCCAGGTCGGCCGGAGCGGCCCAGACGCAGCCCGCGGGGGCCGGCTGCGCCGGCACGGTGACGCGCCAGCCGGTCAGCTGCCACTCCACATGGGTAAAGACGTGTTTGGCCGGCGGCAGGGCTTCGGGCAGCGCCTGCCCGGGGTCCAGCCCGATGGAGGCGAGGGCGGCGCCCACCGCCTGCCCGTCCAGGGCCGCCCCCTCAAAAGCGGGGGGCTGCCACAGCCCGGCCAGCAGCCCCGACGCCGGGCGCTGCTGCAAAAGGCGGCGGCCGGCGCCCTCTTCCCGCACCAGGACGGCGGTCACCGGCAGGACGCGGCGGGGCTTGGGCGGGGCCTTGCGGGGCAGGGCGTGGGCGGTGCCGGCCCGCAGCCCGGCGCAGCAGCCGGCCAGCGGGCAGCGGGCGCACAGCGGCGCGCCCCCCGGCAGGCAGACCAGGGCGCCCAGCTCCATCAGGGCCTGGTTGTAGTCGCCGGGGCGGCCGGCGGGCTGCCAGGCCATCACCCGCCGGGTGAACAGCCGCTTGACCGCCGGGTCGTCGATGGGGCCCGCGTCGTCGTACAGCCGGGCGAACACCCGCAGCACGTTGCCGTCCACCGCCGGCGCCGGCAGCCCGAACCCGATGGAGGCGATGGCCCCCGCGGTGTAGGGCCCGATGCCGGGCAAAGCCAGCAGGGCGTCGTAGTCGGCGGGCAGCTGCCCGCCATACTGCTCGCAGACCAGCTGCGCGGCCTTCTGCATGCTGCGGACCCGGCGGTAGTAGCCCAGCCCCTCCCACAGTTTATCCAGCCGCTGCGGCTCGCAGGCGGCCAGGGCGGGGATGTCGGGCAGCGCGCGGATGAACCGCTCGTAATAGGGCAGGGCGGCGGCCACCCGGGTCTGCTGCAGCATGATCTCGCTGACCCAGACATGGTAGGGGGTGGGGTCGTCGCGGAAGGGCAGGCTGCGGCGGTTGGCGTCGAACCAGGCCAGCAGGGCGGGGGCGATGTTTTCCACAGGCGGGGCCTCCTTGGGGGGAAATGGGGTGCAAAAAGCCCGGCCCGCACCGCAGGCCGGACCCTCTGCGCCCGGAAGATCAGAAACCGTAGGCGGTGCGGGGGAAGGGCAGCACGTCCCGGATGTTCTGGATGCCGGTGAGGTACATCAGCATCCGCTCAAAGCCGAGGCCGAAGCCGGCGTGCTCCACCGTGCCGAAGCGGCGCAGGTCGAGGTACCAGTCGTAGCTCGATTTGTCCAGGCCGAGCTCGTCCATACGGGCGGAGAGCTTGTCGTAGTCCTCCTCACGCTGGCTGCCGCCGATCAGTTCGCCGATGCCGGGCACCAGCATATCGGCGGCGGCGACGGTGCGGCCGTCGGGGTTCTGCTTCATGTAGAAGCTCTTGATCTCCTTGGGGTAGTCGGTGACAAAGACCGGCTTTTTGTAGACCACCTCGGTCAGGTACCGCTCGTGCTCGGTCTGGATGTCCACCCCCCACTCGACGGGGTACTGGAACTTCTTGTTGTTCTTTTTCAGGATCTCGATGGCGTCGGTGTAGCTGACCCGGGCGAAGTCGCTGCCGGCTACCAGCTCCAGCCGCTCGATCAGGCCCTTGTCGATGAACTTGTTGAAGAAGTCCATCTCGTCGGGGCAGGTGTCCAGCACATAGCGGATGACGTACTTGGTCATGGCTTCGGCCACGTCCATGTAGCCGGACAGGTCGCAGAAGGCCATCTCGGGCTCGATCATCCAGAACTCGGCGGCGTGCCGGGTGGTAAAGCTCTTCTCAGCGCGGAAGGTGGGCCCGAAGGTGTACACCTTGCCGAAGGCCATGGCCATGGCCTCGGCTTCCAGCTGGCCGGAGACGGTCAGGTTGACCGGCTTGCCGAAGAAGTCCTGGCTGTAGTCCACCTGGCCGTCGTCGGTCTTGGGCACGTCGGCCAAATCGAGGGTGGTGACCCGGAACATCTCCCCCGCGCCCTCGCAGTCAGAGGCGGTCAGCAGGGGGGAGTGGGCGTAGACAAAGCCGTTCTCCTGGAAGAAGCGGTGGATGGCGTAGGCCGCCACGCTGCGCACCCGGAAGGCGGCGCTGAAGGTGTTGGTGCGGGGCCGCAGGGTGGGCATGGTGCGCAGGTACTCCATGCTCATCTTCTTTTTCTGCAGCGGGTAGGCGTCGGACGGGCATGCGCCCAAAATCTCGATGCTGTCGGCGTTCAGCTCAAAGGGCTGCTTTGCCTGCGGGGTCAAGACCAGCCGCCCGGTCACCTTCATGCTGGTGTACAGCCCGGCGTGGGCCACCTCGTCGTAGTTGGGCAGCTTGCCGGCTTCAAAGACCACCTGCAAAGTCTTGAAGCAGCCGCCGTCCGACAGAGCGATGAAGCCGATGTTCTTGCTGTCGCGGATGTTCTTGGCCCAGCCGCAGACAGTCAGGACGGTGCCGTCGGCGGGGGCGGCGCGGTAGAGGGATGCGATCTCGGTGCGTTCCATAAATGCCTCCTAAACAAAAAAGACAGCTTTTGCCCTATGTCCAGGGCGAACAAGCTGTCTTGTAATGTCCGCGGTGCCACCTGAATTCACCGGCCGGCGGCCGGTCTCGGATGCTCTGCCCCTGTTTGCACAAAGGCGGCAAAGCACTCCCCTTCTAACGCTGGGGCGGGCGGCGCGCCTACTGCCCGCGTTTTTGGAAAAGCGCGGGGTTCAGTTTGCAGCTCCCGGGTGTTCGTTCCCTCTCCCTGCGGGCAGGCATCGCAGCGCCGCCTGCTCTCTGTGCCGTCGTGGGGGGAGGTACTTTTCCCGATCAAGGCTTTTGAGACAGGGCAACTATAGCATATCTGCGCGGGTTTGTCAACCGCCTGCGCTGCCGCGCAGCAGGCCGGCCAGGGCCCGGGCGGCCAGCTGCCCGGCGTAGAGGGCCTCGTTGAGGTTGTTGCCGTGGGTGCCCACCTCCAGCAGCAGGCTGCCGGTGGTCAGATCCTGGTTGTAAAAGCGGTAGCTGAACAGCACCGGGCGGGTCAGGCCGGGGTAGGCGCTTTCCATCGCGCTCTGCCAGGCGGCGGCAAAGCGCAGGTTCTGCCGCCAGTTGGGCAGCGAGACGGTGCTGCCGTTGTCACAGCCGCAGATCAGCATGACCTGCGCGGCTTTGCGCCCGCCGATCTCGGTGACGGGGGCTTTGCGGGCGCCGGCGCCGTCCTCGATGGCGTCGCGGTGGACGTCCACCACCACCTTGATGCTGGGGTACTGGGCCAGATACTGCTGCACCACCGCCCGGCTGGCCGCGTAGCTGCCGGTGTAGCTGGGGTAGTCGTTCAAGGTCTCGTCGTGCAGGGTGTGGATGCCGGCGGCGTTGAGGGTGTCGGCGATCACCCGGCCCACCGCGCACATATTGGACGCGCGGTCGGTGGTGCGGGCGCCGTCCCCTGCGGGGTACCACAGCCCCTCGCTCATCCGGTAGCACTCGGTGGCGTGGGTGTGCATGATCAGCACCTGCGGGTCGGGGCTGTTCAGCTCGACGGCGAAGGGCAGGGGCTGCCCCGCCTCGGCGGCGACGTCGGCGGCGGGGACGCTGGTGTTGTTCTTGATGGTGCCGGCGGCGCAGGGGATGTACTGTTCCCCGCTGCCCTGCCCGTAGAAGGTCTCGATGACGGCCCCGGCGTCGGCGGGGCGCTCGGCGTCGGTCTGCAGGGGGACGAGATACCGCTCAATGGCGGTGGGGTCGGCGGCGGGGGCGCTGCCGGCGGCGTCGCCCCCGTCCGGGGAGGGGTCTGCCGGGGCGCTGCCGGCGGGCTGCGGATCGTCGCTGCCGCGCAGGCAGTCGAGGGCGGTGTACAGGGCGGGCAGCGGCCCTACCAGCGCCCCCGCGAGGGCCAGCGCGGCCCCCCGCCCCCAGACGGTCAGGGCCAGCATGACCGTAGCCGCCCCGAGCGCCGCCCGCGCGGTGCCTGTCTTTTGCTGCTGCATCCGGCTGCCTCCTTCCCTGCCGCAAAACGGCCTATAGACCGTTGTATGCGCCGCGGCGGGCCTTTTATGCCTGGCTTGACAGCCAGCAGAGCTGGTTGACGGTCAGCCGGGGCTGCAGGGCGCGGTTGATGGCAGCCCCCAGCAGGGCCGACCCGTGGGCGATGACGCTGTCCAGCGCGCGGGGGGTGACCACCAGGTCGTGCCCCTCGTCCGACTCCATCAGGGTGGGGATGCCCGCCGCGATGACAGGCAGCCCCAGCCCGGCGGCGTCGAGGTGGCGGCCGCTGCCGGGGGCGGCGGGGGCAAGGCCGGTGTCGGACAGCTGGATGGTCCGGCCCAGGCGCTCCGCCTCGGAGGAGCAGAGGCTGTCCACACAGATGAGGGCGGCCGGGCGGATGGCCCCGACCAGCGCCGCGGCCAGAGCCTGCAGGCTGATGCCTGCCGCCTGCGACACCCCCGGCGCGATGGCCGCCACCGGCCGGATGCCCCGGATGGGCAGCCCGTGGCCCGCCCCCATGGTCACCAGCACGTGCTGCACGGTGCGGGGGCCGAGGGCGTCGGCGGTCACCCGGCGGTTGCCCACCCCCAGCACCAGCACCGGCCCGGCGGGGGGCAGCAGGGCCCGCAGCTCGGCGGCGGCCGCCTCGATGACAGGGGTGTCCCGCTCGTCCAGCAGGCTGAGGCGGGGCGTCTCGAGGGTGACGTAGCGGCCCCGGGGGCGGGCCAGGCCGTCCCGCGCCACCTCCACCCGGGTGATGGTCACCCCGCCCCGCCGCAGCGAGGCAAGGCGCACCCCGCCCCCTTCGCCGCCCCGCCCGCCGGGGCCGAACAGCTCGTCCGCCATGTCGGTGTACCGCATCTTTGCCGCCTTTCCGGCCCGTGGCAGGGCCCTGGTTTGGCCTGAGTATGGGCGGCAGAAAATTTTTCAAACAAAATTGCAAAAAAAGCTTGCGAAGATGCGGCGAATATGGTATCATAAGATGCGCTGTTATAGGTAGCCAAGGAGGTGGAACGGAATTGCCTAACATCAAATCTCAGAAGGACCGCGTTGCTCAGTCTGCCGCAGAGCGGGCGCACAACAAGGCCATCAAGACCAACCTGAAAACAGTCGTCAAGAAGGCAAACGCTGCCATCGATGCCAAAGCCGCTGACAAGGACGCAACTGTCCTGGCTGCTGTTTCCGCGATCGACAAGGCCCGCGCCAAGGGCGTGCTGAAGAA
>DWXX01000123.1 GCA_019118985.1 Candidatus Faecalibacterium faecipullorum
CGCTTGACCTTGCTGATAGTAGACAGCAGCTGTTCCAGGCCCTTGGCGGGCAGATACCCCGCCTGGATGGGGACTATGATCCGATTGGCGGCGGCCAACGCGTTGACCGTGAGCATTCCGAGGGAGGGTTGGCAGTCGATGAGGATATGGGAATACTGTCCCTTCACGGTGTCCAGATACTGCCGCAGGACGGTCTCGCGGCTCATAGCGTTTACCAGCGACACCTCCATGCCGGACAACTGGATGTCGGCGGGCATGAGGTCCACGCCCTCCGGGTGGTGCAGGATGCCCTCGCCGGGTTTGATCGGCTCGTCCATCAGGATACGGCCCATCGCGTCGGACAGGGTAAAGGGCAGCTTGTCCGGCTGCGGGTTGCCCAGGCTGATGGTAAGGCTGGCCTGCGGGTCAGCGTCCACCAGCAGCACCTTCTTCCCGGCCTGGGCCAGCCCGATGCCCAGGTTCGCGCAGGTGGTCGTTTTGCCGACGCCGCCCTTCTGGTTGGCGACGGCAATGATTTGTGCGTTCATCGTATTTCACCTCGTTTCTGTTGGTCGTGTTTGGTTCTGGAAATAGAAAAAGCCGCCACTGCTTTCTTGAAAAAAAGAGTGACGGCTTTTTCTAATCCCGGAACGTCGGTCCCCGGAAATGCAAAAAGCGCCCAGCTGGAACGCTGAACGCTTTCGCAATAAAATCATATTCATTTGTTCAGATTGGGTCAAACTCTGCCAAACCGATTTTGCATAAAATTTCAGAGGGGCAAAAAAGCAAAAATGATCTCTTGGGATGGAGCGGGGGCAAAAAAGTTGTCCTATGATTTAACCCATTAGCCCCCGTTTTGGGGGTGGTTGTCCTTAATTTAACCCATAAAAAATGGTTCAAAACGGGTCAGACTATGCCAAAACAGGGCAAACGATCTGAAAAGGAAAAACCCCGAAAACCGCATGGTTTCGGGGTTTTTGAGCTGTTTTGAATTGAAATCAGCGCTTGCTGAACTGCGGAGCGCGACGAGCGGCTTTGAGGCCGTACTTCTTGCGCTCCTTCATACGAGGATCGCGGGTGAGGTAGCCGGCCTTCTTGAGGACGGCGCGGTTCTCCTCGTTCTGCTGCAGCATGGCGCGGCTGATGCCGTGACGGATGGCGCCGGCCTGGCCGGACACGCCGCCGCCGTTGACGCGGACCACCACGTCGAACTTATCCTCGACGCCCAGCAGGACCAGCGGGGCGCGGACGATCAGCTTCAGGGTCTCGAGGCCGAAGTAGTTGTCCAGCTCACGATCGTTGACGGTGATCTTGCCGGTGCCGGCGTAGACGCGAACGCGGGCAACGGAATCCTTACGACGACCAGTGCCGTAGAAATAAGGTTTGGTTTCGTACATATTCGATTGCCTCCTTCTTAGAACTCGATCTTCTCGGGCTTCTGCGCAGCGTGAGCGTGCTCAGCACCCTTGTAGCAGTGCAGGCGGGTCAGGGCCTTGGCGCCGATGGTGTTGGAGGGGATCATGCCCTTGACAGCGTAGGTCATAGCCAGGTTGCTGTTCTCAGCCATCAGCTTCTTGTACTGGACCTTCTTCAGGCCGCCGATGTAGGCAGAGTGGGTGATGTGGAACTTCTGCTCGGCCTTCTTGCCGGTGAGGACGGCCTTGTCGCAGTTGACGATGACCACGAAGTCGCCGCAGTCCACGTTGGGGGTGAAGTTGACCTTCTGCTTGCCGCGCAGCAGGACGGCAGCCTCGGCAGCGACGCGGCCCAGCGGCTTGCCGGCAGCGTCGAGCAGATACCACTTGCGCTCGACTTCAGCGGGCTTTACGAGAGTAGTGCTCATATCTATATCCTCCTGATAAGCATTCGTAACAGTTCAGGCGCCGGGTGGGGCGCGAGTGTTAGTATACCCCATCAAAAGCCGCCTGTCAACACGATTTTTCATTTTTTCAGGCGCAGTTTTCTCTGTCTTTCAAAATCTCACGTTTTATCTTGAATGCTCGCAAATGCTCGCGTCGCATTTTTGTTTTTCGGCACACGGGGCGCACTGTAAATCTGCGGGGTTTTATGCTATACTATAAGATACCGCGCGCGGGGCGTCTTGCGCTTCGCCCCGGCGCATAGTATCATCTGTAAAGGAGACCCTTGCCCATGCCCAGAGAGATCGACCGCCAGGCCGCCGCGCAGAAGCGTTCTTCCCGCCTGCTGATCGGGATGGCCGCGTTTATCTTCCTCGGGGCGGCTGTCTATGGGGTGCTGCTGTTCATCACCAGCCGGCGCACCCCCGCCGACCCCGACACCCGCTACACCGCCGAGAACGGCGTCGCCGTCTACTATGAATCCGCCCGGTGGCCGGTCTGCCGGATGACCGAAGACCCCGCCCTCGGCCCGGTGCTCGAGCTCGCCTCCAGCGAGGACGCCGACGACGACCAGTACCAGGTGGTGCTCTTCCAGCGGGGGGACGGGGCCACCTACGACGACTTTTTGGAAAAAAGCCAGGACGACCTGCGGGCCAGTTACGGCGTCATCCACCCGTCCAGGCTCAAGATCGAGGTGCCGGGCGCCCAGGTGGAGGCGGTGCGCTGCGACATCCAGGCCTACTACGCCGTCCTCGCCACCCTGACCTATGACAGCGGGGACGTGATCTACGTCTCTGCCCTGACCCGGCTTGCCTCCATCAACGACGTGCTCAACCTGATCGAAAGCGTGACCCTCGCATGAGCGGGCAGAGCGCCATGCAGCGGCTGACCGGCCTGATGCGCAAAGCCGTGCAGGACTACGAGATGCTCGCCCCCGGCGACCGGGTGCTTGTGGGGGTCTCGGGCGGCAAGGACAGCGTCGCGCTGACGGTGGGCCTTGCTTTGCTGCGGCAGTACATCGGCTTCGACTATCAGCTGTACGCCGTCACCCTCGACCCGCAGTTCGGCGGCGTCCCGGGGGAGTACGCCCCCCTCGAAGCGGTGATGGCCCAATACGGCGTCCCCTATCAGGTGCGGCGGACCGACATCGGCCCGGTCATCTTTGAGCAGCGGCAGGAGAAGAACCCCTGCGCCCTCTGCGCCAAGATGCGCCGCGGGGCCCTGCACACCGCCGCGCAGGAGCTGGGCTGCAACAAGGTAGCCCTGGGCCACCACCTGGACGACGCCGTCGAGACCTTCTACATGAACCTCTGGCAGGAAGGGCGGATCGGCTGCTTTTCGCCGGTGACCTGGCTGTCCCGGCGGGGGCTGACCCTCATCCGGCCCATGCTGCTGGCCACCGAGAGCGAGGTGCGCGCCGCCGTCTATGAGGAGGGGCTGCCGGTGGTCAAGAGCCGCTGCCCCGCCGACGGGGCCACCACCCGGGAAAAGACCAAGGACTTCGTCCGGGAGCGCTGCCGCACCGACCACGCCTTCCGCCAAAAGACCCTGCACGCGCTGCAGGAGAGCGGCATCGACGGCTGGCGGCCGCTGCACACCGGGCGGGGGTCTTTTGTCATCCCGCCCCATCAGGAGCATCAGAACGGAGAAGGTTAGACCTTATGGAACACCTGTTTGAGCGGCACGTCTGGGCCGAGATCGACCTGGACGCCCTGCGCGATAACTTCAAGACCACCCGGCGGCTGGCCGGGGATATGCCCCTGTGCGCGGTGGTCAAAGCCGACGCCTACGGCCATGGCGCGGTGCGCTGCGCACAGACCTTTGCCGAGGCGGGGGCCGCCTGGCTGGCCGTCAGCCGCCTGACCGAAGCGCTGGAGCTGCGCCGGGCGGGGCAGGCTCTGCCCATCCTCATCCTGGGGCGGACCGACCCCTGTTTTGCCGGGGTGCTGGCCGCCCACCGCATCACCCAGTGCTGCTATTCCCTGCCCTACGCCCGGGCCCTCGCGGCAGAGGCGCAGAGCGCCGGGGTGACGGTGGACATCCACCTCAAGGCCGACACCGGCATGGGGCGGATCGGCTTTGCCCTGCGCACCGACTTCGACGCCGCCCTGCGCGAAATGGTCGAAGCCTGCACCCTGCCCGGCCTGCGGATGACCGGGCTGTTCCAGCATTTCGCGGCCGCAGACGAAGCCGGCGCCGACAGCGTCGCCTATACCAGGGCGCAGCACGCCCTCTTCCTGCGGACCTTTGAGGGGCTGCGGGCCGCCGGGCATGAGCCCGCCCTCGTCCACTGCGACAACTCGGCCGGCACCCTGCTCTACCCGGACTGGCCCGCCGGCCTGCCTGCCGGCCGCCGGATGGGCCGCCCCGGCATCATCCTCTACGGCTACCCGCCCAGCGGCGAGGTGGCCTGCCCGCCCCTGCGCCCGGTGATGACCCTCAAGACGGTGGTCAGCATGGTCAAGGAGCTTGCCCCCGGCCAGTCGGTCAGCTACGGGCGGCGGTTCACCGCCGCGGCCCCCACCCGGGCGGCCACCCTCTGCGCCGGCTACGCCGACGGCTACCCCCGTCTGCTCAGCGAGGGGCGCGGGGTGGTCGACCTGCACGGCCATCCCTGCCCGGTGCTCGGCCGGGTCTGCATGGACCAGCTGCTGGTGGACGTCTCGGCCGTGCCGCAGACGGCCGAAGGGGACGAAGCCATCCTGTGGGGGGGCGGCTGCCAGGCCGACACCGCCGCCACCATCGCCCAAAAGACCGGCACCATCGCCTATGAGCTGCTGTGCGGGGTGGCCCGCCGGGTGCCCCGCGTCTACCTCGCGCAGGGCCGCACCGTCGGCATCGACGACTACCTGTCCTGCTGAACAGCAGCATCACACCTGACTTTACGCCCGCATTACGGAGGGACCCATGGCAAACGACAACATCCGCAACTTCTGCATCATCGCGCACATCGACCACGGCAAGTCCACCCTGTCCGACCGCATCCTCGAGCTGACCCGCAGCGTGGACGAGCGTACCATGTCCGACCAGATCCTGGACAACATGGACATCGAGCGGGAGCGCGGCATCACCATCAAAGCCCGGGCGGTCACCATGAACTACACCGCCCGGGACGGCCGGGAATACCAGCTCAACCTCATCGACACCCCGGGCCACGTCGACTTCGCCTACGAGGTCAGCCGCAGCCTGGCCGCCTGCGAGGGGGCTGTGCTGGTGGTGGACGCCACCCAGGGTGTGGAGGCGCAGACGCTGGCCAACACCTACATGGCGCTGGAGCACGACCTGGAGCTTGTGCCGGTGCTGAACAAGATCGACCTGCCCAGCGCCCACCCCGACGAGGTCGCCCAGGAGGTCGAGGACGTCATCGGCCTGCCCTGTCTGGACGCGCCCCGCATCTCGGCCAAGACC
>DWXX01000124.1 GCA_019118985.1 Candidatus Faecalibacterium faecipullorum
GCGATCAGTTCAAGCGCCTGGGCGTGATTGGCGATTTTGAGCATCCCTACCTCACCCTCAAGCCCGAGTTTGAGGCCCGACAGATCGAGATCTTTGGCGAGATGGCCAAGAAGGGCTATATCTACAAGGGCCTCAAGCCGGTCTACTGGTGCCCCGAGTGCCGCACCGCCCTGGCTGAGGCCGAGATCGAGTACGGCGAGGACGACTGCGATTCCATCTTTGTGCGCTTCCATGTTACCCAGGACCCCAACGGCGTGCTGACCAAGTACGGCATCCCCATGAACAAGACCTGGTTCGTGATCTGGACCACCACCACCTGGACCCTGCCCGCCAACGAGGCCATCTGCCTGGGCGGCGCGCTGGAGTATTCCTTCGTCAAGTTCGGCGGCGAATACCACATCATGGCCACCGACCTGGTGGACAGCGTCATGAAGGCCTGCAACATCACCGAGTACGAGGTGGTGGGCGAGCCGGTGCCGGGCAGCGAGTTCGAGATGATGCGCTACCAGCATGTCTATCTGCCCAAAGAGGGCCTTGTCATCCTGGGCGACCACGTCACCCTCGAGAGCGGCTCGGGCTGCGTCCACACCGCCGGCGGCCACGGCGTCGACGACTTCAACGTCAGCCAGAAGTACGGCGTGCCCATCACCGTCCCGGTGGACGACGGCGGCTACCTGACCGAGCTGGCGGGCAAGTACGCCGGCCAGAAGGTCTGGGCCGCCAACAAGACCATCCTGGCCGACCTGACCGCCGCGGGCGCGGTGCTGGGCCAGGTCCACATCAAGCACCAGTACCCCCACTGCTGGCGCTGCCACCACCCCATCATCTTCCGCGCCACCGAGCAGTGGTTCTGCTCCATCGACCGCTTCAAGGAAGAGGTCTACAAGGCCATCGACGGGGTGCAGTGGATGCCCGAGTGGGGCCACGACCGGATGTACGGCATGGTGCACGACCGCAGCGACTGGTGCATCAGCCGCCAGCGCACCTGGGGCGTGCCCATCCCCGCCTTCTACTGCAAAAAGTGCGGCAAGTACCACATCACCGACGCCACCATCCAGGCGGTCAGCGACCTGTTCCGCCGCGAGGGGTCGGACGCCTGGTACAAGTATGACGCCGAGCAGATCATCCCCGCGGGCGAAGTCTGTGAGAACTGCGGCGGCGCCGAGTGGACCAAGGACACCGACATCATGGACGTCTGGTTCGACTCCGGCTCGACCTGGAGCGCCGTCCTGGGCGAGCGCAGCGAGCTGCGCTGCCCCGCCGACCTCTATATGGAGGGCGCCGACCAGTTCCGCGGGTGGTTCCAGTCCAGTCTGCTGACCAGCGTCGCCAGCACCGGCCAGGCCCCCTACAAGGGTGTACTCTGCCACGGCTGGGTGGTGGACGAGCAGGGCAAGCAGATGCACAAGAGCGCCGGCAACGGCGTCGAGCCCGCCGAGATCATCAAGGACTACGGCGCCGACATCATCCGCCTGTGGGTGGCTTCCTCCGACTACACGGTGGACGTGCGGGCCGGCAAGAACATCTTCAAGCAGCTCAGCGAGGCCTACCGCAAGATCCGCAACACCGCCCGCTTCATCCTGGGCAACCTGGACGGCTTTGACCCCAACACCGATATGCTGCCCGACGACCAGCTGCAGGAGATCGACCGCTGGGCTCTGGCCGCCCTCGACGACCTGCTGAAGGAGACCGACGCCGGCTACGCGGCCTACAACTTCAACAAGGTCTACCACGCGGTCTACAACTTCTGCGTGGTGGCCATGTCCAACTTCTATCTGGACGTCACCAAGGACCGGCTGTACTGTACCAGCGGCCCGGCCCGCCAGGCGGCGCAGACCGCCATGTACAAGATCCTGACGGCCCTCGACAAGATCATCGCCCCCATCCTCTGCTTTACCAGCCAGGAGATCTGGGACTTCATGCCCAAGACCGAGGGGATGAACCGCTACGTGGTCTTTGAGGATATGCCCCACGCCGGGCAGTACGCCGCCGACGAGGCGTTCAAGGCCAAGTGGGCCAAACTGATCGCCGTCCGCGACGAGGTCAAGAAGGCCCTGGAGATCGCCCGCAACGACAAGAAGATCGGCGCCTCCCTCGAGGCGGCGGTCACCCTCTACTGCGGCGACGAGCTGTACAGCCTGCTGAACAGCGTCCCGATGGACGAGCTGGCCGACCTGATGATCGTCTCCCGCGTCGAGCTGGTCCGGGGCGAGGGCGGCGCCGCGTCCGCCATCGAGGGCCTCGGCATCACCGCCGGGCACGCCGAAGGCGCCAAGTGCGAGCGCTGCTGGAAGTACACCGCCGACATCGGCAGCCACCCGGCTCACCCCACCCTCTGCGCCCGCTGCGCCGCCGTCATCGAGGGCTGAGCAACTGAAAAAGAAGTCAAAAACGGCGTTCCCATCCTGGTCCGGCCTGGGGACGCCGTTCTTTGCAGGAGTCGTTTTATGTTTGTGTTCCTGAATCTCGTCTGCATCGCGGCGCTGGTGGGCATCGACCAGGCCATCAAGCTCTGGGCGGTGCGCGCCTTGCAGCCGGTGGGGGCGATGCCCCTCATCCCCCACGTCGTCGAGCTGCGCTTCACCTACAACGAGGGGATGGCCTTCAGCCTGCTGTGGGGCCGGCAGGAGATCCTGATCGCCGCCACCAGCATCGGGATGCTGGCCATCGCCTGGTGGCTATTCACCCACTGCCAGAACGACCCGGTCCAGCGCTGGGCCATCGTCCTGGTGCTGGGGGGCGGCATCGGCAACCTGATCGACCGCATCGCCGCCGGCAGGGTGGTGGACTATATCAACCTGCTGTTCATGGATTTCGCCATCTTCAACTTTGCCGACATCTGCGTCTGCGTGGGGATGGCCCTGTGGGTCCTGGCCGTCATCCTGGAAGAGCGCCGCGCCGCCGGCGGTTCAAACGAGGGCAAGTGACCGATGGAACAGCGTGAATTTGCCGTCGAAGCCGAGGCCGCCGGCCAGCGGCTCGACCGCTTCCTGGCAGGGGAGGACACCGGGCTGTCCCGCAGCGCGCTGCAGGCCCTGATCGCCGAGGGGCATGTGCTGGCAAACGCGCGCCCGGCGGCCAAGAGCCTCAAGGTCAAGGCGGGGGACGTCATCCTGGTCGAGATCCCCGACGCCGCCCCCCTCGAGGCCGCGCCGCAGGACATCCCCCTTGACATCGTCTATGAGGACGAGCACCTGCTGGTGGTCAACAAGCCCAAGGGGATGGTGGTCCACCCCGCACCCGGCAACCCCGACGGCACCCTGGTCAACGCCCTGCTGTGGCACTGCCGCGGCAGCCTGTCGGGGATCGGCGGGGTGGTCCGCCCCGGCATCGTCCACCGCATCGACAAGGACACCAGCGGCCTGCTGGTGGTGGCCAAAGACGACGCCACCCACATGGGGCTGTCCCGGCAGATGGCCGAGCACAGCGTCCGGCGGGCCTACCAGACGGTGGTCTACGGCGGCTTTGGGGCGGACGAGGGGTATGTGGAAGGGTATCTCGGCCGGTCCAAAACCGACCGCAAGAAGATGGCGGTCCTGCCCGAGGGGACGCCCCACGCCAAGTACGCCTACACCGGCTGGCGGGTGCTGGAGCGGCTGGGGGACTTCACATTGCTGGAGTGCCGCCTCAAGACCGGGCGCACCCATCAGATCCGGGTGCACATGGCCTCCATCCATCACCCGGTGGCGGGGGACCCCGTCTACGGGCCCCGCAGCTGCATCACCAGCCTGCACGGGCAGTGCCTGCACGCCAAGACCCTGGGGTTCATCCACCCCATTACCGGGGCGCAGCTGTCCTTTGACAGCCCGTTGCCCGACTACTTCACCCATTTTCTGGACGGATTGAGGAGGACACGCCCATGAAGCAGGCGCTCGGTTCCACCCTGGTCCTCTGCGACCTGGACGCCCTGATGCTGGGCCCCGACGGCAACCTGACCCAGGTGCTGCGGGATGTGCTGCAGCTGTTCACCGCGCGCGGGGGGCGGCTGACCATCTTTTCCCAGAAGACGCCGCGGGCGGTGCGGACCATCTTGGGCAGCGTGCCGCTGGCCGCCCCCGCCATCCTCTGCGGCGGGGCGCTGGTCTACAGCTTCGCGGCGGGGGCGGGGCAGCCGATGGGCAGCTTCGCCGCGCTGGGGGACGGCTTCCTCACCCGGCTGCCCGCCGCGCCGGGGGTGGGGGTGGCCCTGCAGATGAAGGACGGCGCCACCCGGGTGTTCCGGATGAGCCGCGCGCTGGAGCGCCACCTCCGCCGGGAGTGGACCCCCTACCTGCTGACAAAGCCCGAGGGGCTGTCCAGCGATGATGTGCTGCGGGTGCTGCTCTACCAGGACGCCAGGACCATCCCCGCCCTGCAGACCTTCGAGAAGGCGCTGGAGGAAAGCGGCGCCCCCCTCCGGCAGGAGCGGCTGGCCATCGACTGCCTGGCTTTGACCCCCGACGCCGTCAGCATGGGGGCGGCTTTCAGCGCGGTCTGCGCGTCGGCCATGCTCTCGCCTGAAAAGGTGACGGTGCTGGCGGGCAGCGCCCCCATGGCGGAGCTGATGCGGCTGGCAGGGCAGAGCGCCGCCGCCTTCGACGCGCCCGCCGAGGTGCGGCTGGCCGCGGGGCAGATCACCCTCTGCCGGGCGTCGGGCGGGGCCGCCGCCGAGTACCTCTATCAGCTGGTGCGCAGCAGCGGGTGAAGGCGCGCCGCGGCAAAACAGGGCGGCAAAACGGTAAAATCCCTGTAAAAAGTTCCCCGCACCGGCGCGGGGGACTTTCTTTTTGCGAAAGGATAGGGTACAATGAAGAGGAAATGCCTGAGCAGGCGGGAGGCGCTGTTCCTGCTGACGGCGGCGGCGCTGTCGGGGGCGTTGGCCGTCCTTGCTTTGCGGGACGCCGCGCCTTTGGCGCCGCCGGACGGCCCCGGGGCAGCCCACACCCCCGGTACGCTGCTGAGCGCGGCGCGGGTGGACCTGAACACCGCCGGGCTCGAGGCGCTGTGCACGTTGCCCGGCATCGGCCCGGCGAAGGCACGGGCCATCCTGGAGGACCGGGCGGCCAACGGCCGGTACCTGCGCGTCGAGGATGTGACGCGGGTGAGCGGCATCACCCACAACACCATCAAGGACTGGGGCCCCATCGCCTATGTGAGCTGAGGGCCCGCGATCAAAAGGGGAATGAGGAACGATGAAGGAAGATAGCATTTTTATCAACCGCGAGCTGAGCTGGCTGGACTTCAACCAGCGGGTGCTGGTGCTGGGCAAGGACAAGAACGTCCCCCTGGCCGAGCAGCTGAAATTCCTGGCCATCTACGGCTCCAACCTGGACGAGTTTTTCATGGTGCGGGTGGGCTCGCTGCAGGAGCGGGCCAACCTCAAGGAGAAAAAGTCCAAGCCCGAAAACAAGACCAACATGACCCCCGAAGAGCAGCTGAACGCCATCATGCCCAAGACGGCGGCGCTGCAGGCGGACTGCGACAAGTACTACCACAAGGCCCTCGAGGCGCTGGCCGAGCACGGCTACCGCAAGGTCAACTTTGAGAAGCTGAGCAAGGAGGAGGACCGCTTCTGGAAGAAATACTTCCTGAGCGAGCTGTTCCCCATCCTCAGCCCGCAGATCGTCGACCACCGCCACCCCTTCCCCTTTTTGCGCAACAAGGAGATCTACCTCGGCGTTCTGCTGCGGGACAAGAAGGAAGGGGAGACCAGCCTCGGCATCATCCCCATCTCCAGCCAGATGGAGCGGCTGTGCTTCCTCAAAAAGGACGGCGAGACCCTCTTCGCCCTCACCGAGGAGATGGTCTACCACTATGTCAGCATGGTCTTTGCCAAGGAGAGCATCGTTGAAAAGTGCCTGTTCCGCGTCACCCGCAACGCCGACATCGACGTCAAAGAGGGGATGATGGACCACGACATCGACTACCGCGAGATCATGACCGAGCTGCTCAAGCGCCGGCGCAAGCTGGCCGCCGTCCGGCTGCAGGTCACCCCCGCCCCCGCGCCCGAGATCGTCAAGATGCTCTGCGACCGGCTGCTGCTGAGCCACCGCCGCGTCTTTGAGCAGAAGAGCCCGCTGGACCTCAGCTTCTTCTACAAGCTGGACACCCGCATCGAGAACGACGGCCACAGCGAGCTGTTCTACGCCCCCGCCCGCCCCATGCTGCCCCCCCTCCACTACAGCCTGACCAAAGAGGTGCAGAGCCACGACGTGCTGCTGTATTACCCCTACCAGTCCATCCGGCCCTTCATCCTGATGCTCAAGAAGGCCGCGCGGGACCCCGACGTCATCTCGATCAAGATGACCCTCTACCGCCTGGCGCGGGAGTCGCAGATCGTGCAGGCCCTGGTGGACGCCGCCGAGAACGGCAAGGAAGTGGTGGCCCTGGTCGAGCTGCGGGCCCGCTTTGACGAGCAGAACAACATCGACTGGTCCAAGCAGCTGGAAGAAGCGGGCTGCACGGTGGTCTACGGCTTCGAGGACTACAAGGTCCACTCCAAGCTGACCCTCATCACCCGCAAGAACCCCGCCGGCGGCTATTCCTATATCACCCAGATCGGCACCGGCAACTACAACGAAAAGACCAGCGAGCTGTACACCGACCTGTCCTTCATCACCGCCGACCCCGACATCGGGGCCGAGGCGGCGGGGGTGTTCCAGAACCTGGCGGTGCAGCAGCTGACCGAAGAGACCGACCAGATGCTGGTGGCCCCCCTGCGGTTCAAGAGCGTCCTGCTGGACGAGATGGACCGCGTCATCGAGGCCGCCCGCCTGGGTCGCCCGGCGTCGATGATCCTGAAAAACAACTCGATCAGCGACCGGGACATCATCCTCAAGCTGGAGGAAGCCAGCTGCGCCGGCGTCCGGATCGACATGATCGTCCGCGGCATCTGCTGCGTCCGGGCGCAGGTGCCCGGCAAGACCGAGAACCTGCACATCCGCAGCATCGTCGGCCGCTACCTCGAGCACGCCCGCATCTACAGCTTCTTCGATGGGCGGGAGACCCGCATCTACATCGCCTCGGGCGACTTTTTGACCCGCAACACCGAGTGCCGGGTGGAGGTGGGCGTCCGCATCCAGGACCCCGCCCTGGTGGACAAGCTGACCGCCATCCTGAAGATGCAGCTGGCCGACAACGTCAACGCCCGCGAGATGGGCTCCGACGGCAGCTATCAGAAGGTCAAGCCCGCCCCCGGCGAGCCGCTGGTCAACAGCCAGATGGGGATGTACGAGCTGTTCCGGGACGACTGGACCGGCGGCGCGCCCGCTGCGCAGCCTGCGCCTGCCGCGCCCAAAGCGCAGCCCCCTGTGCAGGAGCGGAAAGCCCCCGCGCCGCAGCCGTCTGCCCCGGCGCAGCCCGCGCCGGCGGCAAAGCCCGCCCCCGTCCATGAGCCGGCCGCCGTGGCGCAGCCGGCACAGCCGGCGCCCCCCCTCGCGGCGGAAGAAAAGCCCGAACAGGGCTTCCTCACCCGGCTGCGCCGGGCGCTGTTCGGCCGCCGCAGCCGCTGAGGCCGGCATAACCCCGCCTGCCGCCCGCATAGGATAGTCCCGGGACAAAGGGGGCGTTCGCGGTGCAGGCAAGACACGCAAAAAGGGCGATCCACAGACAGAACGCAGCCCGGGGCCGGCCCCGGGCCGGGCGGTCTGCCCGCCCATCGGCCGCCGGGCGCAGATGCCTGGCGGCCCTTTTGTGCGGGCTGCTGTGCTGCGCCGCCCTGCTGGCTTTGCGTGCCTGCGCGGCGCCGCCCGCCCCGGCGGGGTGCAGCCTGCGCACCGCCCGGCTGGAGGGGGCCTTCACCTTCCCGCTGGGGGGCGAAGGCTGGAGCCTCTCCTCGGGGTACGGCTGGCGGGCCGACCCGCTGGCTGAAAACGGCGGCGGGGCGGACACCTTCCACAAAGGGGTGGACCTCGCCTGCGCCGAGGGCACCCCGGTGCTGGCCGCGCAGGACGGGGTGGTCATCGCGGCGCAGCGCAGCGCCAGCTACGGCAACTGGCTGCGGGTGGTCCATGCCAATGGGGCCGAGACCCTCTACGCCCATCTGCAGTACCTCTACGCCCGCCCGGGGCAGGTGGTGCGCGCGGGGCAGACCCTGGGCACCGCCGGGCAGACCGGCCGGGCCACCGGGCCGCACCTCCACTTCGAGGTGCTGGTGCGGGCGGTCCGGTACGACCCGTCGGCCCTGCTGGGGCTGGCAGGGTGAGGGGGCCGCTCTTCCCGCGGCAGCTGCGGGCGGGGCCCTTTCTCTTCCGGGACCCGCTGCCCGGCTGCTGCGCGCTCTACCTGCTGCTGCGCTTGGACGGCAGCGGCTTTCTGCGGCTGGGGCTGCTGGCGGCCGCCCTGCATGAGCTGGGGCACATCCTGGTCTTTTTGCTGCTGTTCGGGCGTCTGCCGGTGGTGGAGGTGACGGCGCTGGGGCTGTGCATGCAGACCCGGGGGGTGCGGCTTGCGCCGGGGCGGCGCTTTCTGCTGGCGGCCGCCGGCCCGGGGATGAACGCCCTGCTGGCCGGCGTCTGGTACGCCCGGGCGTCGGCGCGGCTGACGGTGTGGGACGCGGCCTTTCTGGCGGCGAACGTCCTGACCGGGGCCTTCAACCTGCTGCCCGTCCCGCCGCTGGACGGCGCGCAGATCCTCCGCGCCGTATGGGAAGCCGCCGCGGGGCGGTTGCAATCCGGCCCGAAATAGGGTACAATGAATAGAATCAAAACAACCGGGAGGAACCAATGATCGACCCGAAACTGAAAGAGGCGCTGAGCCATGTGCAGAAGCCGGGCCGCTACACCGGCGGCGAGCCGGGCAGCGTCTACAAAGAAAAGGAGAAGGTGGACGTCCGCTTTGCCTTCTGCTTCCCCGACACCTACGAGGTGGGGATGTCCTTTCTGGGGGAAAAGATCCTCTATGAGCTCTTAAACCAGCACGAGAACTGGTGGTGCGAGCGGGCCTTCATGCCCTGGCTGGACATGAAGGCCGAGATGGAGCGTCTGGGCCTGCCCCTCTACACCCTCGAGAGCAAGGACCCGCTGACCGCCTTCGACGCGGTGGGCTTTACGCTGCAGTACGAGCTGTTCTACACCAACATCCTGGCCATGCTGGATATGGCCGGCATCCCGCTGTACGCCGCCGACCGGGACGAGCGGTGGCCCCTCATCGTGGCCGGCGGGCCCTGCACCTGCAACGCCGAGCCGCTGGCCGCCTTCTTCGACGTCATCCAGCTGGGGGAAGGGGAGCGGCAGCTGCCCGCCATCTGCGCCGCCATCGAGCAGGGCAAGAAGGAGGGCATTGGCAAGGAAGAGCTGCTTATGCGGCTGACCAAGATCCCCGGCGTCTACATCCCGGCCTTCTACGATGTGACCTATCACGAGGACGGCCGGGTGAAGGCCATCGCCCCCAACCGGCCGGGTGTGCCGGCGGTGGTGACCAAGGACATCATCCGGGACATGAACGACTTCGCGCCCCCCACCAACTTCGTGGTGCCGATGGTGGGCGCCATCCAGGACCGTGCCAGCATCGAGGTGCTGCGCGGGTGCGTGCGGGGCTGCCGGTTCTGCCAGGCGGGCTTTTTGTACCGGCCGATGCGCCAGCGGGACGCCGCTTTGCTGAACAAAGCGGCGCAGGATCTCTGCGCCAACACCGGCTATGAGGAGCTGAGCCTGTCCAGCCTGTCCACCTCCGACCACAGCCAGCTGGAAG
Source organism: Candidatus Faecalibacterium faecipullorum (assembly GCA_019118985.1). GTDB lineage: Bacteria > Bacillota > Clostridia > Oscillospirales > Ruminococcaceae > Faecalibacterium > Faecalibacterium faecipullorum. The sequence continues at coordinate 9,670 of DWXX01000124.1, forward strand.
AGCTGCTGGACGATCTGAACAGCTGGGCCCCCGCCGAGCATGTCAGCCTGTCGCTGCCCTCGCTGCGGATGGACAACTTCTCCGAGAGCCTGATCGAAAAGACCACCCGGGTGCGCAAGAGCGGCCTGACCTTCGCCGCCGAGGCCGGCACCCAGCGGCTGCGGGACGTCATCAACAAGAACGTCACCTGGGACGAGATTGAAAAGACCTGCCGCATCGCCTTTGAGGCGGGCTACACCTCGGTCAAGCT
>DWXX01000125.1 GCA_019118985.1 Candidatus Faecalibacterium faecipullorum
GATGTCCTTCTTCTTGCTGCCGACCGAAGACAGGGCCTTCAGCTCGATGGGCAGGCCGTGGGTATCAAAGCCGGGGACGTAGGGGGCCTTGTAGCCCTCCATGTTCTTCTGCCGGATGATGATATCCTTGATGATCTTGTTCAGGGCGGTGCCCATGTGGATGCTGCCGTTGGCGTACGGAGGGCCGTCGTGCAGCACAAAGAGGGGCTTGCCCTCGTTGTGGCGCATCAGCTGGTTGTACAGGTCATTTTTGTCCCAGTCCTCCAGCATGGCGGGCTCCTTCTTGGGCAGGCCGGCGCGCATTTCAAACAGGGTCTTGGGCAGATGCAGGGTACTGTCGTATTGGGATTTTGTCTTAGGCACTGGTTCCACACTCCTCAAATTTTTTCAACTCGCCGGCTGGCCCGGCAGATGGGAACGGCAGGGACAGGCCCTCGCCTGCCCTGCCGCATCGCGCTCACTTGCTGAACTGGACCCCCTGGAAGGCGGCGTAGTCCACCTCGTCGGGCCCCTTTGCGTCGGGGGCGGTCAGCTCGCTCTCATCCTTGTTCCAGAACGCCTCGCCGCTCTCGGCGCCCTCGGCGTCGCCGGCTTCGGGCGCGTCCGTCTCAGCTTCCGCCTCCTGGTCGGGGGCGGGCAGGTCGGCCGCCTCGTCCTCCGCGGCGGTGTCGGGGGCGTACTCGGGCAGGCGGCTGAGGGACTCGACATGGCTGCGGTAGAGGTTCAGCACGTCGGCCTTGAAGCGGGTGACCTCCACCCGGATCCGCTCGTACTCCCGCTCTTCCAGCAGGCGCTGGTCGTTGGCCTCGCGGACGATCTCGTCGGCCCGCTCGGTGGCCTTCTGCAGCAGGTCGTTGGCGTCGCGGATGATGTCGTCGGCCCGCAGGTTGGCTTTATGGATGATCTCCTCGGCCTTCTGGTTTGCCTCGCGGATGACGTTCTCGCCGATGCGCTGCGCGTTGATCAGGGCGGACTTCATGATCTCGCCGTCGGCGCGGAAGTCCTCGGTCTCTTTGGACAGGCGCTGATTCTCGCCCTGCAGCTGCTCGAGCTGCTGGCGCAGCCGCTGGTTCTCGTCGGCGCTGGTCCTCAGCTGTTCCTCGACCCTGTCCAGAAAGCGGTCGACATCCTCGATCTTGTAGCCGCGGAAGCTCTTTTCAAATTGGACAGAGTGTACGTCCTGCGGTGTCAGCATTACTGATTCCTCCTGTCATATCACTGGTACTGAAAGAACTCGACGATCTGGCGGTCCTTCCTGGTCTTGCCCGGCAGCGCGGTGAGGGCGAAGCGCCCTTTGCCCCGGACGGTAAACACGTCCCCTTCATACACCGGGGCGTGGACGTTTTCGGTGGGCAGGTGGTTGATCTCCACCCGGCCCGCCGCGATGAGGGCGGCGGCCGCCCCGCGGCTGCAGTGCAGCATGGCCGCCAGCACCGCGTCCAGCCGCAGCGAAGAGACGGCCGCCGTTTTCAGCTGCCGCTGCCTCGGGGCAAAATCGGGCAGGTTGTCCAGCGGCTGCGCCGTGCAGCTGACCTCGGCCCGGCCCACCTGGCACAGCTCGTCGCAGATCAGCCTGGCCGCCGGCGCAAGGGCAAAGACGTAGGCTGTCCCCGGCGCGTCGGGCGGCAGGACGATGTCCCCCAGCGCCTCCCGCTTGAGGTTCAGCCCCATCAGGCTGCCGAGATAATCCTTGTGGGCGGGCAGCTCGGCCCCCGGCGCGGCGCGGCAGTCCAGCCGGACGCAGGCAAGGGGGCTGTCGGCCCAGCTGCCCTCCGGCTCGATGGCGGCCAGGCGGCGCTCGGCCTCGGGCCAGCCGCCGTCAAAACGCCAGCAGCCGCACCCCGCTTTGGAGAGGGCGGCTTTGGCCAGCGCCTGCTCGCGGTCGCTGAGGAAGGCCGAATACCGCGGGATGCCCCGGGCCATGGCGGTGCGGGCCAGGTCCTCGATGTGGCGCATCAGGAAGCGCTCCCTGTCGTCCTGCGGGGGGATGTACCCCCGGGCGGGGCGGGGCTGCTGCTCCTCAATAGAACGCGCCATTGTTCTCCAGCTCGTCCAGCAGGTCGCCCATGATGTCGACGTTGTAGGGGGTGATGATGAAGGTGCTGTTGGCCACCCGCTTGATCTGGCCGTTGTTGGCGTAGGCCACGCCGGACAAAAAGTCCACCAGCCGGCGGGAGACCTCCTTATTGGTGGATTCGAGGTTGAGCACCACCGTCCGCTTGTTGTTGAGATGGTCGGCGATGGTGCTCGCGTCTTCGAACCGCTCGGGCTTGACGAGCACCACCTTGAGCTGGGTGGTGGCGTTGATGTTCACCACACGGTTGCCGCTCTTGGCGCCTTCCCCCTCCTCATCGTAGGAGTCGGCGGCGGAAAAGCCGCTGTTGTTGTTCACCATCTGGGGCCCGTCGTCGATGTACTGATCGTCGTAGGCATCGTCCTCCCCGAAGAGGCCCTTTTTGATGTTTTGCATAATAGACATGGATACCGCTCCTTTCATCTGCCACGCAGATGGCATTTGCCTTGCAGCGCCCTCCTTCCCGCACAGCCGGGCGCAGCCGGGCAGGCAGAAACGAATAGCTCTTTATATTATCTGTTTTTTTGTGCCGGATGTCAATAAGAGCCGGGCAAAAGTTTCGCCCGTCAGGACAAAAGTTTGCCGTCGTAGAGGTTCTGCCCCTCGACGATGACCTGGTCGTACAGCCGCACTTCGCTGACCGACCCCGCCGTGCCGCGGGGCGGGACGATGATGTAGGCCCCGTCGGTGACCAGCGGGTGCTCGTCGCTGACCGGGTCGATGCGGCAGAAGCGGGCCAGGTTGCCGAACTTGACATAGACGCCGGGGATGTAGTTCTCCCCCGCCTCGGCGTCGCCCTCGCCGCCGCCGGAACTGCCGTCGGAGGCAGCCGCCGGCTCTTCCAGCACATAGTGGACGGCGGCGGCGGGCACCCGCAGGCCGGTGGTCTCGCTGACCACCACCTCGGCGGCGGCCTGCCCCAGGCGCAGCACGTCCCCGGTGACCGAGTCGCAGGTGAGGACGAAGTGCGCCAGCCCCGCCCCCTCGTCGATGGTCACCTCCGAGAGGCGGGCGGGCAGCGTCTGGTCGGTCTGCCCAGGGAAGCGGACCCCCACCGTGCCGGTCAGGGGGGTGCCGTCGGCTTTCAGCAGTTTCTGCCCCTCCTCGGCGGTGCATACGCCGCAGTAGCTCCAGCTGAAGCCCGAGACGATCTTGCCCGCGCAGCCGGCGAGGGGGGCGTCCGCCCCGCCGTCCAGCCACGCCTTGAGGGCGGCGGCGTCCATGGCCAGCACCGCCTCGGCCGGCTGGGTGAGCTGCCGGGCGGCCGAGGCGCGGACAAAGTACCCGGTGATGGGGGCGGCGATCTGCGCCGGCGCGCCCAGCTGGCTCTGCAGCTGAGCTGCCTCGGCCTGCAGTGCCGCGATCTGCTCTGAGAAGCCCGCCCCCTCCCCGGTGACCACCAGGATCTTGTTCTGGGCCAGCAGATATGCCTCCCGCCCGGCGTCCATCTCGGCATAGGCGCCGCGATCGGCGGCGTCCAGCAGGTCGCAGAGGGCGTTGGCCCGCTCCTGCATCATGGTGTCCACCTGGGTGGCGGCCACGTTCTCGGCCCGCTGCAGCAGGTCGATCTGCTCGGCCAGGTCGTCCAGGCGGGCCCGCAGGCCGCTCTGTTCGCTGCTGGTGTAGACTTCGGCCACCACCGTCCCCGCCGAGACCCGCTCGCCGTCCTCCGCAAGGTACCCCAGGTCGCCGGCGCCGGCGACGAGGGTCTCGGTGAAGAGGACCACCCCGTCGGCCGCCACCTTCTCCTCCACCGTGGCGGTCAGGACGGTCTCGTAGGTGTTGGGCGGGTTGAGGATGTGCAGGATCTGGTACCCGACGTAGCACAGCGCCAGCCCCAGCAGAAAGACCACCGCCCCGCCCAGGATGGTCAGGGCGCCGGGGCGGGTCTTTTCCTTTGCAGTGGTATCGGTTTTTTCCGTTTCCGGGTCACGGCGCATCGTCTGCCCCTCCTTCCCGCTGTGCCGCGGCGAGGAAATCCGCGGTCAGCTGCGCGGCCTTTTCGGCCGTATCCGGGCCGCCGGCGGGCAGCCAGACCACCCCGTCCATATGGCGGAACCAGGTCAGCTGCCGCTTGGCGTACCGGCGCGAGGCCTGCTTGAGCCCGGCTACGCAGTCTGCCAGCGGCCGCTCCCCTTCAAAATAGGGGAAAAATTCCTTGTACCCGATGGCCTGGGCCGCCGTCTGATAAGACTGCCGCCGCTGCCAGACCATGCGGGCCTCTTCCAGCAGGCCGGCGTCCATCATCCTGTCCACCCGCGCGTCGATCCGGCGGTAGAGCTCGGCCCGGTCGGCAAAGTCCAGCCCCAGCACCAGGGCCCGGTAGGGCCGCTGCGCCGGCAGAGAGGCCGCCTTCTGCTCGCTGAGGCGGCGGCCGGTGGCCCGGTAATGCTCCAGCGCCCGCAGCACCCGCAGGTGGTTGTTGGGGTGGATGGCGGCGGCCGCCTCGGGGTCGGCGGCCTGCAGCTCGGCGTACATGGCCGCGGGGCCGCGGGCGGCCAGCTCGGCGGCGAGGGCCTCCCGCAGGCCGGCGGGGGCCTTCTCCTCGGCAAAGCGCACCCCGTACAGCAAACTCTGGATGTACAGGCCGGTGCCCCCCACCAGGATGGGCAGGCGCCCCCGTGCGCCGATCTCGTCGATCAGGCGGGCGGCCAGGGCGGTGAAGTCGGCCACGCTGAAAGCGGCCTCGGGGGGCAGGATGTCCACGCAGTGGTGGGGCACCCCATGGGCTTCCTCCGCCGTCACCTTGGCGGTGCCGACGTCCAAGCCCCTGTAGATCTGCATCGAGTCGGCGCTGATGATCTCGCCCCCGAAGCGGAGGGCGAGGGCCACCCCCAGGGCGGTCTTGCCGGTGGCGGTGGGCCCCGCCACCGCCACCACCGCGGGGCGGCGGTCCGTCTTATTCGATCCGTCCAAACTGTTTTTCCAGCTCCTTTCGGGTCAGCTTGAGGACGCAGGGCCGCCCGTGGGGGCAGAAGGGCGGCACCTCGCCCGAGAGGATCTGTTCGGCCAGGGCCATCAGCTCCATGGGGGAGGTGCGGTCCCCCGCTTTGACCGCCCCCCGGCAGGAGATGGAGTGCAGCACCCACTCGGTCCGCTCGCTGAGGGCGTCGCGGCTGCCGCGGGCGAGCTTGGCCGCGATCTCGACCAGCATCCCCTCCAGGTCGTCCTGCCGCACGTCGCTGGGCACCGCCCGCAGCAGCACGGTGTTGCCCCCGAAGTCCCCCACCTCGATGCCGGCGTTTTCCAGCAGGGGGACGTTGTCCAGCAGGGCCTGCTTCTCCTCGGCGGACAGCGAGATGACCAGCGGGGTCAGCAGCAGCTGGCAGGGCACGTCCCCGTAGCTTGCGGCCAGTTTTTCATACAGCTGCCGCTCGTGGGCGGCGTGCTTATCGATCAGGCACAGCTCGTCCCCCCGCTGCGCGATGATGTAGGTCTGGAAGGCCTCCCCCACATAGCGCAGGCGGTCGGCCTGCTCCATCCCCGGCAGGACGGTCTGCTCAGCGTCGGCATGGACGGATGGCGCATCCGCGCCGGCATCGTTCGGGCCGGCCGGCTCGGGCGGCAGCTCCCACGCCGCAGAGGGCGGCGGGGCGTCCCCGTCGCCGGGCAGGGGGGTCAGGTACTCGTCCTCGTCCGCAGGGGTGATGTCGAGGCGGGACTCCCGCTCTGCCGGGCGGAAGGAGGGGGCCGGCCGCTCCGGCTTTTTTTCTGTTTCGTCCGGTCGGGGCGCTTCGGGGCGGCTGTGGAGGCTGAGATCCTCCCGCAGCGGCACGCCCCAGCTGCCGGCAGAGGCTGTCTGCGGCGCATCGGGCAAAGCGCCCGGCTCCGACTGACCCCGGATGACGGCGGAAAGACCCGTAAAGTCACTTTCCTTTACAGAATTTTCACGCGAATCGTCGCCGTTTTCCAAAATGTCGCCCGCGTCGACCGGATGGAAGGTCTCGCGGGGCGTTTCGGGCTTTTTCCCAAAGGTGAACCGCTGCTCGCCGCTGCCGGGGGCCGCGAGGGCCTGTTTGACCGCGTGGTAGACGGCGTCAAAGACGTCGTTTTCCCGGGCAAAGCGGACTTCGGTCTTGGCAGGGTGGACGTTGACGTCCACAAGCTCGGCCGGCATCTCGAGCATCAAAATGCCGCCGGGGAATTTGCCCTGCATGGTGGTGCCCTTGAAGGCGGTCTCCATCCCGGCCATCATGGTGCGGTTGTTGACGGCGCGGCCGTTGATGTAAAAATATTGCATGCTGCGGCTGGCTCGGCAGCTGCGGGGCGGGGTGATCAGCCCGTGGACGGCGTACAGACCCTCCCGGCTGGCCACCTCGAGCAGGTCGCGGCTGAACTCACGGCCGAGCACCGCGTAGGCGGCGCTGCGCAGCTGCCCGTCGCCGGGGGTGACATACTGGGTCTTGCCCTCCCGGACGAACTTGAAGCTGATCTCGGGGTGGCTGAGGGCCTGCCGGGTGACCACGTCGGCCACAAAGGTGCCCTCGCTGGCGTCCTTTTTCAGGAACTTCATCCGGGCGGGGGTGTTGAAGAAGAGGTCCCGCACCCGGATGGTGGTGCCCACCGCCCGGGCGGCCGGCTGGGCGGGCTGCTCTTCCCCGCCCTCGTTGCGGTAGAGGACGGCGCAGTCGCTGCCCTCGGTGCAGGTCAACAGCTCCACCCGGGCGACGCTGGCGATGGAAGCCAGCGCCTCCCCCCGGAAGCCGAGGGTGTGGATGGCGGCAAGGTCGTCCTCTGAGGCGATCTTGCTGGTGGCGTGGCGGATGAAGGCGGTGGAGATGTAGGCCGGCTCGATGCCGGTGCCGTTGTCGCTGACTTCGATCAGCCGGACGCCCCCCGACTCGATGGCGACGGTGATCTGGGTCGCGCCGGCGTCGATGGCATTTTCCAGCAGCTCCTTGGCCACCGAGGCGGGGCGCTCGACCACCTCGCCGGCGGCGATCAGTTCGGCGGTGTGTTTATCCAGTACGCGGATGACTGCCATGCAGCCACTCTCCTTTCTGCAGTGGCGGGGGCGCTCAGCCCGAGATGCTGCCCTTCAGGGTCTTTTTCAGCTCGTAGAGGAAGTTGAGGGCCTCGATGGGGGTGAAGGTCTCGAGGTCGGCGGCCTCCAGCTTTTCGATCAGCTCGCTGGGCGCCGCCGGGGACCGGTAGTCCTCCAGGGCGGCAAAATCCATCTGCTGGACGTTGTTTTTCGGGGCGCTGGCCTCCAGCTTGCGCAGCACCTCGTGGGCGCGGCGGGTGACGCTGCCGGGCAGCCCGGCCAGCTTTGCCACCTCGATGCCGTAACTGTCGTCGGCCGGCCCGCGGACGATCCGCCGCAGGAAGGTGATGTCCTCCCCCCGCTTCTTGACGGCGATGTTGTAGTTTTTGACCCCTTCCACCGCGCCCTCGAGGTCGGTCAGCTCGTGGTAGTGGGTGGCGAAGAGGGTCTTGCAGCCCAGGCCGTTTTTGGGCTCGGCGATGTGCTCCACCACCGCGCGGGCGATGCTCATCCCGTCAAAGGTGGAGGTGCCCCGGCCGATCTCGTCCAGAATGACCAGGCTGCGGCGGGTGGCGGATTTGAGGATCTCGGCCACCTCGGTCATCTCGACCATGAAGGTGGACTGCCCAGCGGCCAGGTCGTCCGACGCGCCCACCCGGGTAAAGACGGCGTCCACGATCCCCACATGGCATTCCCGCGCGGGGACGAAGGAGCCGATCTGCGCCATCAGCACAATGAGGGCGTTCTGGCGCATGTAGGTGGATTTGCCCGCCATGTTGGGCCCGGTGATGATGAGGCAGCGGTTCTCCCCGCAGTCAAGCAGGGTGTCGTTGGGGACAAAGAGGCTGCCTTTCAGCACCTGCTCCACCACCGGATGGCGGCCCTCCCGGATGACCAGCTGGTCGCTGTCGTCCACCGTCGGGCGGCAGTAGTTGTTGTCTGCCGCCACCGTGGCGAGGGAGACAAAGACGTCCAGCTGCGCCACCGCCCGGGCGGTGCGCTGGATGCGGTCCAGTTCGCGGCCGATGCCGTCCAGAAGGTCGGCAAAGAGGCGGTGCTCCAGGCTGATCAGCCGCTCGTGGGCGCCGAGGATCTTGTTTTCCAGCTCCTTGAGCTCGGGGGTGATGTACCGCTCGCCGGTGGTCAGGGTCTGCTTGCGGGTGTAGTTGTCTGGCACCATGTTCTTGTAGCTGTTGCTGACCTCGATGAAGTAGCCAAAGACATGGTTGAAGCCAATCCGCAGCTTGGGGATGCCGGTCTCTTCCCGCAGGCGGGCTTCCAGCCGGGCCAGCACCCCCTTGGTATTCTCCCGGATGGAGCGCAGCTCGTCCACCTCGCTGTTGTAGCCCGGGGCGATCACCCCGCCGTCCTTGAGGGTGGCGGGGGCTTCGGGGTCGATGGCGGCGAAGATGCGGTCTTTGATGTCCCCGAGGGGGTCCATCTCGGCGGCGAGGGCGGACAGCTCCTCGCAGCCGCAGCCCTCGGCCAGCTGTTTCAGCCCGGGCAGCCGGTCAAAGGTCAGGGCCATGGTGTAGATCTCTTTGGGGGTGGCCGAGCCGTAGACGGTGCGGGTCATCAGCCGCTCGATGTCGGTGATGTAGCGCAGCGTCTCGGACAGCTCGCCCCGCGCCACCGTCTGGCCGACCAGGCACTCCACCGCGTTGAGCCGGGCGTTGATGACCGCGCTCGAGACCAGCGGCTGTTCCAGCCAGCTGCGCAGCAGCCGCTTGCCCATGGCGGTGGAGGTGCGGTCCAGCACCCAGAGCAGGGTGCCCCGCTTTTCCCGCCCGCGCATGGTCTCGGTCAGTTCGAGGTTTGCGCGGGTGACCGAAGACAGGTGCATATACTGCGCCTCGGTGTAGCGGATGACCGTCTTGAGCCGCCCCACACCCTTGATCTGGGTGTCGTGCAGGTACTGCAGCAGCCCGCCCATCGCGTAGCGGACAAGGCCGTCGGCGCCGATCTCGGTGGTTTTGGCCCAGTCCCGCCCGAACTGCGCCGCCAGCGTCGAGTCGATGAGGCCGGGGGCGTACCGCTCGTCCTCCATCAGCTCGACGGCGCAGTTCATCTGCTTTTTGATGTAGGCCGTCACCTCCCGGCAGGAGAGGATGCCGGTGTTGATCAGCACCTCGCTGGGGCGGTAGCGGCACAGCTCCCCGATGACGGCCAGGCCGATCTTGGGGCTCTGCAGCTCGGTGACGTGGGCGGTGCCGGTGGAGACGTCGGCAAAGCAGACCCCCGCCTTCTCCCCTTTCAGGTAGAGGCTGGCGATGTAGTTGTTGCGGTCGTCCTGGAGCATGCTGCTCTCGATGACGGTGCCGGGGGTCACCACCCGGACGATCTCCCGCCGGACCAGCCCCTTGGCGGTGGCGGGGTCCTCCACCTGCTCGCAGATGGCCACCTTGTACCCTTTGGCAATCAGCTTGGCCATGTAGCTCTCATAGCTGTGGAAGGGCACCCCGCACATGGGGGCCCGCTCTTTCTGGCCGCACTGCTTGCCGGTGAGGGTCAGGTCCAGCTCCCGCGAGACGGTGACGGCGTCGTCGTAGAACATCTCATAGAAGTCGCCGATGCGATAAAAGAGGATCTCATCCTTGTGCTGCTGCTTGATCTCGAGATATTGCTTCATCATGGGCGAAAAATCGGCCATGGCTCTCCCCTTCCTTTACCATCCTGTACCATACTGCGAAAAAACGCGGCCTTGGCGCTCCGCACAAGCCGCGTTGGATGGACTGTCCTCAGCCGCAGCCGCCGCAGGTCGAGCAGCTGCCGGTGCAGGAGGCAGACGGCTCCTGCACTGCCATCGGGTCGCCGCCGTTCATGGCGGCGTTGATGATGGCGTCGATATAGCTGACCAGGGCCTCGCACTCGCGCTTGGCCTCGTTGTAGGCGATCATCCCCTCGTCGTTCATGATCTGGCTGTAGAGGGTGTTCACCTTCTCGTTCAGTTCGGCCACCCGGGCGTCGTTGCGGTCGGTCTTGCTGATCTCATTGTTCAGGTCCATCCGCGCGAGGTTGAACGCCCCGATCATGTCCTGCAGCTCCTCGTCGCTGTCGTTCATCTTGCGCGCCTGGTCGAGGGCCAGGTAGCGGCTGTCGGTCTGCAGCGCCATGGCGGCGCGCTTGAAAAGGTCGATGCAATCCATGGGTATTCTCCTTTGTTGTTGGACTTGTTTTGTTTTTCAGTATGTCCGGTTTCAGTCTGCCGATTCGCCCAGCAGGACGGTGGCCCGCGCGCCGGTCAGCCGCACCATGGCGTAGCTGCCCAGCAGCGCGGGGTCCCCGGCAAACTCGACGGTCAGGTTGTTGTCCAGCCGGCCCGAGAGGGCGCCCTCGGCGCGGCCGTACCCTTCCACCAGCACCCGGACGGTCTGCCCCACCTGGGCTTTGACCAGGGCCATGGCGATCTCGTCCTGGGTCTTGAGCAGCCGGGCCATCCGGGCGGTCTTTTCGCTGCGGGGGGTGGGGTCGGGGTAGGAAGCCGCCGGTGTCCCCTCCCGCCTGGAGTAGATGAAGGTGAACAGCTGCATATACCCCACCTTCCGCACCAGGTCGAGGGTGCCCTCGAAGTCCTCCTCGGTCTCGCCGGGGAAGCCGACGATGATGTCGCTCGAGAAGGTGATGCCCGGCACTTTGGCCCGGGCGTATTCGATCAGGTCGAGGTAGCGCTCCACCGTATAGTGGCGGTTCATCTGTTCCAGCAGCCGGTCCGACCCGCACTGCACCGGCAGGTGCAGGTGTTTGCACAGGTGGGGCTGGGCGGCGATGGTGTCGATCAGCTTGCGGCTGGCGTCCTTGGGGTGGCTGGTCATGAAGCGGATGTGGTAGTCCCCCGGCACGACGCACAGCAGGTTCAGAAGGTCGGCAAAGTCCATCCTGTCCGCCCCGTCCAGGCCTTTGCCGTAGCTGTTGACATTCTGGCCCAACAGGGTGATTTCCTTGTAGCCGGCGGCTACAAGGCCGCGGAACTCTTCCAGGATGTCGGCGGGGCGGCGGCTTTTCTCCCGCCCGCGGACATAGGGGACGATGCAGTAGGTGCAGAAGTTGTCGCAGCCGTACATGATGGGCAGCCAGGCGCGGAACTCGCTCTCCCGCCGGATGGGCAGCCCCTCGACGATGACGGGGCGCTGCGCCGGCTCCATCAGGATGCGGCCCTTTTTCTGCAGGCGGCGGGCCAGCAGGTCGGGCAGGGTGTCGATGCCGTCCACCCCAAAGACGAAGTCGACGTAGGGGTAGCTCTTGCGCACCTTTTCCACGATCTGCTTCTGGTTGGCCATGCAGCCGCACAGCCCGATCAAAAGGCCCGGCTTTTTCTCCTTGAGGCCCTTGAGGGCCCCGACGTTGCCGAAGACCCGCTGCTCGGCGTGCTCCCGCACGGCGCAGGTGTTGAAGAGGATCAGGTCGGCCTGTTCGGGGGCGTCGCACAGGCCGTAGCCGATGTCAGCCAGGACGCCTTTCAGCCGTTCGCCGTCGTTGACGTTCTGCTGGCAGCCGTAGCTGTGGACATAGGCCAGGGGCGGGGTGTCGTAGCAGCGGCTGACCGCCTGTGCGGCGGCCGCGCTGCGTTCGTATCTTTGATATTCCAACGATCTACCTTCCTTGTTGTTTTTGGTCGTTTTGGGTCATGCCCGGTTTGCCGCGGGCGGGCACCGTCTATTATACAGGTTCAGCCCGCGCGAAACAAGGGAAAATTCACACCGTGGCGGCCGCAGCGGCAGCCGTCTCGGCGGCGCAGCCCTCGCACAGGCCGATCAGGGTCAGGGCGCAGTCGGTGACCTGCACCCGGCGGCCGGCCAGCAGGCGGCGGATGGCGTCGCTGTCCATCGCAAGGTCGGTGACGCTGCCGCAGCGTGTGCAGTACAGGTGCCCGTGCCAGGGCAGGGTGTGGTCAAAGCGGTCGGGCTGCCCGGGGATGGACACCCGCCGCACCCGCCCGGCTTCCACCAGGCTGTTCAGGTTGCGGTAGACGGTGCCCAGGCTCAGGCCGGGGCACTCCCGGAGGGCGGTGCGGTAGATCTCCTCGGCGGTGGGGTGGTCGCACAGGGCCCTGACCTTCTGCAGCACCAGCTCCCGCTGTTTTGAATAGCGCATTCCTGCGGCTCCTTTCCGTCGTATGGTGCGCGGGGCCTCAGCCCCCGCCCTTGATCTTGTCCCAATAGGCTTTGGCGGCCTGTTCGGTCCTGTTGTCCCCGTAGGTGTAGTATTTGGCGTCCTTGATGGCGTCGGGCAGGTACTGCTGCGCCACCCAGTGGTTTTTGTACTCCTGGGCGTACTTGTAGTTCTGCCCCTTGACCAGGGCGTCGGCGCCGTCGTAGTGCTTATTCTGCAGCTGGCGTGGCACCGGCCCGGTCCGCCCCGCCCGCACGTCGGCCAAAGCGGCGTCGATGGCCGCCTCCCCGCTGTTGGACTTGGGGCTGGTGGATACCAGGATCACCGCGTCGGCCAGGGGAATGCGGGCTTCGGGCAGGCCCACCATGTTGGCCGCGTCCACCGCCGCCTTGACGATGGGGATGATCTGCGGGTAGGCCAGGCCCACGTCCTCGCAGGCGCAGACCATCAGTCGCCGGCAGGCTGAGGGCAGGTCCCCCGCCTCCAGCAGGCGGGCCAGATAGTGGAGGGCGGCGTCCGGGTCGGAGCCGCGCATCGACTTCTGGTAGGCCGAGACGATGTCGTAGTGCTCGTCGCCGTCCTTGTCGTACCGCATGGCGGTGCGGCGGGTCACCTGCTCGATCATCTCGAGGGTGACCACCCGCCCGCCCGGCCCCGGCTCGGCGGCCGCCACCGCGAACTCCAGGCTGCCGAGGGCCTTGCGCATATCGCCGCCGGCGCTCTCGGCGAGGTACGCCGCCGCCTCGTCGGTGAGGGTGACGGGGCCCTCCTCTTCGGCCGAGAGGCGGGCCACCGCATGGCGGACGCCCTGCTCGACGTCCTGAGCGGTCAGGCTCTTGAACTCAAAGACGGTACAGCGGGACAGCAGCGCATTATAGATGTAGAAATACGGGTTCTCGGTGGTGGAGGCGATGAGGGTGACCGTCCCCTCTTCGAGGCATTCCAGCAGGCTCTGCTGCTGTTTTTTGTTCAGGTACTGGATCTCGTCCAGGTACAGCAGGATGCCCCCCGCCCCGGCCAGCGTGCCGATGTCCTTGAACACCGCCTTGATGTCCCCCGTCCCGCAGGAGGTGCCGTTGAGCTTGTGCAGCGTCATGCCGCTGTTCTCGGCGATGATGCGGGCGACGGTGGTCTTGCCGGTGCCGGAGGGGCCGTAAAAGATCATATTGGGGATGCGCCCGCTCTCGATGGTGCGGCGGAACACCCGCCCCGGGGCCAGCAGATGCTGCTGGCCGCACACCTCGCCCAATGTTTTGGGCCGCAGCCGCTGTGCAAGCGGTTCCCGCATGGCAAAGCCCCTCCTTTCCGCAGACTTGATGGGATACACAGGCTATTATACAGCATTTTGCGCCAAAGGACAAGGGCGGCGGGTTTGCGGGGGCAAATATTTACAAAACCCGCAAAACGTGGTATCATCACAGCAAGCATTTTTCAAAAAGGAGACGAGCCCTATGCCCCGCAAGCAGATGCCCGCCGCCGAACTGGCGGCCAAAAAGGAACTGGCCCTCGAGGTGATCCGCCTTTTGAAGGCCGAATACCCCGACGCCGCCTGCACCCTGGACTACGCCGACGCCTGGCAGCTGCTGGTCAGCGTGCGGCTGGCGGCCCAGTGCACCGACGCCCGGGTCAACGTGGTGGTGGAGGAACTGTTCGCCAAATACCCCGGCGTCGCCGCCCTGGCCGCCGCCGAGCCGGAGGAGATCGAAGCCATCGTCAAGCCCTGCGGGCTGGGCCGCTCCAAGGCGCGGGACATCTCGGCCTGCATGCGCATTCTGCGGGACAGGTACGACTGCCAGGTGCCCACCACCTTTGAGGAGCTGCTGGCCCTGCCGGGGGTGGGCCGCAAGAGCGCCAACCTCATCATGGGGGACGTCTTCGGCAAGCCGGCCATCGTCACCGACACCCACTGCATCCGGCTTTGCAACCGGATCGGGCTGGTGGACGGCGTCAAGGAGCCGCAGAAGGTGGAGATGCTGCTGTGGCAGATCATCCCCCCCGAGGAAGGCAGCGACCTGTGCCACCGCTTTGTGCTGCACGGGCGTGCGGTCTGCGACGCCCGCAGACCGGCCTGTGAAAGATGCTGCCTTGCCGGCGTCTGTCGCACCGCCCGTGAACAGGCCGCAGACAAGCCGGGCGCCGCGGCAGAGTGATCCAACTGCATAGAGGAGGTTTACAGACCATGTTCTTTTCGATCGTCAACGTTGTTTTCAGCCTGTTGGTGGGCGCATTGGCCGGCTATGTGGCCGGGCGGGTGATGGGCAGCTACCCTGCCTCCACGTTGCACAACATCGTGCTGGGCATGCTGGGCGGCATCGTCGGCAGCTTCCTGCTGGGGCTGATCGGCCTGCGCGCCACCGGCTTTGTGGGCGACTTCGTCGTCTCGGTGCTGGGCGCCTGCGTCTGCATCTGGGTCGCCCGCAAACTGGCGCGGTGACCACCCGGCCCGGTGAAAACGCGCGAAAACGCCCGGCGCTCTGTGAAAGAGCGCCGGGCGTTTCCTGTTGTGTTATGACAGTCGCTGCAGGACTTTAGGAGAGGATCATGCGGTCGTTGGCAAACTCGCCGCCGCTGGCGGTCTGGAATTTGGCCAACAGGTCGGAGACGTGGAGCTTCTGCTTTTCCTCGCCGCTCACGTCGTAGATGATGCGGCCCTCGTGCATCATGATCAGGCGGTTGCCGTATTTGATGGCGTCCTTCATGTTGTGGGTGATCATCAGGGTGGTCAGGTGGTTTTCAGCCACCAGCCTGGCCGAGAGGGTCAGGACCTTCAGGGCGGTCTTGGGGTCGAGGGCGGCGGTGTGCTCGTCCAAAAGCAGGAGCTTGGGCCGGTTCATGGTGGCCATCAGCAGCGTCAGCGCCTGGCGCTGCCCGCCGGACAGAAGCCCCACCCGGGCGGTCAGCCGGTCCTCCAGGCCGAGGTCGAGGGTCTTGAGCAGCTCGCGGTATTCCTCCCGCTCTTTGCGGGTGATGCCGATGCGCAGGGTGCGGGGCTTGCCCCGGCGGGCGGCGAGGGCGAGGTTCTCCTCGATCTGCATGGTGGCAGCGGTGCCGGTCATCGGGTCCTGGAAGACCCGGCCGATGTATTTGGCCCGCTGGTACTCGCTCAGGCGGGTGACGTCGGCGCCGTCGATGGTGATCCTGCCGGCGTCCACCGGCCAGACGCCGGCCACCGCGTTGAGCATGGTGGACTTGCCCGCGCCGTTGCCGCCGATGACGGTGACGAAATCCCCCTCGTTGAGGTGGAGGGTCAGGCCGTTGAGGGCGGTCTTTTCATTGACGGTGCCGGGGTTGAAGGTCTTGGAAATATTCTGGATGTCAAGCATGGTGCTGTTCCTCCTTGGTCGCCTTTTTGGCGGCGGGCTTTGCGAAGTACTTCCCCTTCCAGTAGGGCACCGCCAGGAAGATGGCCACCACCGCAGCCGACAGCAGCTTGAGGAGGTTGGCGTCAAAGCCCAGTGTCAGCACCAGCTGGATGACGATATAATAGATCACCGCGCCGATGGACACCGACACCAGCTTGAGGGCGAAGTTGTGGAAGATGCGGCTGAAGATGGCCTCGCCGATGATGACGGCGGCCAGGCCGATGACGATGGCGCCGCGGCCCATGCTGACGTCGGCAAAGCCCTGGTACTGGCTCAGCAGCGCCCCCGACACAGCCACCAGGCTGTTGGAGACCATCAGCCCCAGCACCACGTTGAAATCGGTGTTGATGCCCTGGGCGCGGCTCATGTTGGGGTTGGAGCCGGTGGCGCGGATGGCGCAGCCCAGCTCGGTGCCGAAGAACCAGTACAGCCCGGCGATCAGCACCGCGGTGATCAGGATGACCATCACCACCGGGTTGCGCAGGGCAAACTCCTTGACCCACCGCAGCGAGATGAGCAGGTCGTACTTGTCCACGTTGATGGACTGGTTGGCCTTGCCCAGGATCTTCAGGTTGATGGAATAGAGGGACAGCTGGGTCAAAATGCCGGCCAGGATCGCCGGGATGCCCATGAAGGTGTGCAGCAGCCCGGTGACAAGGCCGCAGGCAAGGCCCGCGATGAGGGCCAGCAGCAGGGCCACCCAGACGTTCTGCCCGGCCAGCAGGGCCATGACGCAGACCGCGCCCCCCGTGCCGAACGAGCCGTCCACCGTCAGGTCGGCGACGTCCAGGATGCGGTAGGTGATGTAGACGCCGATGGCCATGATGCCCCAGATCAGGCCCTGGGCGCAGGCCCCCGGCAGCGCGCCGGGCAGGTTTGCCAGTCTTGCGATGACTTCCAAAACGATTCCTCCTGTTTGTCTGTGAACGCGCAGAGGCGACCGCCGGGGCACAGCGCCCCGACGGCCGTCTGTTCAGAACTTATGTTGTAAGGCGGGAGCCGGGCTGCTTACGCCTCTGCGATGGCCTCGTACCCTTCGGGGACGGTCAGGCCCAGCTCGTCGCAGATGGTGGGGTTGTACTTCTTGGTGACGGTGGTGTACTGGATGGCCATGGTGGAGATGTCCGCCTCGCCGGTCAGGATCTGGGCGGCCATCTCGCCGGTGGTGTAGCCCAGGTCGTAGTAGCTGATGGACAGGGTGGCCACGCCGCAGCCGCGGCAGATGCCCTCCTCGCCGGCAAAGACCGGCTTTGCCATCGGGCGGCAGATGCCGTCCACGATGCCGGTGTTGGCCGCGACGGTGTTGTCGGTGGGGACGTAGAGGACGTCGCTGGCGGTGGCCGCCTGCTGGCAGACCGAGGACAGATCGTTGGAATCCGAGAAGGGGTACTGGGTGACGGTCATGCCGGCGGCCTCCAGCTCGGCCTGCACCACGTCCACCTGGTACTGGCTGTTGGCCTCGGCCGAGCAGTAGAGCAGGCCGGCGGTCTTGGCCTCGGGCATCCACTCGACGATCATGGCGGCCTGCTCTTCCAGCGGGGCCAGGTCGGAGGTGCCCGAGACGTTGCCGCCCACCGTGCCGTCGAAATCGTCGATGCCCAGCGCCACGCCGTATTCGGTGATGGAGGTGCCCAGGATGGGGATGTCGGCGGTGGCGGCCTGCGCGGCCTGCAGCGCGGCGGTGCCGTTGGCCATGATCAGGTCGACGCCGGCCGACACAAAGCCGTTGCAGATGGTGGCGCAGGTGGCGGTGTCGTTCTGGGCGTTCTGCATATCGAAGCTGACGGCGTCGCCGAACTGCGCAACCAGCGCATCCTGGAAGCCCTGGGTGGCGGCGTCGAGGGCCTCGTGCTCGACCAGCTGGCAGATGCCGATGGTATAGCTCTCAGCCGGCGCCGCAGCCGAAGAGGCGGCCGACGACGCGGTGGAAGAAGCGGCCGAAGAAGCCGCGGAAGAAGACGAGGACGAAGCGCCGCAGGCGGTCAGAACGCTGGCAGCGGCGGCAGCCGCCGACGCGGCCAGGAAGGAACGACGGGAAATCTTACGCATAACCAATAACTCCTCTTTTACAATGGATTCGCGCGGCCGGGCGGGACAGGACTCCGTCCGGTTTACACGTGTAAATCGCTTTACGCTTGTGAAGTATAGCACACTTTGCGCCGGAATACAAGACGCAGCGTTCGATTTATTCCCCAAAAGTACAGCTTTGTTATTGATTATTGTGAAAATATCTATCCGTTTTTTCGATCGATCGTCCGCTGCATCTCTTCCAGGCGGGCGCGCTGCCCGGCCAGCCAGGCGAGGTTTGCCTCGAACTGTTCCGCCCAGGGGCGGGCGGTGTCGTAGCGGTAGTAGAGGGCTTCGGCCAGTTTGGCCTGCATCCGGCGCAGGATGACCGGGCCGAGGGCGGCCTCCCAGCCGGGGGCCTGCCGCTCAAGGGCCATGCAGCGCACCGCCCACAGCACGTCCTCCCCTTCCCGCTGCAGCACCCCCTGCGCCGCGAGGTAGCCGCCCGCCGTCCCGCCGGGGGCGGCCAGCCCGCAGCGGGCGTCCTGTGCGTAATAGCGCACCGCCCTGTCGGGGCTAATCTCCTGCCCGAGGGGGTAGAGGGCGCAGACCAGCGGCCGCGCCTCGTGGACGGCGCACCGCCCGCCGGTCAGAAAGGGGCAGTTGCCCCCTTCGGCGGGCGCCGGGGCCAGATGGGCCACCGGCAGCCGGCTGACCTGCCCGATATAGACTTTGCAGAAGGCCCGGGCCGCTATCTTCGGGGGCAGCCGCATCTGCCGCGCCAGCCGGTACAGGTCGTACCCCGACAGGACGATGTCCCCCCGCTGCCGGCAGCAGCCCCCGCACCCGGCGCACCGGAAGGGGAAGGGCGCGTCCCTCCCGAGATAGCGGGGGCTGCCCTCCCCTGCCCTTTCCGCCCCGCACAGGTCGATGACGGCGTGTCTGCTCATAGCCTTTCCCCCTTTGCCCTGCCGTTTTCAGCTAGGATACCACGGCCCGGCGGCTTCTGTCAAATTTTCATGAACGGGGGGCAACGTGCGGTTTGTTTTCAATTTCTTCAAGATTTTATGCTATAATGGCCCCGAAATGAAAAACAAAGGGTCAATACAGCAACTTTTGCTTTTCTTTTTTGCACCAAAAGAGTATACTAGGCTCACAGCCTGATTTGAAAACCGGAGGTCTTTATGTATCAGTTTACCGGTTGTCCCTGCTCGGTCTGCGGGAAAACCCTGGCCGAAGGGGACGATATCGTCGTCTGCCCCGACTGCGGCGCGCCCTACCACCGCGCCTGTTATGAAAAGCAGGGCGCCTGCGTCTACGCCGCACGACACGGCGCCTTTGAGTGGACGCCCCCCGCCTCGGCGCAGCCCGAGCGCAAGTGCCCCAACTGCGGCGCCGCCAACCCCGAGTCGGCCCAGCGGTGCAGCCACTGCGGCGCGCCCTTCGCCGAGGGGCAGACCCCGCCGCCCCGCGCCGGCGTCCCCCGCCAGCCGCAGCGCCCCGGCGAACAGGCCGGCGGCTTCAACTACGCCCGGCTCTACCAGCAGGCCGAGGGCGGCGTCTGGCAGTACGGCGCAGCCAGCGCAGACGAGCCCATCGACGGCATTTCCAGCGACGAGTGGGCGGTCTACCTGGGGCCGTCCAGCCCGGCCTACCTGCGGGACTTCGCCCAGATGCAGCGGTACGGCCGCAAGAGCTCGATCTGCTTTTCGGCGCTGCTGTTCGGGCCGCTGTACTACTTCTACCGCAAGGCGTGGAAGCCGGCCTTCGCCTTCCTCGCCATCGACCTGGTGCTCAACCTGCCCGCCCTGCTGGAGCTGCTGGTCCTCAGCGAGAGCCCCATCGCCCCCGCCGTCAGCCCTTCGTCCTTGCTGCTGCTGGCGCAGCTCGCCTCCATCCTCAGCTTTGCGGTGATGGTGGTCAGCGGGATGTTCGCCAAGTACTTCTACCGCCGCGCCGCCGCCGGGCGGATCCGCCGCATCCAGGCCGCCTTCCCCGAAAAGTCCCGGCGGGAGGCGGTGCTGCGCGCCCAGGGCGGGGTCAGCTGGGCCGCCGTGGTGGGGGTGTGCACCGTCATGATGGTGGCCGGGGCGGCCTTCAGCCTGCTGCTGGGCCCCAATGTCGACGCCGTGCTGAGCCTTCTGCTGTAAGGCCCAGTGTTATGATGCTGTAAGGAGGTCAACCATGCAAGCCGTCAAAAAAGCCGTCATCCCGGCGGCGGGTCTTGGCACACGGGTGCTGCCCGCCACCAAGGCCATGCCCAAGGGGATGCTGCCCATCGTGGACAAGCCCGCCATCCAGTACCTGGTGGAGGAGGCGGTGCGCTCGGGCATCACCGACATCCTCATCATCCTCAGCCGCAACCAGACCATCATCGAGGACCACTTCGACCGCAGCCCCGAGCTGGAGGCAAAGCTGTCCGCCCCCGGCAAGGAAAAGCTGCTGGAAGAGTGCCTCGGCATCTCAAACCTCGCCAACCTCTACTTCGTCCGGCAGGGGCAGACCCTCGGCCTCGGCCATGCGGTGAGCATGGCGCGGCCCTTCACCGGCGATGATCCCTTCGTGGTCATCTACGGGGACGATGTCATCATCGGCGAGGACCCCGCCTGCGCGCAGCTGATCCGGGCATATGAGGCCTTCGGCCGGCCGGCGGCCGCCGTCAGCGCGGTGCCCTGGGCGGACGTGGGCCGCTACTGCAGCCTCAAGACCACCCCCATCCGGGACAACTACTTCTTTGTGGACGACATGATCGAAAAGCCCAAAAAGGGCCAGGAGTTCAGCAACTATTCCATCCTGGGGCGGGTGCTGCTGACCGCCGACATCTACCCCATCCTGCAAAACCTCAAGCCCGGCGCCGGCGGCGAGATCCAGCTGACCGACGCCATGGCCGAATATGCCCGCACCCGCGGCGGCATGACGGCGGTGGCGTTCACCGGCAAGCACTACGACATGGGCAACAAGCTCTGCGTGGCCCAGGCGCAGGTGGAGCTCGCCCTGCAGCACCCTGAGATCGGCCCGGCCTTCCGCGCCTATCTGAAGGAGCTGGCCGGGACGCTGTAACGCCGCAGACCGAAACCAGACACAAACCAGGCCCGGCCCCCGTCAAAAGGGGCCGGGCCTGGTCGCGTTTTTACTTCACCCGCACCACGCCGGTGGCCACTGCGTCGCGGAAGGCGGCGTCGTGCTCGACAAACAGCATGGCGGGGCTGCCGGCGCCGATCAGCTGCTCGATCTGCAGGCGGGTGTACAGGTCGATGAAGTTGAGCGGCTCGTCCCAGACGTAGAGGTGGGCCCGCTGGCAGAGGCTGCGGGCCAGCAGCACCTTCTTTTTCTGCCCGCTGGAAAAGCCCTCCATCCCCTTCTCAAACTGCACCCGCTCAAAGCCCATCTTGCGCAGGATGGCCTTGAGCAGGCTCTCGTCCACCCCCTCGGCCCGGGCGTAGTCGGCCAGGGAACCGGCCAGCGCCCCCGCCTCCTGCGGGACATAGGAGACGACCAGACCGGGGGCGGTCACGACGCTGCCGCTGTGGGGCGCCGCCCCGCCGCAGAGCAGCCGCAGCAGGCTGGATTTGCCGCTGCCGTTGCCGCCGTCGAGGGCCACCCGCTCCCCCCGGCGCACCTGAAAGCTGAGGGGCCCGCAGACGGTCCGCCCATCGTAGGCCACCGTCACCTCGCGGAAGTCGGCCAGGACGTCGGCGTAGTGCAGCAGCGGGGCGATGCGCAGCGTCTCGGCGGTCTCGGCGTTTTTCAGCAGGGCGGACTTTTCCTCGATGGCCCTGTGCTGGCGCGCCTCGATGGATTTGGCCCGCTTCATCATTTTGGCGGCCTTGTGGCCGACATAGCCCTTGTCTGCCGCCCCTTTCTTGCTGGCTTCCACCCGGTCGGACCAGACCGACGTCCGCCGGGCCGAGGCTTCCAGCCGTTTGATGTCCCGGCGCAGGCGGGCGTCCTGCGCCTGCTCGGCGGCCTGCCGCTGCTCAAAGTTTGCGGCCCAGCTGGAATAATTGCCGCTCTGCAGCTCGATGTCAGACCGGTTGATGGCCAGGATGTGGTCCACGCACCCGTCCAGGAAGCGCCGGTCGTGGGAGACCAGGATGAACCCCTCCTTCTTTTGCAGGTAGGCCGACACCAGCGCCCGGGCGCGGGCGTCCAGGTGGTTGGTGGGCTCGTCGATGAGGGGGAAGGCCCCCTCCTGCAAAAACAGGCAGGCCAGCAGCGCCTTGGTCCGCTCCCCGCTGGAGAGGGTGGAAAAGGGGCGCTCCAGCGCGTCGGGGCGCACCCCCAGCAAAGACAGCTCCCGCTCCAGCTGCCAGTCAGCGGCGGCGGGGGCGATGCCGCGCAGCACCTCGGCGGTGGGGCGGCCGGGCTCTGCCGCCGGGCAGGGGAAGTAGACAAAGGGCGCCGGGCTGGCAATGCTGCCGCTGTATTCATACTCCCCCAGCAGCAGCTTCAGAAAGGTGGTCTTGCCCCGCCCGTTGCGCCCCACAAAGCCGAGCTTCCACCCTGTGTCGAGGCGGAGGCTGACGTCGGTGAAGATGGGGTCGAAACTGGACGGATAGCTGAAACTCAGATGCTCGACCTGGATGGTCGCCATGGGCATCCCTCCTTTGCATGGATGGCAGCAAAAAACGCCGCCCGGCCCTGGATAGAGGGTCAGGCGGCGCTTGCTGATTGCTGATCGTTTTGAAATGGACCGGGGATTAGTCGCTCACGTAGGGCATCAGGGCCACATGACGGGCGCGCTTGATGGCGGTGGTCAGGGCACGCTGATGGTAAGCGCAGGTGCCGGTCACGCGGCGGGGAATGATCTTGGCCCGCTCGGAGACGTACTTGCGCAGACGGGCAACATCCTTGTAATCGATCTCATCGATGCGATCGACGCAGAAGCTGCAGACCTTCTTGCGGCCGCGGCGCACAGGGCGTGCGGGGCGGGAGCCTTCGTTTTTCTCAAAAGCCATTGCTGGTTTACCTCCTGTTCAGAATTTTGTGTCGGGTTGGACGCGCTCAGAACGGCAGGTCGTCGCTGTCGTCGATGACGGCGAAGTCCTCGTTGTCCCCTGCCGAATAGCTGGGGACCGCCTCGACCGCCGACGGGCGGGCGGGCTGTGCGTTCTGGCGGGGCTGGCCGCCCTGATAGGACGGGCCGCCCCCGCTGGCGGAAGACGCGGAGTTCTTGGGCCCGGCGAAATTGATGTTGTTGGCGACGATCTCCACCGCGGTGCGGTTGCTGCCGTTCTTATCCTGGTACTGACGGGTCTGGATGCTGCCGTCGATGACGATCAGACTGCCCTTCTGGAAGTACTTGCAGACAAAATCGGCCTGGCCGCGCCACGCCACCACGTCGAAGAAATCGGCCTGGCGCTGCTCGCCCTGGCGGGCAAAGTTGCGGTCGCAGGCAATGCGGAAGCGGGCCATATTGATGCCGCTGGTGGTGGTGCGCAGCTCGGGGTCCGCCACCAGGCGGCCCATGATAGCAACAACGTTCAACATAAGTCAGGACTCCTTGTACCCCTGTGGGATCAGTCTTCCTTTGCGACGATCAGCGAGCGCATGACGCCCTCGGTGATCTTGTACACACGGTCCAGCTCGGCGGGGAAGTCGGGCTCACAGGTGAAGTTGATCACGGTGTAGACGCCCTCGTTCTCGTCGTTGATGGGGTAAGCCAGACGGCGCTTGCCCCACTCATCGATGGAATCGATGGTACCGTTGGCCTCGATCAGGGACTTGAACTTGCCCACCAGAGCGGCGGTAGACTCCTCATCGAGGGTGGCGGTGGTAATCAGCATGGTTTCGTACTTTGCCATTGTATTGCACCTCCTTTTGGACATAAGGGCCTCGGGTGAGGCCAAGGGTCCGCGGGGCTTCCCGCGGGGCCGCCTTTACAGACAGCAATTTATTATACCAAGAGAAGGCGGGCTTGTCAATCACTATTTTCAGAAAAAGAGAGACGTTTCATTTCCTGCCGGCGCCGTCAGAACGCCAGCCCCGCCCCCTCTTCCCGCAAAACGAGGACGTGGCAGCTGCCGGGGCCGAACACCCCGTCCATGGCGGCGCGGTAGGTCTCAAGGCACGCCGCCGGCACGAACGCCTGGATGGTGCCGGCAAAGCCGCCCCCCTGCATCCGCCAGGCGCCGCCGCTGTCTTTCAGCAGCTGCTCGCTGAGAGCCAGCGCCACCGAGAGGCTCTGGCTGTGCGGGTCGGCGCCGCTGTAGACGTTCTGGCAGAGGGTGAAGGAGTCGTGGCCGCTCTCCCGCACCATGGCCAGAAAGTCGCTGAAGCGGCCGGCCTGCAGCGCCCGCGCCTCGGCGGCGGTGCGGGCGTTCTCCCGGAAGAAGTGGGCCGCCCGCAGGCAGGCGCGGTCGCCGCAGCGCCGGCGCAGCAGGGGCAGGCTGGCCCAGAAGTCCCCCTCCCCCGCTTCGGCCAGCACCCGGCAGCCCAGGCAGGCGGCCACCGCCTCCATCTCGCGGCGGATGGCGGCAAACTCGGCGGTCAGCTCGCTGTGGCTGCCCCGGGTGTCGGTGACGCACAGCCGCATCCCGGCCGGCAGCAGGCCGGCGGCGTGCAGCTTTTCCACCCGGGGGGCGTCGGGGTCGGCGAAGTCGGCAAAGACCACCCCGCCCAGGGCGCTGGTCAGCTGGTCCAGCAGGCCGCTGGGCTTGCCGAAGTAGATGTTCTCGGCGTACTGGCCCAGCCGGGCCACCTGGGCGGGGGTCAGGCCGCAGCCCGACTCGGCGTTCATGATGGCCCCCATGGCCATCTCGAAGGCCGCCGAGCTGGACAGCCCCGACCCCCGCAGCACGTCGCTGGCGGTGTAGGCGTCGAAGCCGGCCGCCGGCCGCCCCATGGCGCGGAACCCCTCGGCCAGCCCCCGGATGAGGCTGGCCGAGTGGGTGGACTCCCCCGCCTGGGGGCGCGGCTCGGTCAGGTCCACCACGTCCAGCTTGTTGAACCCCCAGGACTTGACCCGGATGTACCCGTCGTCGTTGGGGGCGGCCACCGCCACCAGGTCCAGCCCCACCGCCGCCGCCAGGCCGTAGCCGTGCTGGTGGTCGGTGTGGTTGCCGCCCAGCTCGGCCCGGCCGGGGGCGGTGTACAGCCGCACCTGCCGCCCCGGGCCGAAGTACCGCTCGAACCCGTCCAGCGCCGCGCACCAGCGCGCCCGCTGCCGGGCCAGCACCTCCTCCGACCGGCCGTACAGCCGCCCCAGGGGCCCGTCCCAGGCCCCCGCCGCGATCTCCTGGCGTCTCTGCGCGCTCGTCGCCATACTGTCCCCCTGTTCTTTTGCGCGGGGGCAGCCGGCGCGCCGCAGTCCGCCCTGCGGGGCCCGCCCCCGTTTTCTGCCTCTATTGTAGCCCACAGACGCCGGTTTTGCAATTTTCTTTGAGAAAAAAGGATATTTTCGGCGTCCGGGACAAAGAATCAAATGTACTTTTGTTGAATTTGCGCCCCCGGATATGGTATACTGTTACCAGACCGCCCTTCCATCCGCCCGAGAGGAGGCCCCTATGCCGGAAGCATACAAACAGTCCTTCAAACAGAATTTCACCAGCAACGTAGACCTTTCGGTCTTTAACTGCGGCCTGGAGCGGTGCGCCCCCGGCCATACCTGGGGCCCCGGCATCCGGGACCACTATCTCATCCACCTGATCCTGTCGGGTAAGGGCACCTTCCAGACCGGCGGCAAAACGTGGGAGCTCGCCCCCGGCGACCTCTTTTTCGTCCGTCCCAACCAGCTGAACACCTACGCCGCCGACGCCCAGCAGCCGTGGGAGTACTGCTGGGTGGGCTTCAACGGCATCAGCGCCCACCGTCTGGCCTCGATGCTGCCCTTCTCGGACGAGCAGCCGGTCCACCACACCCAGCGCCCCGACGAGATGCGCAAAGCCCTTGAGAACATCTACCGCGCCCGCGGGCTGCGGATGCAGGACGAGACGGCGATGGTGGGCTACCTCTACCTCTTCATCGCCGCCCTGATGGAAGAGACCAGCGAGCGCAGGCCCCGCAGCAGCTCTTCCAGCCAGTACGTCCTCAACGCCATCAAATACATCCAGTTCAACTATTCCCACGACATCTCGATCGACGACGTGGCCAAGAGCGTGGGGGTCTCCCGCAGCCACCTCTACCGCGTCTTTATGAGCAACGTGGGCAAGAGCCCCATCGACTACCTGACCGAATACCGGATCAACGAGGCCTGCAAGATGCTGCGCAGCGGCAGCCTGTCCATCGCGGAGGTGGCGGTGTCGGTGGGATTTTTCGACCAGTTCTATTTTTCCCGCGTCTTCAAGCGGGCCAAAGGGGTACCGCCCAGCAAATATCTGGCATCCCAGCAGGCGGCCGCCCCCGACCCGGCCGATGCGCCCGGCCCGGACAGCCGCCCCGACGCGACCTGAACCCAGGGAGGAAGTATGCCTTTACAGAAAAATCAGATCATCACCCTGCCCATCGAGCGGCTGACCGGCGAGGGCAGCGGCGTCGGCCATTGGGAGGGCGAGGCGGTCTTTGTGCCGGGCGCCGCCCCCGGCGACGTCATCCGGGCGAAGGTGGTCAAGGACTGCGGCCGGTACGCCTTCGGCATCGTGGAGGATGTGCTCACCCCCTCCCCCGACCGTGTCCCCGCCGGCTGCCCGGTGGCCGGCCCCTGCGGCGGCTGCACCCTGCGGCACATCCGCTACGAGGCTGAGCTGCAGGCCAAGCAGGAGGCGGTGGCCGACGCCTTCCGCCGGATCGGCGGGCTGGAGGTGACGGTCGCGCCCATCCTCCCCTCCCCGCAGGTCGACCGCTACCGCAACAAGGTGCAGTACCCGGTGGGGCGGGGCAAAGACGGCCGGCCCTGCATCGGCTTTTACGCCGGGCGCAGCCACCGGATCGTCCCCTGCGGGGACTGCCTGCTGCAGCCCGCCGTCCTCAATGAGATCGGCGCCGCCCTCTGCGAGCTGTTCGCCGAATATGGCGTCGCCCCCTACGACGAGGCCAGCGGCAAGGGCCTGGTGCGGCACATCTTCCTGCGGCGGGGGGCGCACAGCGGCCAGATCATGGTCTGCCTGGTCTGCACCCGGCCTCGCCTGCCCCACGCCGAAGAGATCGCCGCGCGGCTGCGCAGCCGCTTTGCCGACATTGCGACCATCCTCATCAACGTCAACCGGGACAAGACCAACGTCATCCTGGGCGGCGAAAATGTGACCCTGTACGGGCCGGGTTTTATCGAGGACAGCCTGTGCGGGGTGCCGGTCCGGCTGGGGCCCCTCTCCTTCTACCAGGTCAACACCCCCGGCGCCGAGCAGCTCTACGCGGTGGCCGCCGACTACGCCGACCCCGCCCCCGGCGACCTGCTGCTCGACCTCTACTGCGGGATGGGCACCATCGGCCTGTCGATGGCGTCGCGCTGCCGCGCCCTGGTGGGGGTCGAGATCGTCCCCGAAGCCATCGAGAGCGCCAAAGCCAACGCCGCCCGGATGGGCCCCGCCATCGAGGCCAAGAGCCGCTTTTTCTGTGCCGACGCCGGCGAGGCCGCCGGCCGCCTTGCCGCCGAGGGCCTCGCGCCCGACATCATCGTCGTCGACCCGCCCCGCAAAGGCTGCGACCAGGCCACCCTGGACGCCATCCTGCGGATGGCCCCCCGCCGCCTGGTCTACGTCAGCTGCAACCCCGCCACCGCCGCCCGCGACGCCGCCATCCTGTCCAAACATGGCTACCGCCCCGACAGGGTCCAGCCGGTGGACATGTTCCCGCGGACGGGGCATGTCGAG
>DWXX01000126.1 GCA_019118985.1 Candidatus Faecalibacterium faecipullorum
GTCGGTGTCCTGGCAGAAGGCGTAGAACCAGTCGGTGGCGGCCTGCGGGCTCTCCTCCTCGTACTTCTCCCAGAAGTTGGCCCGCACGATGCTGGGCCGGGGGGTCAGCACCCCCATCAATTTGGTGTCAAACAGGTCGCGGGCGACAGAGTTGTCCTCGCAGACGCCGCGGGCCACCGCGTCGTCGGTCAGGGCTTTGAGGATGCTCTCGAGGTCAACGTAATAGCACTCGCCCTCCGGCTCTTCAAAGCTGTCGAGGCCCATGGTCATCAGAAGCTGGTTGCGGATGTAGATCTCGTCGTCGGGCTGGATCAGGCCGGTGTCAAGGCCGTAGTTGACGAGCTGCTGGATCAGGCTGGAAATCACAGGACGGCACCTCCTTCAGGGCGGATGGAGAGGACGTGGCAGCGGCCCTTGCCGATGACTGCCTCGATCCCGGTTTTGAAAGCGTTCAGTTTGTCGAGGGGGACGAAGGCCTGGACGGTGCCGGCAAAGCCGCCGCCGTGGACCCGCACCGCCCCTGCGCCGGCCAGCAGGTGCTTGGCCGCCGCGATGGTGACGGCCACCTCCTGGTGGTCGGTGTAGCCGGCGGGGATGACGTTTTGCAGGTACTCCCAGCTGCTGCGGCCCGACTCGTTCACCAGCGCAAGGAAGGTGTCGAAGTCGCCGCTGCGCAGCGCCTTTACCTGCTTTGCCACCCGCTCGTTGTCGGCGTAGATGTGGAAGGCGCGCAGCACCGCCCGGTCGCCGCAGGCTTTGCGGCAGGCGGGGATGTTCGCCAGGAAGGTCTCAAGGGGGACGTCCCGCAGCACCTCGCCGCCGCAGACTTTGGCCACCGCGCGGCAGTCGGCCGGGATGGCGGCGTACTCGTCGGTCAGGTCGGCGTGGTCGGCGCCCGAGTCGAGGATGCACAGCGCCAGCCCCGCCTTGGAGAAGTCGACCGCCACCGGTTCGACCACCGGGTTGGCCGGGTCGGCAAAGTCGATGGTGATGATGTTGCCCACGCTGGAGGCCATCTGGTCCATCAGGCCGCAGGGCTTGCCGAAGTAGACGTTCTCGGTCCACTGGCCGATCTGGGCGATGGCGATGGGGGAGACCTTCTCGTCCATGAACAGCTCGTTGAGGATGGTGCCGATCAGCACCTCATAGGCGGCGCTGGAGGATACGCCGCTGCCTTTGGGCACATTGGAGGTGACATAGACGTCCAGCCCCGACAGCTTGGCCCCCCGCTGGGCGAAGGCGGCGCACTCGCCCCGCAGGATGGCGGCGCTGGTATTCTCCTCCGACTTGCGGGCGGCCAGGTCGTCCAGGGCGATGGAGCACAGGGGGTACCCCTCGCTCTTGACCCGCAGCTGGCCCAGGCTGTTGGGGGCGGCGGCGGCGATCATGTCGATGTTGACGCTGCCGGCCAGCACCCGGCCGTGCTGGTGGTCGGTGTGGTTGCCGCCGATCTCGGTGCGGCCGGGCGCGCTGAAGAGGGCGGCGGCGCTGTGGGGGCCGAAGGCGGCCTCCAGCCCGTCCAGCGCTGCGGCGTAGCGGGCGGCCAGGGGGGCCGTCTCATCGGCTGCGCAGCAGTAGAGGGCGGCCAGGCGGTCGGCGTACGCGCCGCCGGCCAGCTCCTGCTTCCAAATACGGACATCCTTCATTCTGGTTTCCTCCTTACACAACACACGGCGCCGGGGCCGCGGCGGGCGGCCGGCGGCGGGACTTGGTACAACTTAATAATAAAGAATCCGGGCTGAAAAGAACATGTAATATTGTTGCCCTTTGATGCAAAGTTGCCGAAAATGGGCCGCCGGGGCGGTCGGTTGCTTTTTACAAAAACTTTTTGGGGTCAAAAACAGCTTTTGGTATTTTTGCGCGGGGCGAAGGCGCGCAAAAGGCCGCCGCAGGACCCTGCCCGCGGCGGCCGGTGCCGCTTGTGGTTACAGCAGCTGGTTGACCAGGTCATACAGGCCGGTGACCAGTTCATTGCCCAGCTGCCAGACGGCGCGCACCGCCGTGAACAGCAGCGCGGGCACAAAGGTGAAGGAGATGGCAAGCACCGAAGAGCCCCGGTAGAAATCGGTCAGCTGCAGGCTGTCCAGAAAGGCGCCCACCGCGTCGCTGACGGGGCCGCCGCCCAGGATGGCGCGCTGTTCGTCCCTGTCGATGGGGGCGTAGTGGGCAGGCATACGAAACTTCTGCATAACAAAGCTCCTTTCGTTCAGGATAGGCAGGACAGGCAGGCCCCGCCTGCCGGCAGTTCACAAGATCAGGCCGCGGCCGGCAGCTGGCCCTGGGCCTCGGCCTGGGCAGCCGTCATGGCAAAGGCTTCCTGGAAGGCTTTGACCAGGGGGTCCACCAGCTGGGTGTAGTAATAGGACGCGAGGCTCAGGCCGTACATGCCGCCCAGCAGGCCGGTGACGCCCAGCATCACCCACTGCGCGCTGTTCAGGGAAGAGAAGAAATCCTTCATCACCCGGCCGCCGGTTTTGAGGGTGGTGCCGACGAAGGCGTTGCCCAGCATCGAGACGCCGGCTGCAAAGAAGGTGCCGCCCAGGAACATCAGACCGTTGACCACCACGTTGACGCCGAACTGGATGACCTGCTCGGGGGTGATGCTGAAGGCGCCGCCTTCGAGATAGACCATCTCTTCCTGCGGGACAAGCGCGTAGTGCGCAGGCATGGCGAGCACGCCTGAGGATGTAGTATATTCCATAAGTAGGACTCCTTTCAAGCTAGGCCCCGCAGCAGGCCGCGGGAACTGAGTTACCTGAATTATAGCATATCCGGCAAAAAACAACAAGGCATCGCGCAGCGCGGTTTGGACCCCTTTTGTGACGGAGTTGTGAAAAAACGCGGCATAAACGCGCGCACCTGCGCCGAAAACGCGGGCGGCGGGGCGGCTTTGCGGGGTGAAAAAATGTTCCGGCGCAATTTTTCGGCCAGTGGGGCGAAAAGGCGTAAAAAGGCGGGGGCCGGCGCCCGGCTCTCAACCGGTGCGCCGGCCCCCGCGGGGCAAAAAGAGGAGAAAGAAAAGGGTAAGGATGCGTTTTACTCCGCCATGCCGGGCGCGCGGCCGTACAGCGCGGTCAGCGCGGCGATGTGTTCGGCCAGGGCGGGGGTCAGGGCGCCGTCCGCCAGCCGCCACCGCCAGTTGCCGCCCTGGGTGCTGGGGGTGTTGATCCGCCCTTCGGGCCCCAGGTGCAGCCAGTCGGCCATCGGGATGACCGCCAGGTCAGACACGCTGGCAAGGCAGGCGCAGATCATGGCCTCGGTCAGGCCGTCGGGGGTGCAGCGCAGGTAGCGGCAGGCGTAGGCGACGTCCTCCGCCGAGGCGGTCTGCTGCCAGCCCTCGGTGGTGATGTTGTCGTGGGTGCCGGTGTAGACCACGCTGTTGGCGGTGTAGGTGTGGGGCAGGTAGTTGCCCGGCTCCCGGCTGTCAAAGGCGAACTGCATGATCTTCATGCCGGGGCAGCCGCTGTCGGCCAGCAGGGCGCGGACCGCGTCGGTCAGGTAGCCGAGGTCCTCGGCGATGACCGCGCCGGGGCCCACCGCCTCCCGCATGGCCTCGAGGAAGGCGTGGCCCGGGCCCTTGACCCACCGGCCGCCGTGGGCGGTGGCGTCCTGGGCGGGGATGGAAAAGTAGCTCTCAAACCCGCGGAAGTGGTCGATCCGCACCACGTCATAGATGGAGGTGGCGTGGCGCAGCCGGCGCTTCCACCAGGCGAAGTGCTCCTCCTGGTGGCGGGGCCAGTCGTAGAGGGGGTTGCCCCACAGCTGGCCGTCCGCCGCGAAGGAGTCGGGCGGGCAGCCCGCCACCCGGGTCAGATGCACCTGCCCGTCGGTCTGGAACAGCTCGGGCCGGGTCCACAGGTCGCTGGAGTCGGGGCTGACATAGATGGGGATGTCGCCGATCAGCCGGATGCCGCGGTCGTTGGCGTAGGCTTTCAGGGCGTTCCACTGGTCGTAGAAGAGGTACTGCACCGCCTTGTGGTAGCCGCAGCGGCCGGCCAGCCGCTGCCGCGCGGCGTCGAGGGCGTCGGCCTGCCGGCAGCGCAGCGCGTCGGGCCAGTCGGCCAGCCCGCGCTGGCCCTGCTCTTCCTTGATGGCCATGAAGAGGGCGTAGTCCTCCAGCCAGGCGCGCTGCGCCTGACAGAAGGCGGTGTATTCTGGGGTGGGGGCGGCCAGCAGCCGGGCGGCGGCCTTTTCCAGCAGGGCGGGGCGCTGGGCGTAGAGCTGGTCGTACCGGATGGGCCCCACCGGCTGGGCGGGGGGCAGTTCGCCGGGTTCCAGCAGCCCTTTGCCGGCCAGCAGGTCAAAGTCGATGAAGTAGGGGTTGCCCGCAAAGGCGGAAAAGCTCTGGTAGGGGCTGTCGCCGTAGCCGGTGGGGCCGATGGGCAGGATCTGCCAGCAGGACTGCCCCGCGTCGGCCAGGAAGTCCACAAAGCGGTAGGCCCCGCACCCGAGGGTGCCGATGCCGTAGGGCCCCGGCAGGCTGAACACCGGCATCAGGATGCCGCTTGCACGCATAGACGACCCCCTCCCTCAGCCTTTGACGGCGCCGGCGATGACGCCCTCGATGATGTATTTCTGGCAGGCTACGTACAGGATGATGATGGGCACGATGGCGATGATGATGCAGGCCATCATGGGGGCCAGCTCGACCCGGCCGTAGCCGCCGCGGAAGTACTGGATGGCCATGGGGATGGTGCGGTATTTCTTGATGTCCAGCACCAGGGTGGGCAGCAGGTAGTCGTTCCAGACCCACATGGTCTCGAGGATGGCGGTGGAGATCATGGTCGGCTTGAGGATGGGGAAGACGATCCGGAAGAACAGCTGCACCGGGTTGCACCCGTCGATCATGGCCGACTCTTCGATCTCGATGGGGACGCTCTTCATAAAGCCGGTGAACATGAACACCGCCAGCCCCGCGCCGAAGCCCAGGTAGATGATGCAGATGTTCCAGGGGGTGTTCAGCTTGAGGGTGTCGGCCGTCTTGGAGAGGGTGAACATCACCATCTGGAAGGGCACCACCATCGAAAAGACGATCAGCAGGTTCATCCCCTTGGACAGGAGGTTGTGCACCCGGGTCAGGTACCACCCGCACATCGAGCAGCACAGCAGGATCAGGAACACGCTGGTGACGGTGATGACCAGGCTGTACAGAAAGCTGGACAGAAAGTCCATCTTGACGACGCCGTAGATGTAGTTGGCCGCGCCGGCGAAATTCTCGGCGGTGGGCAGGGCGAAGACGGTGGAGGTGGTGAAGGACCCCTCCACCTTGAGGCTGTTCATGAAGATCAGCACCACCGGGTAGACCCATGCCAGGCAGAGCACCGTCATGACGGCGGTGAGGATATTGTCGTACAGGCGTTTTGCTTTAGCCATCAGGACTGCACCTCCTTCGAGCGGGTGAAGCGGAGCTGCACCAGCGAGATGACCACCACGATCAGGAAGAAGACCACGGCCTTGGCCTGGCCGATGCCCTTCCACTGCGCGCCGCTGCGGCCGTAGAAGGTGGAGTAGATGTTGAGGGCCAGCATCTCGCTGAGGTTGGCCGGCTCGCCGCCGGTCAGGGCGACGTTCTGGTCGAACAGCTTGAAGCTGTTGGTCAAGGTCAGGAAGGTGCAGATGGTGATGCTGGGCATGACCAGGGGGATCTTGATCTTGAACAGGATCTCATGGCCGGTGGCACCGTCGATCTTGGCGGCTTCGATCAGGTCGCCGGGGACGCTCTGCAGCCCGGCCACATAGATGATCATCATGTAGCCGATCTGCTGCCAGCACATCAGGATGACCAGGCCGATGAAGCCGTAGCGCTCGTCGAGGGCGAGCAGCGGCTTGCCGAGGTTGGCCAGCACGCCGTTGAGCAAAATCTGCCAGATGTAGCCCAGCAGGATGCCGCCGATCAGGTTGGGCATGAAGTAGACGGTGCGGAAGAGGTTGGTGCCGCGGATGCCCCTTGTCAGCGCCAGGGCGATGGCGAAGGCAAAGACGTTGATCAGAACGGTGGACACCACCGTAAAGGCCGCGGTGAACCAGAACGCATGGGTGAAGGTGGCGTCCTGGAAGACCCGGATGTAGTTGTCAAAGCCCACGAAGGTGGTCTTGGACACGGTGGTGAACCGCTGGAAGGAAAGGTAGATGCCCCAGATGAAGGGCCAGATAAAGCCGATGATGAAGGCCAGCAGGGTGGGCAGGACGAACACCGGCCAGTATTTGCTGATCGCTTTTTGCATGGATGATCCCTCCTGTGGACAAAAAAGGCAGGGGCGGGCTCTGTCGCTGCCCGCCCCTGCCGGTTCAGTCTATCACGCTGTCACAGCGGGCAGCTGCCGCGCGCTCAGCCGTTGGCCAGCTGATACTCGGCGGCCCAGTTGTCCACAAAGGCGCTGACCACGTCGTCCCAGCTGCCGGTGCCGGCGGCGTAGGCGGTCAGGGCGCTGCCCAGCATGTTTTTCCACTCCTCGCTGGGCATGGTGGAGAAGCACCAGTCCACCGGGGTCTTGCCGGCGGCGACGTACTCGTCCGAGATGGCGTTCAGGGGGTTGGTGGGGGCCTTCGCGCCCTTGAAGGGGATGACGAAGCCCATGTCGTCGGCCATGGCGGCGGTGCCCTCCTCGCTGGTGACGCACCAGTAGACAAAGTCGAGGGTGGCCTGGATGTCCTCTTCGCTGGACATGTTGTTGACGCACCAGTAGTTCTCCGAGCCGGTGCACAGGCCCTGGTTCTCCTCGCCGTCGACGCCGATGTAGATGGGCAGCATGCCGAGGTTGTCGTCGCCCAGGTCCTTGATGTCGGTGTAGGCCCAGGTGCCGTTCTGATAGAAGACGGCCTGCTTGTTGACGAACTCGGCCACCGCGTCGTTGCCGGTCTTGCTGGCAAGGACGGTGGGCTCGCAGGTGGAGTCGGTGATGTACAGATCGAAGATCTGCTTGTAGTTGTCGAGGTAGGTGCCCTTGATGGCGTCGGTCGAGCTGATGCCGTCGGCCTTGTACTCATAGTAGATGGGCAGGTTGGCCAGGTGGGTCTTGTACCGCCAGTCGGAGGAGGAATCCATGCCGGCGGAGGTGAAGGCGCCCAGCACGCCCAGCTCGTCCTTGCGGGCCTGGATGTCGTCGGCCACCGCCTTCAGGCTGGCAAAGTCGGTGATGTCGTCCTGGGTGTAGCCGGCGGCGGTGAGCAGCTCCTTGTTGTAGATGATGCCGTAGGTCTCGATGACGTAGGCGATGGCGGGGACGGCGTCGCCGTCCTTCAGCACGAAGGAATCGCTGGTCACCTCGCCGTACAGCTTCGAGCCGGACAGGTCGTAGCAGTAGTCCTTCCAGTTGGCCAGGCCGACCGGGCCGTTGACCTGGAAGAGGGTGGGGGCCTCGCTCTTTTCCATCTCGCTCATCAGGGTGGTCTCATACTGGTTGGAGGCGGCGGTCACCACGGTGACGGGCACGCCGGTCTGCTCGGTGTAGACGGCGGCCAGGTTCTGCCATGCCTCGTCCTGCTCGGGCTTGAAGTTGAGGAAGTAGACCTTGCCTGCCGCGGCGGGGGCGGCGCTGCTGGACGCGCTGCCGGAAGCAGCGGTGGAAGCGGCGGTCGAGCTGCTGGAAGAACCACAGGCGGCCAGGACGCCGGCGGCGGACACCGCACCGGCGGCCTTCAGGAAGTTGCGGCGGGAAATCATCTTTTTCATAGTAACTTCTCCTTCTTATGCTTGCTTTGGATGTGCTTGGGTATCTGTCAGACCCGCCCGTCACGGCGGGTGAGAGGCAAATGGATTCACGCCGCGCCGCCGCGGGGCGGGCGGATGCTTTCCCCCTCCTGCAAGGTGGGGGAGAGGACGATGGTCTGGGCCGGCGCGCCGTGCTCGATCTGCCGGATGAGCAGCTCGACGGCCCGCAGGGCCATCTCGCCGGTGGGCTGCACCATCGACGCCAAAGCCGGCACGCAGTAGCGGCTCATGGCGATGCCGTCGAAGCCGATCACCGACACGTCCCCCGGCACCTTGTACCCGGCCGAGGCCAGGGCCCGGATGGCCCCGATGGCGATGACGTCGCTCATGGCAAAGACGGCGGTGAACTGCGCCCGCCGGGCCAGCAGGCTGTTCATGGTGTTGTAGGCCGACTCAAAGCTGTAGCTGGACAGCCCGTACAGCCGCGGGTCAAAGACAAGGCCGTTGTCCTCCATGGCCTGCTGTGCGCCGAGGCGGCGCATCCGGCTGGGGTAGCTGGTGGCCGGCCCGCCGACCACGCAGATCTGCCGGTGGCCCTGGGCGATCAGGCAGGTGACCGCCTGGTAGGCCGCCGCCCGGTCGTCCACCCCCACCATCGACAGGTTGGGGAAGTCCAGCTCGTCGGTGACGACGGTGGCAAGGACGGCGGGGACGGTGATCTGGTCGAAGCTGCGGCGGAAATTCTCGACGCTGCCCCCCAGGAAGATCATCCCCTTGGGCTTGATCTCCCGCAGGATGCGGCCGGCGGCTTCCATCTCGTTGGCGTCCTCGTCAAGGTAGGAGACGATGCCGCTGTAGCCGTACAGCCCCACCACCTGCTGCAGCTGGACCAGGAAATCGGCGAAGAACATATTCTGGGTGCCCTTGACCACAAAGACCACGCTGCGGGACTGCTGGATCTTGAGCTGCCGCGCGTTGGAGTTGGGGACAAAGCCCACCTGCCGCATGATCTCGAGGACATGCTCCTTGGTCTCGGGGCGGACGTCGGGCCGGTCGTTGATGACCCGTGAGATGGTGCTGACCGAGCAGCCGCTGATCCGCGCGATATCCTTGATGGTCATGGGGCGGCCGCTCCTTTCGTGCCTTTTTTGCGCGCAATTCTTGCGCAATTTGGCGCATATCCTGCGCCGGCGTGCCCCGCCGGCTTGTCTGCACCACCGGAACCGTTCGCGGAAACGTTCCCGACGCCATCATTATGGCACACATCACCAAAAAAAGCAAGGTCAAAACCGCAACTTTGTAGCTTTGCCCAAACCGCCGCACCGCCTTTGTGCAGGTTGGGATGACGTCAAAGCGGAACTTCTGCAACTTCTGAAAATTACCGGGAATCACACGAAACTTTCACACCACCGCCCAAAACCAGAACATTCCATTGCCAAAAAGGAAAAGCCAGTCCGGCAAAGTATACTTTTCGGAACTTGGCCCCAAAACGGGAAATTTAAGGAGGAAAACGTCGTATGCGCGCGAAAAAATTCCTTGCCCTGCTCTTGTCAGGCATGGTTTTGGCCGGCTGCCTGTCCGGCTGCAATAGAACGATCATTGAGCATCAGTTTCATACGGATACAGAGTATATAGAAACGATCGTTGAAAACAGTGGCATGAACGGGGCCGAAAAATTGACAGGTTTATTTTGGACTCAGGGAATTATATTTGATTTTGATTTTATAGTTCAACCAGGTGTAGTAAGTGACCCAGGTGACGACTCCATCTTTAACTCAAAGTATGAACTGGAAACCACCCCCATAGAAGATAATGATATTTACTGGTTCTATATATTTCAAACTGATCGCAATGCAAGCGTTAAATACGATGATGATAAGGACAGCTGGAGGTCCACTTTGACAAGAGTAATAAAATGTGATGATATTTCAGATATGACGTCCGCGTGGCTGGTATACGCCAACAGCGTGCATGAGGCTTTGGTGAACTATTTAAATAAACACTCCGACGACTGGAAGTGGGAAAACTTCTTCGATGAGGGAATTACTTTGGATGGGGGTATTGTAAATATAAGTTCAGACCCAACAAATCCAGAGTTCTATGCGATTTTTTCGCTTGGTTAATCTCTCGTAAACGGAGGCCCTCCGATGAAACTTAAAAAGTACATAACCTTATTATTATCCGCCCTGATGCTTATGTGCGTACTGGCCGGG
>DWXX01000012.1 GCA_019118985.1 Candidatus Faecalibacterium faecipullorum
GAGGGGGCGGCCATGAGAGGAAAGCATACCATGCTCCGCGCGGTTTTGATCGTGCTGGCGGCCCTGTTCCTGCTGCCCTGCCTGCTGCTGGCGCTGCCGCTGGCGGGGGCGCCGCTGGATGCCCTTTGGGCCGCCGTGACCTCGCCCGCCTATCTGCAGAGCTACCGGAACACACTCGCCCTTGCCGTTGGCGGCGTGGTTTTGCAGACGGCTGCGGCGCTGCCGGCGGGCTATGTCCTGGCCCGGGGCGTCTCGAGGCGGACGAGACGAATCTGCCTTGCGCTCTGCGGCCTGCTGATGCTTCTGCCGCAGCAGGCGCTGATGCTGCCCCAGTACCTGATCCTGCAGCAGCTGGGTTTGCTGGATACCCTGGCCGGTCTGCTGCTGGTGACCGCCTTTCAGCCCTGGATGGTGCTTCTGTTCTGGTTCGGCGCCAGCCGCCTGGACGGGGAGCTTTTCGACGCGGCCGCCTGCGACGGCGCGGCGGGGGCGACCTTTGCCCGGCGGGTCTATCTGCCGCTGATGGCCCCCTATCTCGCAGCGGCGGCGCTGCTGTCGATGGCGGAAAGCTGGAATCTGCTGGAACAGCCCATGATCTTTTTGCAGCAGAAGACCCGGTATCCGCTGTCGGTCCTGCTTTCCCGCCTGCCGGAGGCGGAGCCGGCCCAAAAGCTGTTTGCCGGGCTTTTGTTCCTGCTGCCGCTGGCGATCGCCTTTGGGGCGATCTGCGGCGGCAAAAACCGCCGGCGGTAGGTCGTGGGGCCTGCCGCCGGCGGTTTTTGGGTATTCTTTGCTTTGTTGTCACTTTGCCCGGCGGCTGGCCTGGGCGGTGCGGATCTGCTCCTCGAGGCCGAGGGCGCGCTCCATCGGCTGGTAGATCATCAGCAGGGCGGCGGCCAGGGGCAGCCAGGCGTTGCCCAGGATGAGCACCAGGTAGCTCAGCGGCGCGAAGAGGGCGACACCGGCGGCGTAGCCCAACAGCAGCGCGGCTGCGCCCAGGCTGCGGGGCAGGCCGTAGAGGAAGAGCAGGCAGCTGTTCTTGAGGCTGCGGCCGAGGGGCTGCTCAAACAGGACGATCTGCGCGCAGAGGTAGGGGGCGAAGCCGGCGGCCAGGGCCATCCCCAGCAGCACCCCCCACAAAAGCCCGCCGGGGGCCCCGCCGCCCAGGGCGATCTGCACCGCGAACCACTCGAGGGCGGCCGCCGCGCCGAACACCCCGCCGGGCAGGAGGCAGGCCCGCAGGCTGCCGCGCAGCGCCCGCAGCCAGGCCCGCCGGCCGTAGAAGGGCTCGTCCCGCAGGCCGCGCAGGACAAGGTCGGCCAAGGCGCAGAGGAAGGGCGCGGCCACCATGCCGCCCACCGCCCCGGCCAGGGCCACCGCCGCTAAAGCGCGGCTCAGCAGGGCGGCCGTGGTCAGCCCGGCCCAGGGCAGCAGGGCGGCCAGGGCGGCGAGACCCGCCCAGAAAAAGCTGCCGATGTCCCGGGTGCAGACCTCCCACAGGCGGCGGATGCCCTTTTTACGGGGCTCGTCGGGGGCGACGCCGGGGCCGGGGGCGTCGTCGCGTTTGAACAGATCGCTCAGGATGCTCATGGTTCCTCCTTGTGTGTCGTTGGGGTTGGGGTCACTCGGCTTCCCGGACGCCCAGGCCGTAGGGCACCGGGCGCTCGCCGTAGCGGTTGGCCAGGCTGCCGGTGACGGTCAGACGCAGGCGGTTTGCGCCGGGGCGCAGCAGCCCGCCCACCTCGAAAGCGCAGGGGGACCAGAAGGCCGCGCCGGCGTCTTGACCGTTGACGGTCAGCTCGCACAGTTCCTCGGCCTGCACCGGCAGCAGCAGGCGGCCGCCGTCCGGCAGGGCGTCGACGGGGTAGTCGGCCTCGTAGACCTTCTGCACCGCGTCGGGGCGCTCTTCGGTCAGGCGGAAGGCGGCTTCGGGCAGCAGAACGTCGGCGGGGCGGACGGGCAGGCCGGCCCAGTCGGCCGCGGGGCAGGCAAAGACCAGCAGGCTGCCCCGCCGGGGCAGAGTGATGGAGGCGGCGTCCCCTGCCGCAAGGCGGAAGGCCCGCCCCGCCCACAGGTCGTATCCGCCGAGCCGCTCCGCCCCGGGGAAGGTGACGGAAGCCTCGATGCTCTCTTCCCCTTCGTTGACCAGAAACCAGCACTCTGCCCCGCAGCGCGCAAAGCGGCGGACCCGCAGCGCGGGCTGCGGCGGCGTGCAGACACAGTCGGGGGTGACGGCCCTGTCAAAGGCGGCGTCCCCCCAGTGGGGCAGGGCGGGGAACCATGCGGCGTCCCCGGCCACAGCGTCAAAGACGAGGCCGCGGCAGTGCAGCCGGCCGTCCTCGATATGGCAGTCGGGCCAGACGCTCTCGGGCAGGCAGCAGCAGCTGATTTGCGCCCGCTCGAGGGCGGCGGCTGTCTCGGGGTGCAGGTCCCGGTTGCGGCAGGGCAGGGCCACCCGCACCCGGACCTCGGCGTCGGTCATCAGGGCGGACAGGCGGCGGATGTAGTCCGACCAGAGCCGGTAGCGGGGCCACCAGCTGCTGTGGGGGCCGACATCGGGCGGGCGCTCGTCCTTGCGGGCGCCCTCGATGCTGTAATAGAAGGCGTGGGGGATGAACAGGTTGACCCCCCGCACCGCCAGCCAGTCGAGGTACCACTTGATGTCCCCGCCCGACAGCTGCCAGGGGTTGCCGCCCCGGTTGCAGGCCCCGAAGCATTCGTTGGCGTTGCGGCGGCAGCCCATCAGCAGGGCGGCGTCGGCGCTGCAGTGGCCCATCATCCCGTCGATGCCGGCGTCCGGCTTTTCGGGGGCGACCCAGCGCAGGGCCAGGTCCTGCCCGGGGATCTGGAACCACCGCTCCACCTCGATGTCGTCGCTCTGATGGGGGTGGCCCACCAGGGCGATGCCGTGCCCCGCGCACCAGTCGGACAGGCGGCGGTAGTAGACCTCGCCCTCCATCTCCAGGATCATCCGGTGGTACAGGCGGGTGGAGGCGTTTTCCTCCCCGCAGAAGAGGGCGGCAAGGTCGGCGAGGACGCCGCCGGCGGCGGTGAAGGCGTCCTCAAAGCCCTTGGTCCAGGCGAAGGGGGTGCGGGGGTTGCGCCCCATGATGCTGGGCTCGTCGGTGAAGAAGGCGATGACGGTGGTGCCGAACCACTGCTTCAGCCGCTTGTAGTAGGCGTCGTGGGTCAGGCGGATGAACAGCTCGACCGCGTCGGGGTTCAGAAGGTCGGTGCTGGGCGGGGCGTCGGGCTCGCCGTCGTCCTGGCCGAAGTGGATGCCCCGGATGGTCCCGCGGGTAAAGCGGGACACCAGCAGCCCGCCGGGGGTGCGGGCCAGGAGCTTGTCCCCCTCTTCAAGGGCGGCGTCCGGGGGCAGCAGGTCGATGCCGCGGGAGGCGTAGTCGGGGTTTGCCGCCACCACCTGCCCGCAGGCAGAGCCGGAGGGGTACATCCCCTCGTCGTAGAGGATGACGCGCATCCCGAGGCGCTCGGCCTCCCGGACGGCCGCCTCGATGGCGTCGAAAAAGGCTTCGGAGAGGTAGGGCATCGTCCGCGGCAGGCCGATGCGGGGGTGCAGCACCACCCCGTATACCCCGTGGGCGGCAAAGTCCTCGAGCTGGCGGCGCAGCTCGTCCGCAGTCAGCTCGTCGTTCAAAAACCAGAAGGGGAAGGGGGTGTATTCCCGCCCCGGCCGGTCGAGCAGGTTGATCAGTTCCATCCGGTCCTCCTTTCAGACCGTGTAAAAGGGCAGGCGCCCCTGCTTTGTGGGAAACAGGAGCGCCTGCCGGAATGGGAAGAAGAGAATGACGGTGTAACCGCCCGCGGCCGGCTTACGCCTGCAGGGAGTCGCGGACCTTGATGGCGTTCTCGATGTCGGCCAGACGCCAGTCGATGATGCTCTGGGCGTCCAGGCCCTCGCAGTCGGCGATCATCTGGTCCCACTCGGCGTCGAAGGTGGCCTGGTCGTTGGCGTAGACCATCCGCCAGCTGGCGTTGACCACCTTGTCGCGGATGGCGTCGATGGTCAGCTGCATCATGTCGTCGGGCAGAGAGGTGAAGGCGGAGATATAGTCGATGTCGCTGACGTCGTAGAAGGCGTTCTCAGACTCCAGCCACTCCATCCAGCTCTCGTGGCCGACGGTCTGCTGCCACTGACGGTAGATGTCGGTGTCGGTGGACAGCTCGTTGATCTCGTTCCAGGCGGCGGTGTAGCAGCAGCGCTTCTCGCCCTGGCCGTCGCCGTAGCTGGACAGGCTGCCGTTCCAGGCCACCCAGGGGGTGTTCCAGAACTTGAGGTTCTCGCCGGTGCTCATCTGGAACTCGTCCAGCACGGTGTAGGAGCCGCCTGCGTTCAGGTAGTCCATGGCGGCGTCGGTCAGGTAGGCGTCGCCGTTCTCATCCGAGTACCAGAACTCGCCGTCGGGGCCGGAGGCGATCAGCAGGTAGGCGTCGGGGTCGCAGAGGATGTCCAGGAAGGCCAGGCAGGCGTCCAGGTTCTGGGTCTTGGAGCTGATGCCGATCGACTGCGCCACGTTGCCGTAGGGGCGGGAGGCGTTGTAGTAGATCTTGGTGCCGGGGATATAGTAGGGCATATACTTGGGGGCCCAGCCGGGCAGGTAGCCGGAGGGGACCATGGCGTAGCCGCCGTCCACCTTGACCTTCTGGGTGGCGCGGTCGTTGCTGATGCTGTCGGGGTCGATCAGGCCGCGGCGGTACGCCTCGTTGTACCACTTCAGGCCCTTGTAGTACATGCTGTCCTTGGAGAGGATGGAGGAGATGGTGCCGTTGACCATATCCATCTCCAGCAGGTAGCCCAGCTGGTCCTCTTTGTAGCCCTGCATACGATACCACATGACCATGCAGGCCCAGTAAGAGGTGTCAGAACCGCTGTTCAGGATGGTGCCGAAGTTGGGGGTGCCGTCCTCCTCGGTGGGCTGGGCGGCCATCATCTGTTCCATGACGTCCAGCAGGTCGTCCATGCTGCTGATGGCGGGGGCGCCGATCTTCTCGTAGACGTCCCAGCGCAGCTTGACGGCGTTGCGCTCGGTGGTGTCCAGAGCCATGAACTTGTTGTAGTTGTCGCCGATCGAGTTGGGCAGGGCGTAGACGCCGCCGGTGCCGGCGCTCTTGTAGGCGCGCATATAGTTCAGGGCGGTGGCGCCGGGGCCGAAGGACTGCAGGTGAGGGAGCTTATCCATGTGCTCGTCCAGATTGACCAGCATGCCGCCCTGGATCATGATGTCCAGGCTGTCCTCGGGGACGAACATGACGTCGGGCAGGTCGCCGGAGGCGAGGATGGCGTTGGTCCGCTCATCCGAGTAGGCCCAGACCTCGAGGTTGAACCCGCGGGAGGCGAAGAAC
Organism: Candidatus Faecalibacterium faecipullorum; assembly: GCA_019118985.1. Lineage (GTDB taxonomy): Bacteria > Bacillota > Clostridia > Oscillospirales > Ruminococcaceae > Faecalibacterium > Faecalibacterium faecipullorum. The sequence continues at coordinate 5,365 of DWXX01000012.1, forward strand.
TCGCCCTTGTAGCCGCCCACCGCGCCCGAAGAGACGTTGGCCGCGCTGGGGTAGAAGGTGATGGTGGGGGTGCCGCCGGTCGAGCCGGAGCCGGCTGCGGCGCTGCCGGCGGTGGAGGCGCTGTCCGAGCCGCCGCCGCAGGCGGCCAGCGCGCCGGCTGCCGCGCCCGCGCCCACGAGTTTCATGAAGCTGCGACGAGAGATCTTTTTCATGGTAGATTTCCTTTCTTGCTGGTTTGTATATCGTGTGTGGCTTTGCAGACAGGAGGTGAGGCGTCAGCCCTTGACCGCGCCCACCATGATGCCCTTGACGTAGAACTTCTGGACGAAGGGGTAGACGCAGATGATGGGGATGGTGACGATGGCGGTCAGGGTCAGGCGGATGCCGACGGGGGTGATGGTGGCGTAGGGGTTCTCGTTGGCGATCTGGTCGGCCGCCGCGGTGACCTGGTTGAGCAGCTCATACAGAAGGAACTGCAGGGTGTAGAGCTTGGTGTTGGTGACGTACATCTGGGTGGTGAAGAAGTCGTTCCACTGGTTGACGGCGGTGAAGAGGGAGACGGTGGCCAGGATGGGGCCCTGCAGCGGCAGCACGATGCGGAAGAACCGGGTCAGGTACCCTGCGCCGTCGAGGTAGGCGGACTCTTCCAGCTCGGGGCTCATCGCCTCGATGGAGGTCTTGACCAGCACCATGTTGTAGACCGACACGCACAGGGGAATGACGTAGATCCAGAAGGTGTTGGTCAGGCCCAGCAGGCGGTTGTTCATGTAGATGGGGATCATGCCGGCCGAGAAGTACATGGTGACCACCACGAAGCGGTACCACACCTTGTGGCCCCACATGTTCTGCTTGGTGAAGATGTAGGCCGCGTAGGAGGTGAACACCAGGCTGAGGGCGGTGGTGATGACGGTGCGGGCCACCGAGATGAAGGCCGCCTGGGCCAGGCCCTGCACCTGGAAGATCTCGATGTAGTTGTCAAAGTTGATGCCGGTGGGCAGCAGGAACACCTGGTTCAGGCTGACGGCCTGCTGGTCGCTGATGGTGCAGATGATGAGGTAGTAGAACGGGTAAACGCAGATAAGGGCCACGATGGCAAAGACGATGGTAAAGACGATGTTGTAGAACTTGTCCTCGGGGCTCATCTTGATGTGGCGGGTCTCGCCTGCGTCGGCTTTGTGCTTGAGAATGCCAGTCATGCCTAGTCCTCCTTGCTTAGAATACGCTGGTGCCGCGGATCTTCTTGGAGGCGAAGTTCGCCGACGCGAAGAGGATGACCGCGACCACCGACTTCATGATGCCGACGGCGACGCTGAACGAGATCTGGCCGCTGCCGATGCCGAGGTTGTAGACGTAGAGGTCCAGCACCTCGATGTGGCTCATGTTCAGCGCGTTGCTGAAGGCCAGGAACTGGTCGATGCCCGAGTTGAGGAAGTTGCCGATGTTGATGACCAGCAAAACAAAGAAGGTGGGCATCAGCAGGGGGATGGTGATCTTGGTGATCTTCTGCCAGCGGTTGGCGCCGTCGATCTCGGCGGCTTCGTACACCTGCTGATCCAGGCCGGTGATGGCGGCGAAGTAGACGATGGCGTTCCAGCCCATCGACTTCCACAGGTTGAGCAGCGCCTGGGTGAGCCAGACATGGTCGTCGGTGGTCAGGATGTTGATGGTGGCTTCAAAGCCCAGGTCGTGGATCAGCGAGTTGATCAGACCGGACGAGCCGAAAATGCTGGACGCCAGCGAGAACATGATGACCCAGCTGATGAAGTGGGGCAGGGTGGTGACGGTCTGCACCACCTTCTGGAACCGCTTGCTCTTGATCTCGCTGAGGAAGATGGCGAACAGCATGGGCACCGGCATCAGGATGTAGTTGAGGATCTGGATGCCGAAGGTGTTGCGCAGCACCCGGAACAGGTTGTCCCGCATGACGGCGTTGCCGAACAGGTTCTGGAAGTTCTGCAGGCCGACAAAATCGCACTGTGCCAGCGACAGGCCGGGCTTGTAGGAGAAGAAGGCGTACGACCAGCCCCACAGCGGCATGTATTTGAACACAAAGATGTAGATCAGGACCGGCAGCGCCAGCAGGAACAGCTTGTAGGACTCCCACTTTTTGCTCCTGACATGGGACCGCAGCCTGGCGGTCGCTTCATTGCTCATAAAATCGTCAGCTCCTTTTTCTTTACACAGAGGGGGGTGGTTTGCGGTGCGGCGCCAGCAATCTTTACAGTAATTATTGTATTCGACAGTGGTTTTTGTGTATATAGAAAAAATCCCGGATTGTGTAAATAATTACAGGTTTGTGAACACGGGCGGGTGATTTTGCCGCCGGCGCGTGGTATACTGGCGCCACACCCGCCACACTGCAAGTAAAAGAAAGGATGCGAGAGCCATGACCACACGAGCTTACGAGACCTTCCCCGATGGGACGCCCATCGACCCCTGGTTTTACAACACCGCCGTCCCCACCCTGGCCGAGCTGGGCCGCCCCTACCGGGTGACCGACTACGGCGCGCTGGACGACGGGCGGCTGCACACCGCCGAGCTGCAGGCCCTCATCGACCGCATCGCCGACGAGGGGGGCGGCGTGATGGTGGTGCCGGCCGGCGTCTACATGACCGGCGCCCTCTTCTTCAAGCAGGGGGTCAGCCTGTACCTCAGCGAGGGGGCCATGCTGCGGGGCAGCGACGACATCGCCGACTACCCGCTGCTGCCCACCCGCATCGAGGGGGAGAGCTGCCCCTACTTCGCCGCCCTGATCAACGCCGACGGGGTGGACGGCTTTACCATCTGCGGGCCGGGCGCCATCGACGGCAACGGGATGCGCGCCTGGCGGGCTTTCTGGCTGCGCCGCAGCTGGAACCCCGACTGCACCAACAAGGACGAGCAGCGCCCGCGGCTCGTTTACCTGTCCAACTGCTCCAACGTGCTGGTGGCGGGGGTGCGGCTGCAGAATTCCCACTTCTGGACCAACCACCTCTACCGCTGCGACCATGTGCGGTATCTGAACTGCCGGGTCTTTTCGCCCCGCAGCCCGGTCAAGGCCCCCAGCACCGACGCCATCGACCTGGACGTCTGCACCGACGTGCTGATCAAGGGCTGCCGCTTTGAGGTCAACGACGACTCGGTGGTGCTGAAGGGCGGCAAGGGCCCCTGGGCCGACACCCTGCCCGAAAACGGCATCACCGAGCGGGTGTTGATCGAGGACTGCAGCTACGGCTTCTGCCACGGCTGCCTGACCTTCGGGTCGGACGCCATCGGCGGGCGGAACGTCATTCTGCGGCGGGTGCAGGTGGATGAATCCCTCAACTTCTTGTGGTTCAAGATGCGCCCCGACACCCCGCAGCTCTATGAATATGTGCTGGTGGAGGACGCAAAGGGCAAGGTGGACCACTTCTTCAACGTCACCAACTGGACCCAGTTCTTCGACCCGCAGGGCCGCACGGACATCCCCGTCTCGCAGGCGCGGTGCGTGACGCTGCGCCGGTGCGACTTTACCTGCGACACCTGCTTCGATATGCCCCCCGCCGAGGCGGAGTACATCTTCGACGGGCTGACCCTGGAGGACGTCGCCGTCCGCGCCAGCGAGGGCCTTACCCTGCCCGACCGCATCGAGCACCTCGCCGAGCGGAACGTATCCGTCACCCGGCGCTGAAACCGCCCGGGCGCAAAAAGGCCGCCGTCTGCTTGCAAGCAGGCGGCGGTTTTGCGCTTGTCTGTTTTTCAGGTCTGGCCGGGCTGGGCGTCGGCGTCCTCGCACTTCATCTGCTTGACCCGCACCTCGATGCGCAGGCCGCGCCCTTCGGCGCGGGGGCAGAGGGTCAGGCCGCAGGGCTCGCCGTAGAACAGCCGCAGCCGCTGGTAGAGGTTTTTCAGGCCGTAGCTCTCCTGCGCGGTGCGGATGGGGGCCTGCAGCTGCTGGTTCATCTGGGCCATCCGGTCGGGCGGGATGCCCAGGCCGTTGTCCTCCACCTCAAAGAGGATCAGCCCGCCGTCGGCCAGGCGGCCGCGGATGTGGATGAAGTTCTCGCCGGCGATGGCGCTGTCGTAGCCGTGCTCAAAGTAATTTTCGATCAGCGGCTGGAACACGTTGCGGATGATGCCGTACTGCAGCACCTCGGTGTCGATGTCGTACTGCACCTCCACCTCGTCGTCGTGGCGGGCCCGCCCCAGGGCGATGTACCGCTTGCTGGCGCTCAGCTCTTCCTGCAAGGGGATGAAGTTGCGGGAGCCGATCAGCCCCCGGAAGTTGGCGGCGGTCTGGGCGATCAGCTCGGCGGTCTCCTCGTCGCCGTTCTCGTAGCAGCGGGCGCGGAAGATCTCGAGGGTGTTGTAGAGGAAGTGGGGGTTGAACTTGGCCTGCAGCTCCTGCAGCTCGGCCTCGCGGCGGCGCAGCTCGTAGTCGTAGACCCGGGCGATCATCTGCTGCAGGTCGGCGGCCATCTGGTTGATCGACCCGGCAATGACGGTCAGCTCGGGCTGGCGGAACTGCATGGGCAGCCGGTAGTCCAGCTCGTTGCTGCCCAGCCGGGCAAGGCCGCCGCGGATCACCTCGATCTCGCCCTGGATCCGCTTGACCATGAACTGATAGAACAGCACCGCCGCGATGACCCAGACGAACAGCATCGAAAAGAGGATCATCCGGGCGGAGGAGCTGGCCTTCCAGAACAGCTCGCCCCAGGCGACCGAGTAGCTGATGCGGGCCCCGTGGGGGCATATCTCGGAGGTGTGGACGTACCACTGCTGCCCGTCGCCGGTCTGCACCCCGCTGACCCCGGGGGCGGTCGTGCCGCTCCACAGCCGGGGGGCTGTGCCCGAGGTGAAGATGCTCTCGCCCTCGGCGGTGATGTCGAACTGCAGGCTGTCGAACTGGCTGGCGATCTGGCACAGCTGGACAAGGCCGTTGATGTTGTAGTTGGCCAGCACCGACCCCTCGAGGTTGCCGAAGCTGGGCACCCCGCCGGCGATGGCAAGGCCGGAATAGGAGCTCTCGCTGGTGGTCACCCGCTTGACGGGGTAGATCTCCATCCGGTCGGTCTTGACGTTCAGTTCGGGCAGGTAGGCGAAGTCGGCCGGCAGCTCGATCAAAGCGCCGTCGGCGGTGAAGTAGAGGTAGTTGACCGCGCGCACCGGGGCGTAGACCGCGATCCACTGCACCGCGCCGTCCCGGATGGCCATGTCGGCCAAAATCTGCCGCAGCGCCACCCGCTGCTCGGAGGGCAGGGGCTCATCGCTGGGGGTGTCAAAGTAGTGGTAGAAAAACAGCATGTCGTCCTGCTGCGAAAAGACCGAGACGTAGAGGGACCAGAAATCGTCCACCAGGTCCTCGTACTCGGTGGCGACCCGCTGCAGCCGCAGGTCCAGCTCCTGCAAAAGGGCGCTGCGGCGCTGCTGGTAGGCGTAGCGGCAGGCCACCGCCCCGATGACGCAGGTCAGCGTCAGCAGGACGGCCATCATCCATTTCAGCCCGAACTGGGAGGCAAGGCTCCTGTGCAGGCGGTCGTGCAGTTTCATGGGCTCATTCCTCCCTCCCCAGGCGGTAGCGGGCGGGGGAGACGCCCTTGTTCTCGCGGAAGCAGCGGACAAAGTAGCTGGTGGAGGCAAAGCCCACCTGGCTGGCCACGTCCTTGATCTTGGCGGCGGGGTTCTTGAGC
>DWXX01000127.1 GCA_019118985.1 Candidatus Faecalibacterium faecipullorum
CGACGTCGAGCACGCCCTTGACCCCAACTACGCCGCCGCCCTCGGGGTGGACATCAACAGCCTGCTGGTCAGCCAGCCCGACACCGGTGAGCAGGCCATGGAGATCTGCGAGGCGCTGGTCCGGTCGGGCGCCATCGACGCCATCGTCATCGACTCGGTGGCGGCCATGGTGCCCCGCGCCGAGATCGAGGGCGAGATGGGGGACAGCCACGTCGGCCTGCAGGCCCGGCTGATGAGCCAGGCCATGCGCAAGCTGACCGCCGTCATCGGCAAGACCAACACCGTCTGCGTCTTTATCAACCAGCTGCGCGAGAAGGTGGGGGTGATGTACGGCAACCCCGAGGTCACCACCGGCGGCCGGGCGCTGAAATACTACGCCTCGGTCCGGATCGATGTCCGCCGTGTGGAGGGGCTGAAAGACTCCTCCGGGCAGTTCATCGGCAACCACACCCGGGCCAAGGTGGTCAAGAACAAGGTCGCGCCCCCCTTCCGCGAGGCGGAGTTCGACATCATGTTCGGCAAGGGCATCTCCAAGATGAGCGAGCTGGTGGACGTCGGCGTCAAGCTGGGCATCGTCCAGAAGAGCGGCGCGTGGTTCAACTACGGGGACATCCGCCTGGGGCAGGGCCGCGACAACGCCAAGCAGTTCCTGGCCGACAACCCCGAGATCGCCAATGACATTGAGAGCCAGATCCGCGCCAACGCCGACAAGCTCTACTCCACCGGGCGCCGCGGCGCCATGGCCAAGGGCAGCGCCGCCGTCGCCGCGCAGGAGGCCGCCGCGGCAAAGCCCGCCAAAGCCCCCGCCGGCCCGGTGGTCAAGGCGCCGGCTCCCAGCAGCGAGAGCGAGCTGGACATCATGGTGGAGGACTAAGCGGTGGCCTGGCAGCGCAGAAAGCCCGCCGCCCCTTCGGAGCTGGACGCCGACCCCGCCGCCGCCCGGGCCAAAGCCCTCGCTCTGCTGACCGGGCGGGACTACCCCTCGGCCGAGCTGTATGAGAAGCTGTGCGCCCGCTTTGCCCCCGCAGCCGCCGCCGAGGCGGTGGCCGCCCTGGTGGCGGCGGGTCTGGTGGACGACGCCCGCTACGCCGAGAGCAAAGCCCGCAGCCTCTGCCGGGCCCGCAAGAGCCGCCTGGCGGCCGCCATGGCCCTGCGGGGCAAGGGGCTGACCGACGAGCAGATCGACGCCGCCCTGGACGCCGCCTACGCCCCCGGCGACGGCGCAGACCCCGAGCTGGAGGCCGCCCGCGCCCTGCTGGCCGGCCCCTACCGGGCCAAGCTGGCCGCCGGCCGCCGGGACCTGGTGTCGGCGGCGCTGGCCCGCCGGGGCTTCCCCGCGCGGGTGATCCGGCAGGCGCTGGCCGACGTTTTGCAAAACGAAACGGACGATTTTGACGCGATATAACAAACTGTAACAGAAAGACGAGCGAACCCATGAACATTGCCTGTATATCCCTGGGCTGTCCCAAAAACCAGGTCGACCTGGACGGGATGGTCTACGCCCTGCTGGCCGCGGGGCATCAGACGGTGGCCGACCTCGCCGACGCCGACCTGGTGCTGGTCAACACCTGCGGCTTCATCGAGAGCGCTAAGGCCGAGGCCATCGAGAATATCCTCGAGGCGTGCAGCTGCAAGCAGCAGAACCCGCAGCTCAAGGTGATCGTCACCGGCTGCCTGGCCGAGCGGTACCGCGAGCAGATCCGCGCCGAGATCCCCGAGGTGGACGCGGTGGTGGGCTGCGCGTCCAACCGGGCCATCGCCGATATCGCCGCCCGGGTGGCGGGGGGCGAGCAGCTGGAAAGCTACGGCCCCAAAAAGGACTTCCCCCTCGGGGGCAAGCGGGTGATCGGCACCCCCGGCCACTACGCCTACCTCAAGATCGCCGAGGGCTGCAACAACCGCTGCCATTACTGCGCCATCCCCCTCATCCGGGGGCCGCTGCGCAGCCGCGACATGGACGACTGCGTCGCCGAGGCGCAATGGCTGGCCGGCGAGGGGGTCAGGGAGCTGATCGTGGTGGCGCAGGACCCCACCGCTTACGGCGAGGACTGGGGCAAGCCGGGCAGCATCTGCGCCTTGCTGGACCGTCTGAACGCCATCGAGGGGATCGAGTGGATCCGCATCCTCTACGCCTACCCCGAGCGGATCACCGACGACTTCATCGCCGCCATGCAGCGCAACGGCAAGGTGGTGCCCTACCTCGACCTGCCCATCCAGCATTGCGACGACGAGATACTGCGCAACATGAACCGCCGCTCCACCAAAGCCGAGCTGCTGGACGTCGTCGGGCGGCTGCGCAGGGCCATCCCCGGCATCACGCTGCGCACCACCCTCATCGCCGGCTTCCCCGGCGAGAGCGAGGCGCAGTTCGAGGAGCTGTGCGAGTTTGTCAAACAGGTGCAGTTCGACCGCCTGGGCTGCTTTGCCTACTCGGCGGAGGAGAACACCCGTGCCGCCGCCATGGACGGCCAGCTGGACGAGGAGGTCAAGACCCGCCGCGCCGACATCGTGATGGAGATCCAGACCGGCATCATGGCCCGCAAACAGGCCGAAAAGGTGGGGCAGACCCTGCGCGTGCTCTGCGACGGGCTGGACGATGAGAGCGGCCTGTACATCTGCCGCACCGCCGCCGACGCCCCCGAGATCGACGGGGCGGTCTGTGTGGCGAGCGACCGGCCGCTCTACCCGGGGCAGTTCTACGACGTCGTCATTGAGGAGAGCGACCTCTACGACCTGTATGGACGCCTGGCTGATACAACAGGAGGGATTGAGGATGAACCTGCCGAATAAACTGACCCTGGCCCGCATTCTGCTGGTGCCGGTGTTCATGGTCTTTGCCTCGCTGACCGAGTACGGCGCCGTGGGCTATCAGCCCATGCTCTACCTGGCGGCGGGGGCGGTGTTCGCGCTGGCGAGCTTCACCGATTATCTGGACGGCCACCTGGCCCGCAAGTGGCATATGATCACCGATTTCGGCAAGTTTGCCGACCCCCTGGCCGACAAGCTGCTGACCACCGTGGCATTTTTGTACATGATGCGGGACGGCGTCTGCTCGCCGGTGGTGCTGGCCGTCATCCTGGCGCGGGAGTTCGCCGTCTCGGGCCTGCGGATGGTGGCCGCCGGCGCCAAGGACGGCAAGGTCATCGCGGCCAATATGTGGGGCAAAGTCAAGACGGTGCTGCAGATGCTGAGCATCATCTTCTATTACTTTGCCGCGGCCCTGGGCGGCCCCACCGACCCGCTGGCCGTGGGGATGATCGGCAGCGCGCTGTGCTGGCTGGTGGCTGTGGTCACCGCCATCTCGGGCATCAAGTACCTGGTGGACAACCGGCACTTTATCAACACGGCAAAGTAAGGGGGCGGGTCCATGCACACCAGCCGCCTGCAGAAAGCCCTGTCCATCCTGGCCAACCTTGCCATCGTCTGGATGGAGCTGAAAGCCATCCCGCTGAGCTGGAGCGGGGTCCATGCGCAGATGTTCCTGTTTTACACCGAGCTGTCCAACCTGTTCGCCATGGGGGTCTGCTTTGTGCTGGCGCTGTGCCAGCTGCGGGCCCTCGTCACCGGCGGGGAAGTGCCGGCGGCGGTCCACACCCTCAAGTATGTGGCCGCCTGCTGCCTGATGCTGACTTTTTTGACGGTGGTGTTCGTGCTGGCGCCGATGTACGGCCCCGACGGGCACTATGTCATGCTGCTGACCAGCTCGATGCTGTACAACCACTTTTTGAACCCGGTGACGGCCTTCCTCTCGCTGACGCTGTGGGAGCGGGCGCCCGCCCTGCCCCGCCATGCGCCGCTGTGGGCGATGGTCCCCACCCTGCTGTACGGCAGCGTCATGCTGGCGGCCAATGTTGCCAAAGTGTACAAAGGGCCGTACCCTTTCCTGTATGTTTACGAGCAGCCGGTCTGGGTCTCCTGCCTGTGGGTGGTGCTGATGCTGAGCGGCAACGCCCTCATCACCATGGCGGTGCGCCGGCTGGCCGGCGGGCGGCTTGACGGGGCCGGGGCTTTTGGGTACAATAAAGAAAAGCGCCCCCACAGGGTGTGAAACGGAGGTCACGAGCAATGGCACGAAAGATTGGTATTTTGGGCGCGGGCACCTGGGGCACCGCGCTGGCGCGGATGCTGGCGGTCAGCGGCAGCGACGTGCTGCTGTGGTCGGCCATCCCCAGTGAGGTCGACCACCTCGCGCAGACCCATACCCACCCCAACCTGCCGGGGATGGTGCTGCCCGAGACCATGCGCTTCACCAAAGACCTGGCCGAGGTCTGCAACGGGCAGGACATCCTTGTCTTTGCGGTGCCGTCGGTCTTTGTCCGCTCGACGGCGGCCAAGGCGCGGCCCTTCGTCCGCTACGGGCAGGTGATCGTGGACGTGGCCAAGGGCATCGAAGCCGACACCCTGCTGACCATGACCGAGGTCATCGCCGACGAGCTGGGCCGGGCGGACGGCCCCCGCGGCGTCCGGCTGGTGGCCCTGTCGGGGCCCACCCACGCCGAGGAAGTCGCCCTCGACCTGCCCACCACCATCGTCTCGGCCTCCCCTGACGCCGAGGCGGCGGCCATCGTGCAGGAAGCCTTCTCCAACGGGTGCATGCGGGTCTACACCAACCCCGACATCAAGGGTGTGGAGCTGTGCGGCGCCCTCAAGAACGTCATCGCCCTGGGGGTGGGCATCTCGACCGGCCTGGGCTACGGCGACAACACCCGCGCCGCCCTCATCACCCGCGGCATCGCCGAACTGGCGCGGCTGGGCATCGCCATGGGCTGCAAGATGGAGACCTTTGCGGGCCTGGCCGGCATCGGCGACCTGATCGTCACCGCCACCAGCCAGCACAGCCGCAACAACCGCGCCGGCCAGCTGATCGGCCAGGGGCGCACCCCCGAGCAGGCGGTCAAGGAGGTCGGCATGGTGGTGGAGGGTATGAACGCCCTGCCCGCCGCCATCGAGCTTGCCGACCGCTATCAGGTGGATATGCCCATCGTCCGCGCGGTGGACGCCGTCGTCAACCGCGGCATGCCCCCCGCCGACGCCGTCCGCGCCCTCATGGGCCGCGACCCGAAGGGCGAGGTCTGACAAAACTTTTATACAAACCCAAAGCAAACCAAAGCGCCTGCTGTGCAGGCGCTTTTTCTTTTGCCTCCCGGCAGATAAAAACGCATAAACATCCAAACCAACACAAATAAAACAACCAAACATACGCATACAAAATCGCCCGAACTTTCAAAAAGAAAGCAAAAACCAAAAAATGCTAAATCGGGCCTTGACACCGGGGGGGGGTATGCTATAATGGCTTTCGAAAGGAAAAGGACCTTCCTTTCGCCTGTTTTGGGTCTCTATCTTTTATAC
>DWXX01000013.1 GCA_019118985.1 Candidatus Faecalibacterium faecipullorum
TTTTTTTGAGGGAAAATACGGCCCGGGGCTTGACCGGCCGGCGGGGGGATACTATACTTAGGACAAAACGGGCCGGCGCTGCGCCGGCTGAGGAGAAAGGCAGGTCTTTGCTGAGATGAAAGTGCAGGAGAAAAACAGGCTGATCCTGTTCGGGGCGCTGCTGATGATGACCGGCGCGGCGGTGGCCATCGTGTCCACCGTGGTGTTCGGCGGGGCGCTGGCGGCCAGTCTGGAAGAGAGCATCGCCGAGATGCTGGCCGACCCGGCCTATGCCGCCGAGCTTGCCGCCGCCGGCCTTGCCGCCGACGACGCCCTCGCCACCATGGTGGGGATCATCTACGCGCTGCTGGGGCTGGGTGTGGCCGTCAACGCGGTCAAGATCGTGGTGGGGGCGCTCAGCCTGCGGCGCACCGACCGGGCGTCGGCCTTCTTCCTGGTGTGGGGGGCGGTGTTCCTGGTGCTCGGGGTGCTGGGGGTATGGTTCAGCGGGGTGGCCACCATCTTCGGGATGTGCGATCTGGCCGCCGGCGTGTTCGGGCCGGCGCTGCTGCTGGCCGGCGGGGTGCAGAACCGCCGCGCCGCCCGCCGCATCCTCGCGGCCGAGCGGGAGGCGGAACTGGCCGCCGCCGAGGAGGCCGTCTGGCCCCCGGTGCGCAAAGGCTGACCCGGCGCAAAGACGCAGCAAAAACGACCCCCTGGCCTGCCGGCCGGGGGGCCGCTGTTTTGTGTGGGTATGCAGGGGTTACACGCCGGGCATCCGGGCGGTGGGCATCATCAGGACACGGCCGGTGCCGCGGTAGACGTTGACCAGGCCCTCGCCCGAGGCGGCCGAGCCGATCAGGCTCTTGCCCGAGCGCTCGACGGTGAAGGAGAGGCTGCGGCTCCAGGCGATGGCGAAGCTGCCGTCGATCTTGAGCACGTCGTCCTCGAGGGCGACTTCCACCAGCTCTTCCCGGGGGCACTCCGACTCGACGCAGAACACCCCGCGGCCGTTCAGGCTGAGGTTGAACAGCCCCTCGTTGCCGGCGGCGGCCGACGAGAGGTTCGCCCGCATCACCGCCTTGTGCTGCAAAGTGGACTCGCAGGCGCAGAACAGCCCGTCGTCCAGCACCACGCCCCCGCCCCACTCGGCGGCGTCCAGCAGGATGAGGTGCTTATAGGTGGGCTCCAGCACCAGCAGGCCGGCGCCTACATACTCGGGCTTGATGGCCGCCTCGCCGGTGACCTTGCCGCGGACGGCCTTGCCCAGCAGATCGCCCACCCCCTTGATGCCGGTGGTGGCCCGCACGTCGCCCACCATCCACTGCATGCTGCCCGCCTGCACCGTGACCGGCGCGCGGTCGAGATGGCAGACCAGCTGCCGCTTGCGGATGTTCATCTGGGAGCTGTAGTAGGCGGTGACAGCCGAGCCCGGGGTGACGCTGAGGTCCCGCTGGTACTCGACCACCTCGAAGGCGCCCAGCCGGTCGATGACGCGGACGTCGTCGTTGTCGGTGAAGTTCTTGATCTGGTACATGGCTCATACCTCCTTGCCAGCCCCATTGTAGCAGACGGCGGGCGGTTTGGCAAGTTTGGTTTGGGTGGTTTCGGGTAGTTTGGGTACTTTTTAGCGTATGGGTGTTTTCGGTAAAACGCCCTCAAAACGGGCGAAGTACCCAGAGTACCCCCTTTTCCAAAAGTACCGAAAGTACCGGAGGTACCCGCCGGGGGGCTTGTCAAGGGGGGAGTTTTCCGCAGGATGCGTTACCGGCGCGCGCTGCTGCCGGGTAAGCCCCCTTCGCCTCACTACGTTCGGCACCTCCCCCGCACGCGTGGGAGGCTATAATGTAGGGATTTAGATGCCTTCGGTTCAAGGTGTGTGATTGTATTGTTATGTACAGTCAGTTACAGGAATAGCATTTTAATCCATTCCTTATAGGCTCTCACGCGTGCGGGACTGCGCAGCTGAGGCGCGTCCTGCGGACGAAACAGCCGAAGCGGAGCAGGGGCAGCGGTCTGCTTTTTGCAAGCGGGCCGCGCCCCGCGCAGCAAAAACAGGGCACCGCAACCAAGGCTGGCGCGGCCGTCAGGCCGCGTCTGAGGGGGACGTCACCGGCAGCAGCGCTGGGGTACAAGAACCCGCAGGAAGCCATCCGCACCCATGTGGATGATGAGGATAAAACCACTACCCTGATTCAGGGTGATGGTTCCAACTACAAGTCCAAAACCACCATCAACGAATCCGGCCTGTACAGCCTGGTGCTGCCGGTCAGGCCCTCACCTGCCCGTCGTGGTGCATCCGCACCCCGCCGTGCTGTCCTCCCCCGCACGCGGGGGAGGCAAAGTTACGCTCTACCTGCCCGGCCAGCGCCGTTATAATACTGTTAGAGAATACCTGTCCTATTGTACATCAAGCACCTGCAAGTATTATGACGCCCCTGCCCTCTGAAAACGAAACCTATCTTGTCTCCCCCGCGCGCGGGGGAGATGTCGAGGCCGTTAGGCCGAGACAGAGAGGGCACGAAAAGCGTGCGGGACTGCCCCGCTGCGCGCTGCAGCCGGTGACGTCCCCCTCAGACGCGGCCTATGGCCGCGCCAGCTCCCCCGCACGCGTGAGAGCCTATAAGGAATGGATTAGAATGCTGCTCCTGTACCTGACCCTATTAACCATCACGCGCCTTGAACCGAAGCCATCTAAATCCCTACATTATAGCCTCCCACGCGTGCGGGGGAGGTGCCGAACGAAGTGAGGCGAAGGGGGCTTACCCGCCCGCACCGCGTGCCAGTGACGCCTCCTCCACACCCTCCTTGCCCCCGGCGCGTATTCCCGGTACTTTGCGTACTTTTTTAAGTATGGGTATTTCCGGTAAAACGCCCGCAAAACGGGCGAATGACCCAAACTACCCCCTTTTCCCAAAGTACCGAAAGTACCGAAACCACCCAAACCAAAACCCCCGCCTTCCCAAACCGGGAGAGCGGGGGCACTTATTTGATATGACGCACCTGCCCTATACGGCAGGGCGTAACTCCGGCTCCCCCGCGTGCGGGGGAGCTGTCAGGAGCGTCAGCGACTGACTGAGAGGGCCCGTTACACCGCCCCCATGGCGATCTGTTCGGGGGTGATGGGCAGCTCGCGGTGCCACACGCCGGTGGCGCGGTAGATGGCGTGGGTCAGGGCCGGGGCGGGGGTGTTGATGACGATCTCGCCGATGGACTTGGCGCCGAAGGGGCCGGTGGGCTCGTAGCTGTGCTCGAACTCGACGTGCAGGCGGCCCATGTCCAGCCGGGTGGGCAGGCGGTACTGCAGAAAGCTCGACTCGATGGGGCGGCCGCTGTGGTCGTACTGGACGTCCTCCATCAGGGTGTGGCCGATGCCCTGGACGATGCCGCCCTCGGTCTGGATGCGGGCCAGCGCCGGGTTGACCGGGATGCCGCAGTCCACCACCGCCGCGTAGTCCAGGACGGTGACGGCGCCGGTCTCTTTGTCCAGCTCGATCTCCACCATCCCCACCATGTAGGGCGGGGGGGACACCGGGGAGGAGTGGGTGCAGGTGACCTCGGCGGCGATGTCGTTGGACACCTGGGCCTTGCAGCCGATCTGCTCGAGGGTGACCGCCTCGCCGGTGGGGACGCGGCGCACCTGCCGCCCCTCAAAGACGAGCTCGGCGGGCTCACAGTGCAGCATCCCGGCGGCGATGGCGACCATCCTCTCTTTCAGCTGGGCGCAGGCGTTCTCCACCGCCTTGCCGGTGATGTAGGTGGTGGAAGAGGCGTAGGACCCCGAGTCGTAGGGGGACACGTCGGTGTCCGCCCCGTGGACCGCGATGTCGTCCACCTCGCAGTCCATGCACTCGGCGGCCATCTGGGCCAGGATGGTGTCGCAGCCGGTGCCCATGTCGGCCGCGCCGATGATCAGGTTGTAGCTGCCGTCCTCGTTCAGCTTGATGGTGGCCGAGCCGACGTCCACGTTGGAGATGCAGGACCCCTGCATGGCCATGGCCACGCCGGCGGCCCGGACCTTGCCGTTGCCCATATCCCGGACGGGGTACTTCTCCTCCCAGCCGAAGAGGCGGCGGCAGTGCTCCATGCAGCGGTCGAGGGCGCAGGCGTTTGCCATCTCGCCATAGTAGGAGGGCATGGGCATCCCCTCCCGCACCATGCTGGTCTTGCGCAGGCGGGTGGGGTCGGCGCCCAGGCGCTCGGCCAGCTCGTTGACGGTGGTCTCGAGGGCGTAGATGCCCTGGGTGGCCCCGTAGCCGCGGTAGGCCCCCGCCGCCTGGTGGTTGGTGTAGACCACGTCGTAGCTGAAGCGGTAGGCCTCCAGCCCGCCGGTGTAGAGGGGGATCGACTTGTGCCCCGACAGCCCGACGGTGGTGGGCCCGTGCTCGCTGTAAGCGCCGGTGTTGGACAGGGTGTACAGGTCGATGGCCCGGATGCGGCCGTCCCGGTCTGCGCCCAGGCGCACCCGCACCTCCATCTCATGGCGGGGGCTGCCGGCGATCTGCGCCTCCTCCCGGGTATAGACCAGCTTGGCGGGGCGGCCGGTCTTGAGGGTGACGAAGGCGGGGTAGACTTCGCAGACGGCGGTCTGCTTGGCCCCGAAGCCGCCGCCGATGCGGGGCTTTTCCACCCGGATGCGGCTCTTGGGGATGCCCAGCGCCCGGGAGAGGATACGCCGCACATGGAACACGATCTGGGTGGAGGAGACCACGTGCAGCCGCCCGTAGCTGTCCAGCTGGGTGCAGGTGCGGAAGGTCTCCATCATGGCCTGGTTGAAGGCCTTGGAGTGGTAGGTGCGGTCCAGCACGATGTCACAGTCGGCCAGCACCGCCTCGACGTCGCCGTCGCTGTTTGTGTCGCTGGCCACCAGGTTGCGGCGGTTGTCGCCCCCCACCGGGCAGGGGGGGTACCAGTCCGCCTCGGGGTGGACGAGGACGGGGTTGTCCTTGGCGGCGTGCATGTCCAGCACCGGCTCCAGCACCCGGTAGGTGACCTTGATGGCCTTGACGGCGCGCAGGGCGGCCTTCTCGCTCTCCGCCGCGACGATGGCCACCGCGTCCCCCGCAAAGCGGACGTGCCTGTCCAGGATCAGCCGGTCGTAGGGGGAGG
The DNA here is from genome assembly GCA_019118985.1 of Candidatus Faecalibacterium faecipullorum. GTDB lineage: Bacteria > Bacillota > Clostridia > Oscillospirales > Ruminococcaceae > Faecalibacterium > Faecalibacterium faecipullorum. Next base: position 5,089 of record DWXX01000013.1, read on the forward strand.
GCTCGGGGTAGGTCTGCCCCGCGATGGTAAAGCGGGTCTGGGGCACGTCCTGCCAGGTGTAGACGGCCGCCACCCCCGGTATTTTGAGGGCCGCGGCGGTGTCGATGGCCTCCACCAGGGCGTTGGGGTGGGGGCTGCGCAGCAGCTTGACCACCAGCGCGTCCTTGGGCGCGAGGTCGTCGGTGTAGGCGGGCCTGCCCAAAAGCAGCTGCATGGCGTCCTTCTTGCGGACGGCTGTGCCCACGGTGCGCAGGGCGGCGCGCCGGGCTTTCTGTTGTTCAGTCACGGGCGGCGCCCCCTTTCGCTTCGGCCTTGCGGCTGTCCAGATAGGCGCGGATGCCCCGCAGCTGGCCGTCGTAGCCCGAGCAGCGGCAGAGGTTGCCGGCAAGGTAAGCGCGTATCTCGTCATCGGTGGGGTCGGGGTTCTCCCGCAGCAGGGCGATGGTGTTCATCACAAAGCCGGGGTTGCAGAAGCCGCACTGGTCGGCCCCCTGGTCGGCGATGAAGCCGACGAAGTCGGCGGCCTCCTCCTGCAGACCCTCCAGGGTCTGGACGGCGTGCCCCGCCGCCCGCGCCGTCAGCATCGAGCAGGAGAGGACGGGCGCCCCGTCCACCAGGACGGTGCACAGGCCGCAGCCCGCCGTCTCGCACCCGCACTTGACGCTCAGGCAGCCGTGGGCGCGGAGGAAATCGATCAGCAGGCTGTCCGGCTCGACCCGGTCGGCCACCGTGCGGCCGTTGAGGGTCAGCTCTACTTCCATCATCTTTGGCGTCATCCCTGGTCACCTCCTGTTCTGTCCAGCGCCAGCAGGGCGCGGCGGCTCAGCACCTTGACCAGATGGGTGCGGTAGGCGGCGGAGCCCCGGGCGTTCGACCCGGTGGGCACCTGCCCGGCCGCCCACCGGCCGAAGGCGGCGGCGCTCTCTTCGGTCAGGCCGCGGGCCAGCAGCCCGGCGTCGTCCTGCAGCAGGACGGCCTTGCCGGGGCGTGCCCCGACGGCCACCCGGTACCCCCCGTCCAGCCGGGCGGCGGCGCAGTTGAGGACCGGCAGGTCGGTGCGGCCGATCCGCACCGCCTGGTAGGCGAAGGCCGCGCCGGGGCGTTTGGGCAGGATGACCCGCACCAGGACGTCCCGGTCATAGGGCATGGCGGCGAAGGCCTCGAGGGGGACGACGCCCCCCTTGTACAGCTCGACTGCGGCCCCCGAGGCCAGCAGCCAGGTCAGCAGGTCGGAAAAGCCGAACCGCCCCCACACGCTGCCCCCGATGGTGGCCATGTTGCGGAACTGTACCCCCACGATGTCCCGCACCGCGGCGGCGGCCGCCCCGCCGGTGTAGGCGGCAAGGCCGGGGTGCAGCTCGATCTGCCGCAGGGTGACCATGGCCCCGAGGGTGAAGGCGGCGTCGGTCTCTTCGATGGTGTCGAGGCCGAGCCGGCACAGGTCGATGGCGGTGGAGACGGGGCGGCTCTCCATCCGGGTCCAGAGCATCCCGCCCAGGATGCGGGCGCTGCGCTTCTGGTTGAGCTGCCAGGCCTCCTCCAGGCTCTGGGCCTGGACGTAGGTTTGCATGGTGATCATAAACGTCCCTTCTGCTATCAGCAAGCTGCGGCAGGTGCGCCGCAAAAGTTCCATACCTGTCTATTATATCAGCCCCCCTTGCGTTTGGGAAGGGAAATTGCTATAATTGCGCTGTAGTTTCAAAACTACAACGACCGTATCATCTGTTGTGAGAAGGAGAATGCATGATGAGACTGCAGAAGATCACCGCGCTGGCCCTGGCGGCGGCGCTGGCTGTGAGCCTTGCGGCCTGCGGCGGGGCGGCAGACAGCGCGCCTGCGGCAAGCGCTGCGCCCGCTGCGAGCGAGGCGGCAGGCGAGGCCGCGCCTGCACCTGTAGAAGAAGAGAACGCCGCCGAGACGGCCTACCCCCTCACCCTGACCGACCAGGCCGGGCGGGAGGTGACCATCGAGTCCGAGCCCGAGACCCTGGTCAGCGGGTACTACATCTCCACCAGCCTGCTCATCGCCCTGGGGCTGGAGGACCAGCTGGCGGGCATCGAGGCCAAGGCCGACACCCGGCCCATCTACGCCCGCAGCGCCCCCGAGCTGCTGGAGCTGCCCAGCGTCGGCACCGCCAAGGCGTTCGACCTGGAGGGGTGCCTCGCCCTTGAGCCAGACCTGGTGGTGCTGCCCCTCAAGCTGGAGGAGAGCGCCGACGCCCTGGCCGAGCTGGGGGTGCCGGCGCTGGTGGTCAACCCCGAGGACCAGGCCCTGCTGAACGAGGCGGCCCTCCTGCTGGGCAGGGCCACCAACACCTCCGGCCGGGCCGAGGCGCTGCTGGCCTTCGCCGCTGCGCAGGAGGCGCGGCTGGACGAGGCCCTGGCCGGCCTTGCCGACGCCGACCGGCCGGTGGTCTACCTCGCGGGCAACTCGGACTTCCTGCGGACGGCGGGGGACGGCATGTACCAGGCCGACCTGCTGCGGATGGCCGGGGCGAAGAACGCCGCCGCCGGGCTGACCGACAGCTACTGGGCCGACGTGAGCTATGAGCAGGTCCTCGCCTGGGACCCCGACGTCATCCTGCTGGCGTCCGACGCCGACTACACCGTGGAGGAGGTGCTGAACGACCCCGCCCTGGCCGGCTGCAAGGCGGTGGAGAATGGCCGGGTCCTCCAGATGCCGGGGGACGCCGAGGCCTGGGACAGCCCGGTGCCCGGCGGCATCCTGGGGGCGGTCTGGCTGGCGTCGGCCCTCCACCCCGAGGAATGCCCCGAGGCCGAGGCGATGGAAGTCATCGACAGCTTCTATGAGACCTTCTATGATTTCAGCTACAGCGCGGGTTAAGCTGTGGTGCGCGGCCGGGGCAGCTCTGCTGGCAGCCCTGGCCGCCGTCAGTTTATCCACCGGGAAATACCCCGTCACCCTGGCCGGCCTTGCCGCCGGGGAGGAGATGCAGCTGCGGGTGTTCTGGACCCTGCGGGCCGGCCGGACGGCGGCGGCGGCGGCAGGGGGCTTCGCCCTGGGGGCGGCGGGGTTTGTCTACCAGACGGTCTTCCGCAACCCGCTGGC
>DWXX01000128.1 GCA_019118985.1 Candidatus Faecalibacterium faecipullorum
GCGTGGGGGCGCAGAAAGACCGCGGCTGCTGAGAGGGGGAAGCAAGCCGCGGTCCGGGGATGGGCTGGGTTTTACAGCGCCGAATAGCCGAAGCTGTTCACAAGCGCGTCGATGGGCTGGCCCGCTTTGCACATGGGGCAGTCGCGGGACTCATAGCTCTGATAGTCGGGCAGGTTGTTGGGGTCGAAGATGGAACTGACCGGATAGCCCATGAACTCGTGGGTGGTGGCAAAGATAGCCGACAGCCCCGCCACCTGGCCGCCGTAGTACTGCACCGCCTCGATGGCCGCCTGCATGGTGTAGCCGGTGGTGATGGACGCCGCCAAAATCAGCACATGCTTGCCCCGCACCATGGGGGCGATGTTGTCCCGCAGGATGATCTGGCTGCCCGAGGTGTACTCGGGGGTGATGATGTAGATGGTCTGGTGGGCGTTCATGTTGCGGAAACCGTCTTTGGTCAGCTCGTTGGCAAGGCAGGTGCCGATCACCTGGGTGCCGTCCAGGCAGAGGACGGTATCGACGATGGTGGTGCTTTTGTACATATGTACAAGCTCGCGGGCGGCTTCGGCTGCTTCGGACAGGCGGTTCTTCTGCATGGTCGCATCAATGTAGTAATTGATGTGGCTGTGGCTGGTGGCGAAGTGGCCCCGCGCCACCCGCAGGAACATCCGCTTGTTTTTGGTGGGCAGCTTTACCATGTTGATCATTTGTCTGACCCCTCCTGTCTGATTGGCAGATCATTCTGCACGTTACCTACGATATATTTATTGTAGTCGGAAAGTCTTTTGCGCACAATACACAGATTTCACAAATTTTATGGGAAAAAATCAGTGCAGTATACTGCTATTGAAAGGGGGCGGCCTCCGGGCTTGACAGCCGGCCCCAAACGTGCTATAGTCATCCTGTAAAGCTGTTTCTTCGTCCTTGGCAAAGGCCGGTCGGCCCGGCTTTGTTTGGGGCGTTTTTCTTTTGATTGCATCGTTGCAGGAGGCATTTGTATGAGTGAACAGAGCGCACGCCGGCGGGTCATCCTGTCCGGCATCCAGCCCACCGGCACCTTTACCCTGGGCAACTACATCGGCGCGGTCCGCAACTGGGCCAAGCTGCAGGACGACTTCGACTGCCTGTACATGGTGGCCGACCTGCACGCCCTGACCGTCCGGCAGGAGCCGGCGGCCCTCCGCCGCCACACCCGCGAGGCCGCGGCCATGCTGCTTGCCGCCGGCATCGACCCGGCCCGCAGCATCCTCTTCGTCCAGAGCCATGTGCCCGCCCACACCCAGCTGAACTGGATCCTGTGCTGCAACGCACAGTTCGGCGAGCTGAGCCGTATGACCCAGTTCAAGGACAAGAGCGCCAAGCACCCCGACAACGTCAACGGCGGGCTGTTCACCTACCCGGCGCTGATGGCGGCCGACATCCTGATCTACAACGCCGACCTGGTGCCGGTGGGGCAGGACCAGACCCAGCACCTGGAGCTGGCCCGCAATGTGGCGCAGCGGTTCAACAACGCCTACAGCCCCACCTTCACCCTGCCCGAGGGCTACGTCACCAAGGAGGGGGCCAAGATCATGTCCCTCGCCGACCCCACCCGCAAGATGAGCAAGAGCGACACCAACGTCAACGCCTTCATCCTGCTGACCGACGACCGGGACGCCATCACCCGCAAGTTCAAGCGGGCGGTCACCGACTCGGACGGGGTGGTCCGGTACGACCCGGCGGCCAAGCCCGGCGTGTCCAACCTGATGGTCATCTACCAGGTGTTCACCGGCAAGAGCTTTGCCGAGATCGAGCGCGACTTCGACGGGCAGGGCTACGGCGTCTTTAAGGAGGCGGTGGGCGCGGCGGTGGCCGACGGGCTGGCCCCCATCCAGGGCGAGTACGCCCGCATCCTGGCCGACAAGGACTACGTGGACGGCGTCCTCAAGGAGGGCGCGGCGGCCGCGTCCCGCATGGCCGACCGGATGGTCCAGAAGGTCTACCGCAAGGTGGGCCTGCTGCAGCTGTAAACCGACAAAAAACCAATCTTTACGGCCTGTATCCCCGGCGGGGATGCGGGCCGTTTTTGCGCGATGCGCCCCGATGCGGCAAAGCCGGCGCTTTTGCGCGTACAAAAACGCGCAGTTTCGAGCTTTTTTGCCGCGCGGCGGGCCGAAGGGAAGAACGCGAAAGTATTTTCTGTCGAAGCAGCGCGGATTCCTTGACGAAGGATGTTCCTTTCTGTATAATGGAAAAAACGGGGCTCGGCCCCCTGACAAAGCGCCGCGGCACGGCGCAAACACGGCGCAAAAAGGAGATAGGACATGGCAAAAGAAAACAACACCGGCATCATCCGCGGGATCGACAACCTGGGCAGGGTGGTCCTGCCCAAAGAGCTGCGCACCGCGCTGGGCCTGACCGGCGACAGCAAAGTCGAGATCTTCGCAGAGAGCGGCGCCATCGTGATGCGGAAGTACATCCCCACCGGCGCCTGCACCTTCTGCGGCGCGGTGGACGAGCAGGCGGTGACCTTTGAGGGCCGGTGCATCTGCCGGGACTGCCGGCAGCGCATCGCGGCCCTGCGGCCCTGAGCGGGAAGGAGGCGCGTCCGACCATGTGCACCCTGCGCTATGAGAAGATACCCTCCACCCGGCCGGGCGCGCAGCTGAACGTCCTGGTCTGCCTGCCCGAGGGGCGGCCCCGGGCGGTGCTGCAGATGACCCACGGCATGGTGGAGTACATCGGCCGCTATGAGGAGCTGGCCCGCTTTCTGGCGGGGCAGGGCATCGCGGCGGTGGGGCACGACCATCTGGGTCACGGCGGCACGGCGGCAACCAAAGAGGACTACGGCTACTTCGGCCGCCCCGACGGCAACCGCCTGCTGCTGGACGACATCTTTGCCGTCACCCGGTGGGCCAAAGCCCTGCCCGCGCTGGCGGGGCTGCCCTGGTTCCTGCTGGGGCACAGCATGGGCTCGTTCTACGCCCGGCAGTACCTCTGCGAGCACGGCGGCGAGCTGTCCGGCGCCATCCTGATGGGGACGGGCTGGCAGCCGCGGGCGGCCGCGCTGGCGGGGCGGGCGCTGTGCCATCTGCTGGCGGCCTTCAAGGGCTGGCATTACCGCAGCAAGCTGGTGGACGGCATGGCCTTCGGCAGCTACAACCGCAGCTTCGCGCCGGCCCGCACCTCCAAGGACTGGCTCAACCGCGACGGGCGCGAGGTGGACCGCTACCTGGCCGACGAGCGGTGCAGCTTCCGCTTCACCCTCAACGGGTACGACAGCCTCTTCACCGGTCTGGCCCGCCTGTGCGACAAGCGCCTGCTGGCGCAGGCGCCCAAAGACCTGCCCCTGCTCTTCCTCTCCGGCGCGGACGACCCGGTGGGCAGCCGCGGCAAAGGGGTCGAACGGGCCGCCCAAAGCCTGCGCGACGCCGGCGTCCGGCATATCGCCGTCAAACTCTACCCCGCCGCCCGCCACGAGCTCCTCCTCGAGCTCAACCGCCAGGAGGTCTTTGCCGACATCCAGGCGTTTATGGAACAGCACATCTGACCCAGCCACAGCAAAGCCCCCGGCCGACCCTTCCACAGGTCAGACGGGGGCTTGTGCTTTGCGCGGGAATATGGTATTGTATAGTCGGGTGCTGTCGACTAGCGGCAAGCGGTGTGTTCCCCCTCAACGGGGGGCACTTCTTTGGGCCCTCCGTTCCATACAGAAAGGGGGGCTGGCTTATGGTTACATATTCCGATCTGATTCAGATTGGCATTTTGATCGTTGCCATTCTTTCCCTGATTGTACAAATCGACCAGGCGAAGAAATAAAAAAGAAGTAACCGCCTCGCTTCCCCAAGCCCGCGGTTACTTCTTGTAACTAAGGGGGGAACCACCGTTCGGTCGGCGGCACCCTTCTATAAAAAGTATAGCGCACACGTTGCTTTTTGTCAAGCCGCAACAAACCCCCGCTTCTCCCGCTTTGGGAAGGGCGGGGGTTTTGGTTTGGGTGGTTCCGGTACTTTCGGTATTTTAGGGAAAGGGTGTGGTTTGGGTAATTCGCCCGTTTTGCGGGCGTTTTACCGGAAATACCCATACTCTGAAAAGTACGCAAAATACCGGAAGTACGCTCTGGGGGGTGGCAAGGGGGCAGGATGCGTCAGACAGCACCAGGCTGTACAGGCCGGATTCGTTGATGATGGTGGGGTGCTGCTCTCGACCCATGGGGTCGCAAATCGCGACCCCATCGTCTTGGCGCTTGTCCTCCGGGTCAACGTGCTTTGCCAGTGCGTCTTTGGTGTTGCTGTACCCCAGCGCGGCGGCCACATCCTTGCCCACCAGCCAGGGTTCGCCCTCCACTTCCACGGTGCGCACCGTGCCGATATGACGCATCCTCCATACCCCCCTTGACAAGCCCCCCGGCGCGTACTTGTGGTACTTTCGGTACTTTTGGGAAAGGGGGTACTTTGGGTACTTCGCCCGTTTTGAGGGCGTTTTACCGAAAATACCGATACGCTGGAAAGTACGCAAAATACCGAAAGTACGCACAAACAACCCCCCCTCAGACATATCGTCTGAGGGGGGTTCGGGTCAGTCGAGCAGGCGGAGCAGGCGCAAAAAAGCCCCCGTCCTTGCGGACAGGGGCTTTGGCTTTATTGTTAGACCAGCTCGAGGATCGCCATCTCGGCGGCATCGCCGCGGCGGACGCCGATCTTCACAATGCGGGTGTAGCC
>DWXX01000129.1 GCA_019118985.1 Candidatus Faecalibacterium faecipullorum
GTAATATAATATTTAAACGTGATAGGATTTTTGTTCTCGAAGATGAAGACTTCGAATTTCCTGCATACACCGACAGTAAGTTTGATGCCCAAAACAAGTTGAAACTGTTTGGATTTTAATTGAACTATACATTCATAGTTTCTTCCTCCAAAATCAAAGGGACGCACCGAAAGGTGCGTCCTTTTGTTGTTTTAGAGGTATAGACGGACAGCCGTCCCTGGGCCCTGGGTGGGTCCGGGGGCGGCTTTTTGCGTGAGGGGCGGATAAAAAGGGGGAAGAAAAAATTCCTTTTTGGGGAGAAAAAGTGCGCGCGAAAGGACACACTGTGCGGACGGGGCGGGGGGTGGTATCCTGTTGGCAGGCGGCCGGAAGGCGGCGGAAAGGAGTGAGACAGTGGCAAAGAAACGAGGCGGCAGCCTGGCCGACCTGCAGCGGGCCACCGACCTTTTGAGCGGACTGCTGGCGCAGGAGGCGCGGGCGCTGGATAAGCGCAGGCGGGAGGAAGGCTGCGGCGATATGAAGGCCATGAAGGAGATCACCGCGGTGCTGAAAGACCTGGCCGCCGTGGCAAAAAGCCTGGGCGAACAGCAGGGCGAGGGCGGCGCGGGTGAGTGCGGCGTGGTACTGCTGCCCCCCGCCGGCACGCCCGAGACAGAAGGAAAGGAGGTGAACGAATGAGCAAGATCGTCTGGCAGCCGCAGCCGCGGCAGCGCGCTTTTATGGAGCGGGCCGAGCCGGAAGCCCTCTACGGGGGCGCGGCGGGGGGCGGCAAGAGCGACGCGCTGGTCGTCGAGGCGCTGCGGCAGGTACATATCCCCCACTACCGGGGGCTGATCCTGCGCAAGACCTACCCGCAGCTGAGCGACCTTGTGGACAAGAGCATGCGGTATTACCCCAGGGCCTTCCCCGGGGCGGCGTACAACGCGACGGGCCATGTGTGGGTCTTCCCCAGCGGGGCGAAGATCTGGTTCGGGTCGATGCAGCACACCAAAGACCGCACCAATTACCAGGGCAAGGCGTTCGACTTCATCGGGTTCGACGAGCTGACCCACTTTGAATGGGACGAGTACAGCTACATGATGAGCCGCAACCGCCCCACCGGGCCGGGGACGCGGGTGTATATGCGCTCGACCACCAACCCCGGCGGGGTGGGGCACGGATGGGTGAAGGAACGGTTCATCACCCCCGCGCCCCCCGGCACCCCCATCTGGGAGGAATACCAGGTGCGGATGCCGGACGGCGGGGTAAAGACCTACCGGCGGGCAAGGGTGTTCATCCCGTCGAGCGTCTTTGACAACCCCGCGCTGCTGGCAAACGACCCGGAGTACCTGGCAAACCTCGCGGCGCTGCCCGAGGCCGAAAAGCAGGCGCTGCTCTACGGCAGCTGGGACAGCTTTTCGGGGCAGGTGTTCACCGAGTGGCGCAACGACCCCGACCACTATCAGGACCAGCGGTGGACCCATGTGATCGAACCGTTCCAGATACCGGCCCACTGGCGGATCTGGCGGGGGTACGACTTCGGGTTTTCAAAGCCCTTCTCGGTGGGGTGGTACGCGGTGGACGAGGAGAGACGGATCTACCGGATCAAGGAGCTGTACGGCTCGAGCGGGCGGCCCAACGAGGGGCTGCGGCTCGACCCGGTGGAACAGGCCCGCCGCATCCGGGCCGCCGAACAGGACGACCCCATGCTGCGGGGCAGGGTGATCCGCGGCATCGCCGACCCGGCCATCTTCGACGAGAGCCGGGGGGAGAGCATCGCCGCCATGATGGAGCGGGGCCCGCACTACGTCCACTGGGCGGCGGCGGACAACACCCGCCTGGCCGGCAAGATGCAGCTGCACTACCGCCTGGCCTTCGACGGGGAGGGGCGGCCGATGTTTCAGGTCTTCAACACCTGCCGCAACTTCATCCGGACCATCCCGTCGCTGGTCTACGACGAGTGCAGCGTGGAGGATGTGGACACCCGGCAGGAGGACCACATCTACGACGAGTGCCGGTACGTTTTGATGGAAAACCTCATCAGCCCGCCGGCCCGGCCGTCGGCGGCGCCCCCCGCGGACGACCCGCTGGAACTGCGGAAGGACAGGGGCACGAACGCAAGATTTTACAGGATCTGAGGTGACAAGAGATGGAACAGGACTTTCTGACGCAGGCGGCGACGCCCATCGGGCCTGAACAGGCGGCCGAGGCGGAGCGGATCCTGCACAAGTACAAAGCCGGCAAGGCGGCGCTGGACCGCCGGCTGATCGACAACGAGCTGTGGTTCCGTATGGCGCACTGGAAGCAGTACAAAAACCGGATGATGGAGGGCAAGCCGCAGCCTTCCAGCGGGTGGCTGTTCAACTCGATCGCCAGCAGGCACGCCGACGCCATGGACAACTACCCCGAGCCCTGCGTGCTGCCCCGGGCGGCCGACGACGAGGCGACGGCCCGCACCCTCTCGAGCGTGCTGCCGGTGGTGCTGGAACAGGCCGACTACGAGCAGGTCTACTCGGACAGCTGGTGGCGCAAGCTCAAGCAGGGGACGGGGGTCAAGGGGATCTTCTGGGACCCGGCGGCCCGCGGCGGGATGGGCGAGATCGCCATCCGGTCGATGAACCTGCTGATGCTGTACTGGCAGCCGGGGATCATGGACATCCAGGACAGCCCGCACTTTTTCAGCCTGAGCCTGGAGGATTCGGACCGGCTGGCCGAGCGCTGGCCCCAGCTGAAAGGGCGGACCGGCGGCACCATCGACGCGGCGCGGTACATCCACGACGACTCGATCGACACCACCGACAAGAGCGTGGTGGTGGACTGGTACTACAAAAAGCCGGGCCCCGGCGGCAGGGAGCTGGTGCACTACTGCAAGTTCTGCAACGGGGTGGTGCTGTACGCCAGCGAGAACGACCCGCTTTTGGCGCAGCGCGGCTTTTACGACCACGGCAAGTATCCCTTCGTCTTTGACGTGCTCTTCCAGGAGGAGGACAGCCCGGCGGGATTCGGGTACATCGACGTGATGAAGGACTGCCAGAACTCGATCGACAAGATGAACCAGGCGATGGACGAAAACGTCCTGCTGGCCTCCAAGCAGCGGTATGTGCTGAGCGACGCGGCGGGGGTCAACGAGGAGGAGCTGGCCGACTTCGGCCGGGACATCGTCCATGTGACCGGGCGGCTGAGCGACGACAGCTTCCATCAGCTGCAGACCGCCGGGCTGCAGGCCAGCTCGATCACCTACCGCAACAGCCGGGTGGACGAGCTGAAGGAGATCAGCGGCAACCGGGACGTCAGCCAGGGCGGCACGTCGGGCGGGGTGACGGCGGCGTCGGCCATCGCGGCGCTGCAGGAGGCCGGCAGCAAGCTGAGCCGCGACACCATCAAGAGCGCCTACCGGGCCTTTGCCAGGGAGTGCTACATGGTCATCGACCTGATGCGGCAGTTCTACGACGAGGAGCGGGTCTTCCGCATCGTCGGGCGGCAGGGGGAGAACCAGTTCGTCCGCTTCAGCGGCACGGCGCTGCGCCCGGCGCCGGTGCGGGACATCGCCGGGGTCGAGCTGGGCAGCCGGGAGCCGGTGTTCGACATCACCATCTCGGCGGCGCGCAAGTCGGCCTTCAGCCGGCTGACCCAGAACGAGACCGCCAAGGAGTGCTATCAGCTGGGCTTTTTCAACCCGGCCAACGCCGACGCGGCCCTGGCTGCGCTGGAGATGATGGACTTTGAGGGGATCGAGAAGGTGCGCCAGCGGGTGCGGGCCAACGGCACCATGGCGCAGCAGCTGGCCCTGGCAAAGCAGCAGCTGGCCCGCGCCGCCCAGCTGATGCAGGCGGCGCGCACGGCCCCAACAAAACAGCCGGCCCGGGGCGGGAAGGGCGCGCCCCGGCCGGTGCGCGCGGCAAAGCCCGCCGGCCCCGCCGACGCGGCCCGCCGGGCCATGAAGGTGCAAACAGCACAGTAAAGGAGGCAAGAGATGATCAAGGCAGTTTACAGTGAGATGGACGGCCCCGCCGGCGTCACCCGGCGGCTGAGCGTGCAGGGGCACGCGGGCTACGCCCCCGCCGGGCAGGACATCGTCTGCGCCGGGGCGAGCATCCTGGTGCAGGCGCTGGTCTGGATGGCGTCGGACGCCGGGCAGGCCGACTGCACCGCGTCCGACGGGCCGGAGGGCCCCCGAGTGACGGTGACGGCCGGGCCCGCCGCGGAGCTGCGGCAGGGCGAGCGGATGGCCGGCGGCTTTGAGCTGGCCAGGGCGGGGCTGGCCCTGCTGGCAGAGCGGTACCCCGACCACCTGCGCTTTTCCGACACCAGCCGGCAGAGCGAGGAAGGGATGGTGGACCTGCAGCTCTTCGCGGAGAAAAAGCGCGGGGCGGACAGGCGGGAAGAGCCCCCCGCCCTCAGCCGGGCGCAGGCCCGTCAGGCCCGGGCGGAGGGGACCCTGCACCCGAAGGGGCAGGCGGACCGCCGCCGCGCCGCCGAACGGAAGGAGGAAGAAGCCGCCGCCAAGACCCCGCGGGATGCGGCGGCGCGGCAGCCGGTCCGCCCGGCCCCCGAGCAGATGCTGGGCATCGGGGAGGCGGGGCGGTTCATCCGGGGGCTGCATCTGTGGTGGGCCCTGGAAGAGGCCGAGATGCGCCGGGGCGACCCGACATTCTCCTTCCGGCAGGCGCTGCAGAGCCCCGAGATGCGCCGGATGATGAAGATGCCGGGGATGCGGATGCGGGACGCCTACCGCGCGTCCCACTACGACCGGCTGATGGCCGGCGCAGCCCGCGCCGTCGAGCGCGGGGTGGTGGACCGGGTGCGGCAGCGCGGCGCACGTCCGGCCGAAAACGGCATCCACGCTACCGGGGCGGCCGCGGTGGCGCCCGACGTCAGCCGGATGACCCGCGCGCAGCGGGAGGCGCTGGAGCGGGAGGCCCTGCACGGGGCCAAGATCAGGCTGTGACAGGCCCGACATACGGTACGAACCGGCCCCCGCGGGCCGGATGAACGAGATACGACCATACAAAGAAAGGACCATGTTATGAAAGAGAACGATTTCCGCTTTGACTTTGACCTGCAGCTCTTCGCCGACGCAGCGAGCCAGCTGCAGAACACCACCGGCACCATGACGCTGGAGATGAAGACCTTCTATGAAAAGCGCCTCATCGACCAGGCTGAGCCCCGGCTGGTGCACGACCAGTTCGCCGACTATTACCCCGTGCCGGTGGGCGGCGGCAAGACCATCGAGTTCCGCAAGTACGACAGCCTGCCCAAGGCCACCACCGCCCTGACCGAGGGCGTGACCCCCGCGGGCCAGGCGCTGACCGTCTCCAACATCACCAGCACCCTGCACCAGTACGGCGGCTGGACCCCCCTGACCGACGTGCTGCAGATGACCTCCATCGACAACAACGTGGTGCAGGCCACCCGCATCCTGGCAAGCCAGGCGGGCCGCACCCTGGACACCATCACCCGGGACGTGCTGGCCGGCGGCACCAACGTCATCTATGCGCCCAAGGTGGGGGCGGACGGCGCCGAGACCGCCGTCACCAGCCGGGCGGGGCTGGACCTGACCTGCAAGCTGACCCCCAAGCTCTTCTTCCAGGCGGCGGCGCAGCTGGGCGCCATGAATGCCGACACCCTGGGGGACAGCTATGTGGCCATCATCCACCCCTACGCCGCCTATGACCTCAAGACCTGCAAGGAGTGGATCGAGGTGCACAAGTATGCCGACCCCGAGGCCATGTACCGGGGCGAGATCGG
>DWXX01000001.1 GCA_019118985.1 Candidatus Faecalibacterium faecipullorum
TTATTCTTTTGTTTGCACAGAAACTGTAATAGTATCATCACTCGCAATATCGCTTAAAGTGTATTGAGGATCAAAGCTTCCGATAACAGTCGGTGTGAGCTCTCCCTTTTCCTCAGAAGATACGCTCACGATTTCATAACCCTCTGAAGCTTGTACAGAAAAAGTAATGCTGCTTCCATGGGCTATAGATTCGAAAGTTTGACTATCGGCAAATATATCGTAGCCATACCTGACGGTGGCGCGATCTTCGGGGTCAACTTTTATAGTAACTGCATAGGTTTGCTGCGCAAATTTTACGGTAATGGTAGTGTTCTCAGTAACGTTGCTCAGTTCCCATGTTCCTTTTTCCTTGTCTATTTCTTGCACCGAACCGCTACTTGGCGTGACGCTGGAAACTTTGAAGCCCTTCTCAGGGGTGACAGTAAATTCAAAAGTACCGCCAGCCGTAATGGGGCCACTCTCAGGTGTAGCCGTACCGCCATCACGCGCTTCTACCGTCACAGTATAGGTGGTCGTTGTTGCATCGTCGCCGCCGGAACTGCTGCCCGAACTTCCGTGTTTGTACGTCAAAACAGCCTCGTAGAAGTACCCGTTGTCGGCCTTGACCATGGAGATGTAGCCCTTGTCCTCGCAGCCGGCGAGGCGGTTGACAAACTCGGCCGCGAGCTGCTTGGCGGCGTCTTTGGCGCTGATATCGGCGCGCAGGGGGTAGACGTCGAGGCGGTAGCCGGAGGTGAGGAACGGTTCGATGCTCTCGTCCGCCCGCATGGCCTTTTCGACGTCGGCGGGCTGGATGTTCTCCTCAAGCGCGGCGCGCAGGGCGTTTGTGAACTTCTGCTCGACGGTAAATTCGACCCGCAGGGTCTCTCCCTGCGCCTCGTTTGCGGCTTTTTCGGCCTCGCGGGAGAAGTCCCAGCGCCCGCAGGCGGTGAAAAGGACCATGGCGAGGGCTGCGAAAAGCAGCAGGGACATTCGTTTTTTGACGTACATATGTCATCCTCCTTGTATTTTCCGGGCCCGCAAGGGAAAGTTTGGAAAGGTATACTTTTCCGAACTCGATTTTTTGGAGGATTGCACATGGAAGAAAGGACGATTTTATGTTATAATTTTTTTGAAAGAGTCCGCAAAAGGCTCAGTTCGGAAAAGTATACTTTTCGGAACTGGGCCTTTTCTTTTTGGGTAAAGCCGGTACAGAAAAGCCCCCGCCGGCTCTCGGGGAGCGGCGGGGGCGGATGGCGCGCGTCATTTTTCCTCCGGTTTGGGGGCAAAGGAGGCGGACTTGAACTGCAGGAGCTTAGCGACCAGCTCGTCCTGGCGGTCGGCCAGCTTTTTGGGCAGGCGCAGCAGGCCCAGCAGCAAAAACGCCGCCGTCAGCCGCCCGGGGCAGGCAAAGCCGCGCCAGCGGAACACAAAGTACCCCAGCGCCGCCGCGGCGGCAAGGCCCAGCGCAAGCAGCGCCCCCAGCCGCCCCAGCATGCCGGTGGTGGGCATCTGCGAAAAGTAGGCCTCCCACTTGTCCCCGTCCATGCGGCCGAGCTTGTATTTCAGCCAGAAGGCCCCCAGCGTCAGCCCCAGAAAGGCCGCGGCCGCCGCGGCGCAGAGGGCGTTGTAGAGGATGGCCAGCTCCACCAGCCTGCCCACGGTGAGCCAGGCCGGCCGGCTGTGCAGGAAAAACCAGACCGCCAGCCCTACGGCAACCGCCGCGGCGGCAAGGCCCAGCAGGAGGGGCGGCCCCTCCCGGTCGGCGGCAAAGCGGTGGAAAAACTTTGCCGCGGCAAAGACGAAGGTCAGGGCGAGCAGCGCCGCCCACGCGGGGTCGCCCTGCCAGATGCAGAGGACGGCCAGCAGCTGCGACGCCCAGAGGACGGCCCGCCCGGCCTTCCCCGCGCCCTGTGCGTCTACCTCCCTGTCCCGCTCGTCCCGCAGCAAATGCAGCTCCCTGGCCTGCTGGGTTTCGGTTTCTCTGGAATCAGGCATGTTTGGACCCCCTTTATAGCTTTTCAAAAGCCTCATCCTCCAGTCGCATATTCTCTTCCAGGCAGCACAGCTCCTCGACGGTGGTGCTAAACACCCGCGCCATCCGGTAGGCCAGCATCAGGGAAGGGCTGTACTGCCCCTTCTCGATCGAGATGATGGTCCGCGACGAGACGTGGACCCGCTCCGCCAGCTGCTGCTGCGTCATCCCCGCTGCGATGCGCAGTTCTTTTACCCGTGTTTTCATCCGCCCCGCCCCATTTGCCCCAAGGATATGAAGTTTGCTTCGCATGAAGTTTGCTTCATATTAGCACGCGGACGCCCTTCTGTCAAGCCCGCCGGGCGCAAAAAGCCCCCCGGCCCCTCTGTAGAGAGACAGGCCGGAGGGCATATAGCGTGCAATGTCACATCAGCACCGCGCCCGAGTGGGCGGGGGGCTGGGGCGCGGCGGAGAGGCCGCGCAGCAGGCCGGCGAGGGCGTCGGAGGCCGCGTCGGGGAGGGCGGACAGGTCGCCGCCGGTCAGCTGCCAGGCGGCGGCGAGGCCGGCCAAAACCCCCAGCCCCAGCAGGAAGGCCAGGCGCGCCGGCCAGCGGCTGCGCCGGGCGGGGGGCGTGTCCGGTTTGGGGGCGGGGGCCATTTCGGACGGCGCGGGCAAAGACGGCTCCTGCGGGGGACGGCCCCGCGGGGTAAAGCGCACCCCCGCCGCCTGCGGGCGGCCTGCGGCGGCCCGGCGGATCATGTCCAGCAGGCGAAGGGCGGCGTTCTCATCAGGGGCGGCGAGGTAGCTCCACCCGCCCTTACGGCAGGCCACCGCCACCAGCGTCCCGCCGGCGAGGGAGCGTGCCCCGGCCGCGAGGTCGGCGCGGGTGACGCGCAGGGCGGCCTGCAGGCGGCACAGCTCTTCCGCCAGAGGGCCGGCGGGCGCGCCGCGGCGGACGGCCGCGTCCATTTTGGCGGCGGCGTCGGGGTCGGCGCAGCTGCCCGCCCCAAAGTCGAAGACCCGGTCGATGCCGGCCCGGCCCGCCAGGCGGGGGGCCAGCAGCTGCAGGGCGGCGTCGTCGGCGCAGGCCAGCAGCCTGTCCGCCTTGACAAGGGCCCGGGCGGTGCAGTCGGCCAGGGTATCGCCCCCCGCCCCGTACAGCCCCGCCGGGAAGGCACGGCGTAGCCGCCCCTCGGCCCGGCGCAAAGCCCGCCGTGGCGCGGTCAGGGCCAGCAGGGTCTCGGCCCCGCAGGCCCGGCTCTCCACCCGGGTCAGGCCGCAGCGGCCCGCCGCCCGGCAGACCGCCGCCTCCTCCACACCGAAAAACCGCAGCACCCTGCTCTCATCTGCCGCCGCCATCTGCGACACCCCCTGTTTGTGATCTTACTGCCCGACCAGCGCCCCGTCCAGGGCTGCCAGCGTGTCCGACGCGCCGCAGGCGGCTTCCTCCACCGTCATGCAGCCGGCCGGGGTGCGGCCCTGGGCCAGCCGCAGCGCCAGCTCCAGGGCGGCGTGGGCGGCCCGGGCGCGGGTATTCTCCCGGTCGGGGCGGACGAAGTGGTACTTCTTGACCGCCACCCGGCCCGCCGCAGCCCCGGCGATGTAGACGGTGCCCACCGGGCGGACGTCGTCCCCGCCGTCCGGCCCGGCCAGGCCGGTGACCGCCACCGCGATGTCGGCGCCGGCGGCCAGACGGGCCCCGCGGGCCATCTGCGCCGCCACCGGGGCCGACACCACGTTGTACCGGGCGATGACCGCCGGGTCCACCCCCAGCAGGCGGGTCTTGGCCTGCTCCCAGTAGGTGACGAAGCCGTAGCCGAACACCCGGCTGGCGCCGGGCACGTCGGTGATCTGCCGGGCGATCAGGCCGCCGGTGCAGCTCTCGGCCGCGGCGATGGTCATCCCTTTGGCTTCCAGCGTATGGACCAGGGTCCAGGCCAGGCCGGGCACATCCTCATCATACACCGCCTCCCCCAGCAGATCATAGAACTTTCTGGCGTATGCCCGGCAGATCTCTGCGCCGTCCTCGTCGGTGGCGGCCCGGGCGGTGATCCGTATCTCGCTTTCGCCGGTCTTGCAGTAGATGGCGGCGGTGGGGTTTTCGCTCTGCAAAAGGTCCCGCACCCGGTACTCGATCTCGCTCTCGCCGCCCAGCACCCGCAGCGTCAGGGAGTGCAGGGTGCAGTTCTGCCGCGCCAAAAGCCGGGGGCGGACCTGTTCGGCCCACATGGCCTTCATCTCGGCGGGCACCCCCGGCATCAGGACGGCGCAGCGGCCGTCCTGCTCGAACCAGGCCCCCGGCGCGGTGCCGTGGGCGTTGGGGATCTTTTCGCCCCGCACCGGCACCATGGCCTGCTTGCGGTTGTTGGGGGTGGTCGCCCGCCCCATCCGGGTGAAAAAGGCGGTGATCTTGGCCCATTCCTCCCCGTCGAAGGCCAGGCTGTCGCCGTAGCAGGCGGCCACCGTCTCTTTGGTCAGGTCGTCGTCGGTGGGGCCCAGCCCGCCGGTAAAGACCAGCAGGTCGGCCCGGGCCTTGGCCTCGCTGACCCATTCGGCCAGGCGGTCGTGGTTGTCGCCGATGGTGCTCTGCCGCTGCACGGTGATGCCGAGGGCGGCCAGCTCACGGCTGAGGTACTGGGCGTTGGTGTTGAGGATATTGCCGAGCAGAAGCTCGGTGCCCACGCTGATGATCTCGGCTGTCATGGCGCTGCCTCCTTTACTCCCAATCGAGCTCCGCCTCTTCGATGCGGATGCGCAGCCGCTCGGCGGCCGCGGCGGCCTCGGCTTCCAGGGCGGGCAGGCCGGGCATGGCGGCCTCGGCTTCCAGCACCTCGTCGAGGGTGGGGCGCAGCTTCGGGTGGGGCGGGGTGAAGATGGTGCAGCAGTCCTCGTAGGGCAGGATGCTGGTCTCAAAGGTGCCGATGCGGCGGGCGGTCTCGATGATCTCGGTCTTGTCCATCCCGATCAACGGCCGCAGCACCGGCAGCTCCTGGGCGGCGTCGGTGCAGCGGATGGCCTGCACCGTCTGGCTGGCCACCTGGGCCAGGCTCTCGCCGGTGATCAGGGCCTCGCACCCCTGCTTTTGGGCGATCTGCCCGGCGATCCGCATCATGCTGCGCCGCATCAAAACGGTGAAGAGCATGGGCGGGGCGTTGTCGCGGATGCACTCCTGCGGGTGGGTGTAGGGCACCACGAACAGGTTGCAGCTGCCGGTATAGACGCTGGTCCGCCGCGCCAGGGCGACCACCTTGCGGCGGGCCCGCTCGGAGGTGTAGGGGGGCGAGGCGAAGTGGATGTGATCCAGCGCGAGGCCCCGTTTGGCCATCCGGTAGGCGGCCACCGGGCTGTCGATGCCGCCGGACAGCATGTTCAGCGCCCGGCCGCTGGTGCCCACCGGCAGGCCGCCCTCGCCGGGGGTCTTGGGGCCGTGGACGTAGGCCCCGCGGTCCCGTATCTCGACGATGACCTTGCAGTCGGGGTGGTGGACGTCCACCCGCAGCCGCGGATGGCGGCTGAGCAGGCAGGCCCCCAACTCCCGCATCAGGGCGGGGCTGTCCATCGGGAAGGTCTTGTCCGCCCGGCGGGCCTCCACCTTGAAGGTGCGCACGCCGTTCAGGGTCTGGCCGAGGTAGCTCTCGGCGGTGGCGCAGATGGCGTCAAAGTCCTTTTCGCAGACAGCGCTGCGGCTGACCGCCGCCAGGCCGAAGACCTTCTTCACCCGGTCGAAAGCGAGGTCGAGGTCAGCGGCGTCGTCCTCCGGCTCAATGTAAAAGGTGGACTGGGCGCACCAGACCGCAAACCGCCCCGCGTCCTTGAGGCGGTAGCGCAGGATCTTGATGAGCGCCGATTCAAACTGGTTGCGGTTGAGGCCCTTGAGGGACATCTCCCCCTGGTAGCCGATGATGACTTCCTGCATATAGTTCCTCCTGTCGTTGTGTGGGGTCAGACGCCCTGCAGCTGCTTCATCCCCGCCTCGAACCGTTCGAGGAAGGCGTCGACGTCCGCGGGGGTGTTGTCGGCGCAGAAAGAGACCCGGATGGCGGTGTCCACCGCCCGCGCCGGGCGGCCCATGGCCTGCAGGGTGTGGCTGGGCTCGCCCCGGCCACAGGCCGACGCCGACGAGACGTAGATCTTCTCCTGCGCCAGCCAGGCCAGCATGGTCTCGCTGCGGACCTTGTTTTCGCTGAAGTTCAGAATTTCGGGCACGGCGCCGTCGGGGCTGTTGATCTCGACGGTGGGGAAGGCCGCCAGCCCTGCCCGCAGCCGGTCGTTGAGGGCCTTTGCCTGCCCGGCCCGCTGCCGCAGGGTGGGGGCCAGCTTTTCGGCCGCCGCCGCAAGGCCCAGCGCATAGGGCAGGTTCTCGGTGCCGGGGCGGATGCCCCGCTCCTGCTCGCCCCCGAGGTAGGGCGGGCGGAAGGCCTGCACCACCTTCTCGCTGAGGTAGAGCCCGCCCACCCCTTTGGGGGCGTGGATCTTGTGCCCGCTGACGGTGAAGCTGTCGATGCCCGACCCTTCCAGCCGCACCGGCAGCCGCATCCAGGCCTGCACCCCGTCCACATGGAGGAAGGTGCGGGGGTTGGCCTGCTTGACGCCGGCGGCAAGGCGGATCACGTCGCAGACGGCGCCGGTCTCGTTGTTGACCATCATGCAGGCGGCGAGCACCGTTGAGCGGTCCACCTGCGCGAGCAGGCGGTCCACGTCCAGGGAGCCGTCGGCGGCGGGGGGGACAAAGACCACCTGCCAGCCGGCGGCGGCCAGATCTTCCAGCGGGCGGCGGACGCTGGGGTGCTCAAAGCCGGAGCAGACGATCTTTTTGCCGAAGGTGCGGGTCCGCGCCGCCCCCAGCAGGGCGAGGTTGTTCCCCTCGCTGCCGCAGGAGGTGAAGTAAAATTCCCGCCCCTTGCAGCCGATGGTGCGGGCCAGGGCGGCCCGGGCATGGGCCAGGGCGGCCTCGCTCTCGGCCCCCGGCGGGTAGAGGGAGGAGGGGTTGGCCCAGCGTTCCAGCATGGCGGCGTGGATGACGCCGGCCACCTCGGGGTCGACGATGGTGGTGGCCGCGTTGTCCAGATAGTGCAGCGAAGGGTCTGTGCGCATCGAGATACCTGCTTTCTTTCGTAAATTCCGATCAAAATATTATAGCATAAAACACCCCGGGGGGAAAGCCCCCGCCCCGCCGAACCGCAAGCCTTGCGCGCCGGGCGCGGAGAGGGTATAATAAAGAAAACAGAACGTTCAAAACGAGCCGGCGCGGGGCCATACACCCCCCACGCCCGGCCAGGGAGGTGCCGTCTCTATGGCAGACTATCAGGAATACCGCCGCCACGTCCTGCACAGGCGGTGGCGGAGGATCTTCACCACCGTGCTCGCGCTGCTGATGCTGGTGCTGCTGTGCGGCGTATGGGTGCTGTGGCGGCAGCTGTACCCCACGCCCCCCACCAGGGACGAGCCCCAGGTCACCCTGCTGGCCCAGGCCATCCCCGACGCCGAGTGGCGGACCCTCGGCTACCAGCGGCAGTCCACCGTCACCGTCCAGCGGCTGGCCGACGGGGTGACCACCGCCATGGACTTCCGGCTGGCGTCCATGCCGGCTTCGGGCGCCGGGCCGGTGGAGCTGAGCTGGTTCGACGACGCGGTCTTTCTGGGGGACAGCATCACCCAGGGGATGCAGATCTACGACACCGGGCTGCCCAACGCCCACTACTGCGCCTACCGCGGGGTGGGGCCCAACACGGTGGTCAACGGCGCCACCTGCACCCGCGCCGACGGGGTGGAGGAGGTCCCCCTCGAGGCGCTGGCCGCCTATCAGCCGCGGTCGGTCTACATTTTGCTGGGCACCAACGTCCTGACGCGGGACGGCGACTACGCCAGCTTTCTCAACTACTACAGCCTGATGCTGGACCGCATCCGGCAGCTGCTGCCCGAAGCGGACATCTACGTCCAATCCATCACCCCGGTGCGGCCCGAAGTCAGCGCCGAGCCGAACCACAGCGGCATGTACGCCGAGCGGTTCATCCGGGTCAACAACGACCTGGCCGCCCTGGCGGTGGAGAAGGGCTGCTTCTTCCTCGATCTGTGGGAGGTGCTGGCCGACGAGAACGGTGACCTGCGGGCTGAGTACGCCCAGCCCGACGGCTACCACCTGCTGCCCGAAGGGTACGCGGCGTGGGTGGAGTATCTGCGCACCCACACCGCCCACACCCGCCCCGTCGAGGGGGCGGCCAGCGCGGCCGAGTTCGAGGACGCGGAACGGGCCGGCGAGGCCCCTGCCGAAAAAGCGGACGCGGCCGAGAGCGCCGCGGCCTGAATACGTCTGGATACCCAAAACAAAAACGGGGCAGCCTGCGGGGGCTGTCCCGTTGGTTTTTTCGGGGTGGGCTGCAAAGGTCAGGTCCGCTCGGCCACCGGCTGGAAGCCGGCTTTGGACAGCTCGGTGCGGATCTGTTCGATCTGGGCGGCGTCCCGCGTCTCCATCCCCAGCTTGAGGAAGCAGCTGGAGATGGGCATATCGGGGTCGGAGCCGTCGTACTGCACCGACACCACGTTGCCGCCGCAGTCGGCCACGATCTGGGACACCCGGGTCAGCTGGCCGGGCTTGTCCTCCAGGGCGATGGTCAGGTTGGACTTGCGGCCGCTCATGATCAGGCCGCGGGTGATGACCCGGCTGAGGATGTTGACGTCGATGTTGCCGCCCGACACCACGCAGACCGCCTTTTTGCCCTGGATGGGCAGCTTGCCGAAGAGGGCGGCCGCCACCGGCACCGCGCCGGCGCCCTCGGCCACCAGCTTCTGGTTTTCCATCAGGGCCAGGATGGCGGCGGCGATCTCGTCCTCGCTGACGGTGACCATCTCGTCGACGTACTTTTCGCACATCTGGTAGGTCAGCTCGCCGGGGGTCTTAACCTGGATGCCGTCGGCAAAGGTGGAGACGGCGTCCAGCGTCTCGTAGCACCGGTCGTGGAAGGAGCGCACCATGCTGGGCGCGCCGGCGGCCTGCACGCCGTAGACCTTGACGTCGGGGCGCAGGCTCTTGATGGTGAAGGCGATGCCGGCGATCAGCCCGCCGCCCCCCACCGGCACGATCACCGCGTCGAGGTCGGGCAGCTGGTCCAGGATCTCCAGCCCGATGGTGCCCTGCCCGGCAATGACCAGCTCGTCGTCGTAGGGGTGGATGAAGGTCATGCCGGTCTCAGCCTGCAGCTCGACAGCGCGGTCGTGGGCGTCGTCGTAGGTGCCGGGCACAAGGCAGACCTCGGCGCCGAGGGCCTTGGTGTTCTCCACCTTCATGATGGGCGCGCCGTCCGGCATACAGACCACGCTGCGGATGCCCATCCGGGTGGCGGCAAGGGCCACCCCCTGCGCATGGTTGCCCGCCGAGCAGGCGATCACCCCCCGCGCCCTCTCCTCTGCCGAGAGCTGGCTGATCTTATAATACGCCCCCCGCACCTTGAAGCTGCCGGTCACCTGCAGGTTCTCGGTCTTGAGGAACAGCCGCGTCCCATTCAGCGACAGCAGCGGCGCCTCGATCAAATCCGTCCGCCGCGCGATCTCCTTGAGCAGAAAAGCGGCATGGTAGATCTTATCCAAACTGAGCATACATTCCCTCTCCCCAAACAGGCCCGCAAGGGCCTTTTTTCGTCCTATAGTCTGATAAAAGACAGTATAGACCAAAGGTTATAATTTGTCAAATGAAAATGTTTCAACACAAATTGGGCTGGACAACCAAAAAGCGCCCCTGCATGGCGGGGGCGCGGGAGGAATATAATCAGAAATTAAAAAGTGTGATATGGTCCGGAAATAAGAACACTAAAGGTAACAGTCTTGCCTAGGTAAGTAATTGTCACCTCATTTGATCCACCTACCAATTTTTCTTCAGATACTTTAACAATACCTTTTTCAACCATATACTCGGTTACCCGAATATCTGTAGTATGGTATGGAGTCCATCCCTTATAATGATGTACACGAATCGTCATTCCGACTGGATTGAAAGTCTGACCAACCGTCTGAGTTGTACTATCAATGTTCTCGGCCTCCAATACATTGCCGAATAGGGGCTTATATATGCGATAGACTTCAACAGAAATCGTTGCCTCCTTGGTAACCTCTCCTTCGGTGTAAGAGATTGTCACTTCAGCAGACCCAGATTCACTAAAGTTCTTGTCAGGGGAAATCTCATAATCGGTGACTTCAGTAGGTTTTTTCGCATTATCCTTGTAGTACGCCGTGACTACTAAGCCGGTGGGGTCAAACGTTTCGCCAGCAATTTGATTGCCGTCGAGACTAGAACCTACAAAATATATCTTTCGATAACTGCCTGATACTTCAATACGATCCAAAACTGGGGTGGGTTCCGGTTCGGGCTCCGGTTCCGGCTCTGGTTCGGGCTCCGGTTCAGGTTCCGGTTCGGGGTCAGGAGTGGGGGTGCTGCTGTTGCTGGAACTACCCGAACCGCCGGTCCGATAGGTCACCACGGCGGCGTAGAACCAACCGTTGTCCGCCTTGACCATGGCGATGAAGGCTTCCGGCTTCCGGCCGGTGAGGCGGCCGAACTGTGCGGCGATGGCGGCTGCCGCGTCGTCGGCGGACTGGTCGCCCGCGGCAAAGTAGATGTCCAGGTCAGACCGGCCTGCCAGAAGCTCGGTCAGGGTGCCGTCCGCTTTCAAGGCGGCTTCAATGTCGGCAGGCTGGATGTTCTCGCCGGCGGCGTCGCGCAGGGCGTCCGTCAGCGCCCGGCTGGTGTCAAAGGTCACGACAGGGTTTGCCCCCTGCGCCTCATTGGCGGCTTTTGCGGCCTCGCGGGAGAAGTCCCAGCGCCCGCAGGCGGTGAAAAGGACCATGGCGAGGGCTGCGAAAAGCAGCAGGGACATTCGTTTTTTGACGTACATATGTCATCCTCCTTGTATTTTCCG
>DWXX01000130.1 GCA_019118985.1 Candidatus Faecalibacterium faecipullorum
TGTCATTGATTTCTGTCATACTGTTAAGTACCTCCTCAATAATAGACGATGGCGTTGAAGCCCCTGCTGTCACGCCCGCCGTCCTCACATCTGCAAACCACTCGGGCTGAAGCTCGCTTGCTGTTTCAACCAAAACGGCCCGCGTATGTTTTGCGGCGACTGCGACTAGCTTTTGGGTATTGGAAGAATGATGACCGCCAATCACGACCACAAGGTCGCACTGCCGGCTGAGGTCTTCCGCTTCCTGCTGCCTCGCCCACGTCGCATTACATATTGTATCAAAAATTTCGGCGTTTGTATAGGCTTTTTTCAGAAACTCCGAACATTCTTGCCATTTTGTTGCCTGGAAAGTGGTCTGCGCCACCGCGAAAATCCGCTTATTGGGACTTTCCGGCCCCTTCCAGGCTTTCAGCTGGTCCAAATCGGCAAAGACAAAGGACTCCCCCCGGGTATGCCCGACGATCCCCTGCACCTCCGGGTGGGCGGCGTCCCCCGCCACGGCGAGGCAGGCGCCCTCTTCTTCCGCCCGCCGGGCAATGGCGTGGATCTTGGCCACAAAGGGGCAGGTGGCGTCCTGCCAGGGGATGTTGCGGGCCGCCAGCTCGTCGTAGACCGACTGCGGCACGCCGTGGCTGCGGATGACCACCTTGCAGCCGGGGGGCACATCGGCGGGGCTGCCCGCCACGCAGGCGCCCTTTGCCGCCAGCTCCGCCACCACCTGGGGGTTGTGGATCAGCGGGCCGAGGGTAGCCGCCTTCTCCCCCGCGTCCAGCAGGCGGCGGGTCAGCTGGACAGCCCGGTCCACCCCGAAGCAGAAGCCGGCGGTTTTGGCCAAACGTATCTCCATAGGGCCTCCTTCACACATGCATTCAGTATGCGCGCCGGCGCCCGGTTTATGCACAGGCGGCGGTGCCGAAGCCGTACCGCTGCCCGATGTCGATCCACGCGGCGGTCAGCGCCTGCTTGTTGGCCTTCAGCTTCTTGATGTCGCGGCGGCCCTCCATGGCGAACTGCTCGGCCGGCATCGGCTCGCCAAAGACCACCCGCACCCGGCAGAACAGCTTCATCCGGCCGTCGGGGGTGTCGTACAGCACCCGGCAGGGGATGACGTCGGTGCCGGCCCCCGCCGCCACCACGAACAGGCCGCTCTTGGGGGTCAGCAGCTTGCCCTCTTTTTCGCGGGTGCCCTCGGGGAAGAGCAGCAGCCCCCGCCCGTTCCGGCATTCCTCGATGGTCTTGTTCATGGTCTCCATCTCGTCTTTGGTGCCCCGCACCTGCACGCAGCCGCACTGTTTGAGGAACCATGTGAGCAGGGGGTTGATCTCAAACAGCTCTTTCTTGGCAAAGACCACCATCCGCTTGCCCCAGAACCGCGCGATGGCGATGAACACCGGGTCGATGGCCGAGATGTGGGTGGGCGCCAGGATGAAGCCGGCGGTCTGGATCTTCTTCAAGTTCTCCCGCCCGATGACCTGGATGCGGAACACGATATGCCAGACCAGCCACGCGCCGGTCAAAATCACAGGATACAGCATCTCACAAGCCCTCCACACGTTTTTGGATGATCTCTTTCATGGCCGCGAGGCTCTGCTCAAAGTCCAGCGCCGAGGTGTCCAGCAGCACCGCGTCCTCGGCTTGGCGCAGCGGCGCGGCGGCGCGGCCGGCGTCCTGCTCGTCCCGCTGTTTGACGTCGGCCAGCACTTCCTCATAGCTCTCGGGGCGGCCGGCGGCCTGGTATTCCAGCCAGCGGCGGCGGGCCCGCGCCTCGCTGCTCGCCGTCAGGAAGATCTTGACGGTGGCGTGCGGCAGGATGACGGTGCCGATGTCCCGGCCGTCCATCAGGACGTTGCCGGTGCGGGCTGTCTCGCGCTGCAGCTCCAGCAGGAAAGCCCGGACGTCGGGGTTCGCCCCCACCGCCGAGGCCGCCATCCCCACCTGCTCGGTTCGGATCAGCCCGCTGACGTCCTCGTCGTTCAGATAGATGTGCTGCGCCCCGTCCACCACGGCCAGCCGCAGCCGGATGCCGGGCAGCAGGGCGGTCACCGCCGCCCGGTCGGCGGGGTCTGCCCCTGCCCGCAGGGCGTAGAGCCCCACCGCCCGGTACATGGCGCCGGTGTCCACATAGATGTAGCCCAGGTCCCGCGCCAGACGTTTGGCGAGGCTGGATTTGCCCGCCCCGGCGGGGCCGTCGATCGCAACCGAAATCATATACGCATCTCCCTTTGGCAGAGGGACGGTGCCGCCCGGCTGCCCGATTTTTAGTTTGCCCTCTTTACAGATGGGCCGCAAAGGCCTGCGCGGTGCAGAAGGCGATCTGCAGGTTGTAGCCGCCGGTATAGGCGTCCACATCCAGCACCTCCCCTGCGAAATAGAGGCCGGCGGCCTTTTTGCTCTCCATGGTGCGGGGATCCACCTCCCGCACCGACACCCCGCCCGACGTGATGACGGCATGGGCCAGGTCGCCCCGCCCGTCGATGGGCACGGCCCAGTGCTTGCACAGCCGGACCAGCTCCCGCTTTTGCTCCCGGGTGATCTGGTTGGCGCGGGTGGCGGGGTCGATGCCCCACCGCGCCACCATCACCGGCTGCATGCTGGCCGGCAGCAGCTTGACAAGGGCCCCCTGCGCCGCGTGATTGGCCAGCAGGGCAAAGTCCCGGGTGATGCGGTCGTACAGCTGCTCGTCGCTGAGGGCGGGTTTCAGGTCGATCTCAACGCGGTAGCGGTGCTTCTTCATATCCCCCAGATGGCTCGACGCGCTGAGGGTCAGCGGCCCGCTGATCCCGAAGTGGGTGAACAGCATCTCCCCCTGCTCGTCCCAGACCGCTTTTTCATCCTCGAACAGGGTCAGCTTGACGTTTTTCAGGGCCAGGCCCATCATCTTTTTGCAGTCCGGGTCGTGGGAGACCAGGGACACCAGGCTCGGCACCGGCTCGACGATGGTGTGCCCCGCCTGCCTTGCCAGCTTGTAGCCGTCCCCGGTCGACCCGGTAACGGGGTAACTCAGCCCCCCGGTGGCCACCAGGACGCAGTCCGCCTCGTACCGCCGGCCCGACCTCCCCTCGACGCCGGTACAGCGCAGGGCGGGGCCTTTTTTCTTTTTGCCCTCCTTGCCGCCTTCCTCCTGCGGCAGGGGCTCGAGCAGCAGCTTTGCCCCGCCGTCATGGACAAGGCGGGCGGGGGCGGCATAGTCCAGCAGGGCGGCGCGGACCTCGGCGGCTTTGTCCGACACCGGGAAGACCCGGCGCCCGCGCTCCACCTTCAGCGCCACCCCCAGCGACTCGAACAGCCGCATGGTCTTTTCGGGCGGGAAGGCGTAGAGGGAGGAGTACAAAAACCGCGGGTTGGTGCGGACATGGCGGAGGAATTCCTCCTCGCCGCAGGCGTTGGTCAGGTTGCAGCGGCCCTTGCCGGTGACCAGGATCTTCTGCGCCGGCTTGTCGGTATGCTCCAGCACTGTGACGTCGTGCCCGCCGGCTGCGGCGGCGCCCGCGGCCATCAGACCGGCGGCCCCCGCCCCCACGATCACTATCCGGGCCATGCAGCCGCCTCCTTTGTTTCGTCAGATTCCGTACTTTTTAATAATACCAGAATCCCGCCGCAAAAGCAATCGCCAAAAAACCGGGAACACCCGGTCCCCGGCAGCAAAAACGGCAGACGCCGCAGCGCCTGCCGTCTGTCTGACCCGTCAGCTGCCGATCAGCTTGACCGGGTCGAGGTATTTGTCCCCGTCCAGCACTTCCAGATGGATATGGGGGTCGAGGGCGCTCTCCCCGGTGATGGCGCCGGCGGCGCCCAGCTTCTGCCCGGCGGTCACCGTGTCGCCCTCCTGCACGGCGGGGTCCTCCAGCGCCGACAGCCGCCACAGACGTCCCTCGGCGTCCCGGATGGCGGCCACCATCCCCCAGTTGCCCTCGGCGGCCAGGCTCTCGACCGTGCCGCTCACCGGCGCAAAGACCTCTTCGCCCGGCTTGCAGGCGTAGTCCACGCCGTTGTGGGTGCGCCAGTCGCCCAACGTCTCGTTATAGACCAGTTCGTCCCCACTCCAGACTGCCAGCACCTGCCCAGAGACAGGCCGCCAGTACCCCGAGCCGGCTGATGCGCTGGCAGCGGGCGATTCGGTTTGCAGCTCGGACGGCTCGGAGACAGAACCAGACCCAGACGCCGCACCAGACGACCCGCTGCCAGAAGAGCGCTCTGCCGAGCTGCTCTCGGGCACGTCCTTCACCGGCTGTGCCGCGTCGGCTGCGTCCTGCTGCCATAGCTGTTCCTCCGTATCGGGTGTGTCGGGCATGACGCCCTCATCGATGCCGGGGTAAGTCTCCTCCCCGGTGATGGACCGGCCCGGGTCCTCGCCCAGGTCCTTGGCCATCTGGTCGCGTACCGTCCGCACCGCCCACACGCCGACGGCAGCGGCCGCCGCCACGCAGGCCAGCAGGGCCAGCGCAAAGCCCCTGCCCCGCAGAAAATTTCTGATGTGCTCCATGCTTTTGATTCTCCTTCGGTTTCAACCTGTGTACGGGTGTTGCCCTTAGTTTGAGACACTCCGCGCCGGAATATTCGCCCGGGAGCAAAAAAGCGCTTGACTTTCATTTTATTTATGTTATACTCAATATAGTTAAACTCTAAATAAAAGGATGCTTGCAATGGATATTGATAAAATTCCGCCGTGGTTCCTCGCGCTAGAGCCGGAAGACGCAGCTTTCATCAAGAATTTCGTTCTGCGCTCAGGGTCGTTAAAAGAGATCGCCAAACTGTACGAGGTCTCTTACCCCACCGTACGGCTGCGCCTGGACAAACTGATCCAGAAAATTGAATTGAACGACCGCAAGGAGGAAGAACCTTTCCCCGCCTTCATCAAAGGGCTGGCAGTCGATTCGCGCATCGACCTTGAAACCGCAAAACTAATCATTGACAAGTACAAACAGGAAAAAACGAGATAGAAAGGAGCATTTTATGAGCGGACTGCTTTCCATTCTGGTCACCGCCGTCATCCTGGGGGCCCAGTATTCGTTTGGACAGCGCAGAAAGAAGCTGCTCGGCTGCATCATCCCCGCCTGCATGGCGGCGTTGTTCATCGTCATGAGCGTTATGGACCGGACGACGGAATATGTCTTTACCGGGCTTGCCTGTGTCGCGTGCATCAGCGCCGCGTGGGGCATCGGGGCTTCCAAGGCCAGTCAGCGCGAAAAGGCCGAACTGGACAAAATGAAAGCCAAAGACCTCGAATAACTTTGCCAAAACCGGCGTTGTTTTTCCCAGAGCATGAGCGCCTGCCCGCTGAAAACAACGCCGGTTATTTGTATGCAGCAAAACAGAAAACCCTCAAGGCCAAAGCCCTGAGGGTTTTCTATTGAGAGACGCCGGCATCTACCTATTTTCACAGGCCGTGTCCAGCCAACTATCTTCGGCACAAGTGAGCTTAACTTCTGTGTTCGGAATGGGAACAGGTGGGACCTCACCGTCATCGACACCGGCGGTCTGAGTTTTCACTCAGACATCTCTCTATTTTGTTTTGAAGGACGTGCCTTCAGAACTGAATAATAAACTGCTTTGCAATCAGAGTACAAGTGCTTCATACCTGGTCAAGCCCTCGATCGATTAGTACACGCCTGCTGAATGGATCGCTCCACTTACACATCGTGCCTATCTACCTTGTAGTCTGCAAGGGATCTTACC
>DWXX01000014.1 GCA_019118985.1 Candidatus Faecalibacterium faecipullorum
CCAGGCGGGGTAGACGCCGGCGGGCAGCACCATGTAGAGGGCGCGGCTGCGCGCGTCGCCCAGGGCTTCGACCAGGCGGCGGCTGGCGTCGGTCAGGTCGATGCAGGGCGCGCCGGCGCTGCGGGCGGCCCGGCGGCAGGCCTCGGGGTAGGGGCCGTGGCTGTGCTGCAGCCTGCCGTCTGGGTCAAAGCGCCGCCGGGTCAGCGGGGTGACGAGGACAGGCAGCGCCCCGGCGGCCTGCGCCTCGCCGGCGTAGGCGGCAAGGTTTTGGGCGTACTGCGCGGGGTCGGCGTAGCCGCCGGGGCTGTCGGCCTTTTCGTCGTTGTGGCCGAACTGGATCAGCAGCAGGTCGCCGGGGCGCTGCCGGGCGGCGGCCCCGCGGGCCTATTATATACCAGGGCCTGGCGGGGGGCAACCCCTTGCCCGCAGCCGCCGGATGTGGTAGACTGCATATAGCCAAACCGCCCGGTATGCCCCGGGCAATCGGATGAGGAGTGGGAAGGATGGAAATGGAAGATCGGCAGAAGTTCAAAACAGACTGCAAAGCCGCCCTGGGGCGGGTCTGTGCGCAGGCAAAGCGGCAGCTGACCCTGCTGGGGCTGGCCGCGCTGGCGGGGGCCCTGGCCGGGGTGCTGACCGCCGTCTTTGGGCACGGGGTGCTGGCGGCGACCGCCGTGCGGGAGCGCTGGCCCTGGCTGCTGGCCCTGCTGCCGGCCGGCGGGGCGCTGATCTGGCTGGTCTACGCCCGCTTTGGCGGGGCGTGCGGCCGGGGGATGGCCCTGGTCTTTGACGCCGAGGCCGGCCGGCGGGAGGGGGTGCCCCGGCGGCTGGTGCCGCTGGCGGTCGGCGCGACCTGGCTGGGCCACCTGCTGGGCGCCAGCGTCGGGCGGGAAGGGGTGGCCGTCCAGATCGCGGCGGCCGGCGCCAGCGCGCTGTCGCCCGCATTGCGCGACCCGGCGGACAGGCGCCGCCTGCTGACCGCCGGGGTGGCGGCGGGGTTCGCGGGGCTGTTCCGCACCCCGCTGGCGGCCACCCTGTTCGCGCTGGAGCTGTTCCGCGCGGGGGTGATGGAATACGACGTGCTGCTGCCCGCCCTGGCGGCCGCCCTGACCGCCTCGGCAGTGAGCGGCGGGCTGGGGGTCAGCCCCGCGTCGGCGAGCCTCGGGCCGGCCCCCGCCTTCACCGTCGAGACGCTGATCGCTCTGGCGGTGCTGGGGGCGGCCTGCGGGCTGACGGGGCGGCTGTTCGTGGGGCTGCTGCACGGGCTGAAAGACCGCCTGGGCCGCTGGATGCCCAACGCCTGCCTGCGGATCGTCCTGGTGGGGGCGCTGGTGGCGGTCTTCGGCTTTGCCACCGGCGGGCGGTACAACGGCCTGAGCGAGGGGATCGCCTCGGCGGCCCTGAGCGGGGCGGGCGTCTATGCCTGGGACTGGCTGGCCAAGCTCTGCCTGACGGCGGTCTGCCTGGCGGCCGGGTACCAGGGCGGGGAGGTGGCCCCCCTCTTCACCATCGGGGCGGCGCTGGGGGCGGTGCTGGCCGCCCCCCTCGGGCTGCCTGTGCCGGCTGCGGCGGCGCTGGGGTATGCGGCGGTCTTTGCCGCCGGTACCAACACCTTTGCGGCGGCGGTGCTGGTGGGGGTAGAGCTGTTCGGCGGCGGGTACGCCGGCTGCCTCTTCCTGGTATGCGCGGCGGCCTACGCCTGCAACGGCGGCCACTCGATCTACCCCCAGGGGCAGCAGGGGCGGGCCGGTTGAAATTCGCCCTTGCCCCGGCGGCCGGACTATGGTACACTTTGGGATAGTAATATAAAAAGACAGGAGGGCGAACTGGTTTGAAGATCAAAACGCACATCGCACGGCAGGCGGCGGCCCTTGCCCTGGCGGGGGCCATGGCCTTTGCCGCCCCGCAGGCGGCTGCGGCGGCCGACACCATCGGCGGGGCGGACACCGCGCAGATCCCGGTCTCGCAGCAGCTGGAGGAAGAAAACTGCATCCAGTGGCTGCTGGACCTGCTGGGCCTGGGGCAGAGCAGCGAGCGGATCACCGTCAACTACCTGAACGTCAAGGGGCAGGGGCTGCGGCGGAACATGCGGCTGGACCTGGTGGACTGCCTGGTGGGCGTCACCTACACCGAACTGGGGTCGATCGGCAATTACGCTGAAATCTCCGACCGGGCTGCCGCCGAGGCATGGAAGGCGCAGGCCATCGCCATCCACTCCTATCTGGAATACCAGAACCAGTACGGCTCGTCGGCCAACGCCCTGACCTACACCCCGGTCGATCAGATCCCTTCGGACACCCGCCGCAAGATGGAAAAGGCCATCGAAGAGGTGGCCGACCTGCTGCTGGTCTACGACACCGGCAGCGGGTGGTCGGTCTGCGACGCGGTCTTTTCCTGCAGCGCGGGGTACAACACCCAGACCGGGGTATACGGCACCTGCTCGGCGCTGGACGCCTGGGGCACCGACGTGCCCTACCTGCAGAGCGTCGAGAGCCCCTATGAAGAACAGTACCACAACATCCTGCGGCGGGTGATCGGCAAGGACTACCGGATGCTGGAGTACAACGACAGCCGCCACCCCGACGAGCCCTACGTCAGCGCCGACACCACCCACAAGAGCCTGGGCGGCTTTGTGCAGTACAATACCCTGGTGGTGAACGGGCGCAGCTACCGCTACCTCAATCAGTTCGTCAGCTCGCGGTACTGCTTCGACTTTACCGCCGACGCGGCCGGCACCCCGGCGATGGCCTACTACGGCTTCGGCCACGGGGTGGGGATGAGTCAGTGCGGCGCGGTGGGCTTTGCGCAGGAGCGCGGCTACAGCTACCGCGACATCCTGTCGACCTACTACACCGGCACCGCCCTGATGGACAGCGCCGACGGCAGCGTCAGCACCGGCGGGTGGAACCTGTTCGACTGGCTGTTCGGCTGGCTGTTCTAAGGGCAGGGGGCGGGCCCCTTCCCATCAGACAAGACCTTTGCGCAGGCAGGCGGGTGCGGAGCATCCGCCTGCTTTTTTTGCGCCGACGTGAAAAAGGGGTTGACAGAGGGCTGGTTCTCTGCTATACTGCAATAAAGTTCAGGCGACTGAACAGACCAAACCGATGAGAAAGAGGAGTACCCCGGGCGCCAAGCCTTCCAGAGAGCCGCGGCTGGTGTGATGCGGCAGGACAGGGCCGGGGGAATGGACTTTCGAGGGCAGAACGAGGGGCCGCCCCGGCGGCCCGGTAGCGCGACGGGGACTCCGCCCGTTATCAGGGGAGCGCGCGTTGTCAGACGTGCGGAAGTGAGTGGGCCGGCGCCGAGCGGCGCAGGTCAATTTGGGTGGCACCGCAGAGGTTTTCCAAAGCCTTTGTCCCAGAAGGAACTGGGACAGGGGCTTTTTTCTATGCCCCTGTCCGCACAGGACGACTGAAAAGGAGTGTAGAAGATGAGCATCAACAAGATCCCCCACCGCCTTTACCTCACCGAAGACCAGATGCCGAAACGGTGGTTCAATCTGCGGTCGGCCATGCCGCAGCAGCCCGACCCCCTGCTCGACCCCGGCACCCTCCGCCCGCTGACCGTCCCCGACCTTGCGCCCATCTTCTGCGAGGAGCTGGCCCGTCAGGAGCTGGACGGCACGACGGAATATCTGGACATCCCCGAGCCGATCCAGGAGGTCTACCGGATGTTCCGCCCCTCGCCCCTCATCCGGGCCTACGCGCTGGAAAAGGCCCTCGGCACCCCCGCCAAAATCTACTATAAGTTCGAGGGGAACAACACCTCCGGCTCCCATAAGCTGAATTCGGCGGTGGCGCAGGCCTACTACGCCAAGCAGCAGGGGCTGGCCGGCGTCACCACCGAGACGGGCGCGGGCCAGTGGGGCACCGCCCTGGCCGAGGCGTGCGCCTACTTCGGCCTTACCTGCGATGTGTTCATGGTCAAGTGTTCTTACGAGCAGAAGCCCTTCCGCAAGGCGGTGATGGGTGTGTTCGACGCCGATGTCACCGCCTCGCCCTCCGCCACCACCGCGGTGGGCCGCAAGATCCTGGCGGAGAACCCCGGCACCACCGGCAGCCTGGGCTGCGCCATCTCGGAGGCGGTGGAAGCCGCCCTCGCCAGCGGCGGGACCAAGCGGTATGTGCTGGGCAGCGTCCTCAACCAGGTGGTGCTGCACCAGTCCATCATCGGGCTGGAGAGCAAGCTGGCCATGGAGCAGCTGGGCGAATACCCCGACGTGGTGATCGGCTGCGCCGGCGGCGGCTCCAACCTGGGCGGGCTGATCGCCCCCTTCATGGCCGACAAGCTGCATGGCGTGCGGGACGTCCGCTTTGTGGCGGTCGAGCCGGCGTCCTGCCCCTCCCTGACCCGCGGGCGGTACGCCTACGACTTCTGCGACACCGGGCGCGTCACCCCGCTGGCGCGGATGTACACGCTGGGCAGCGGCTTCATCCCCTCGGCCAGCCACGCCGGCGGCCTGCGCTACCACGGGATGAGCCCCATCCTCTCCAAGCTGTACCACGACGGCTACATGGAGGCGGTGGCCTATGAGCAGACCCGGGTCTTTGAGGCGGCGGTCTTTTTCGCCAAGCACGAGACCATCCTGCCCGCGCCCGAGTCGGCCCACGCCATCCGCGGGGCGATGGACGAGGCGCTGCGCTGCAAGGAGACCGGCGAGGCGAAAACCATCCTCTTCGGGCTGACCGGCACCGGCTATTTCGACATGACCGCCTACGAGAATTACCTGTCCGGCCATATGACCGACACCATCCCCACCGACGATGACCTGGCGCGGGGCTTCGCCAGCCTGCCCGACATCCCGCAGAACCGCTCGGCGCGCGGCTGAGCGGCGCGGAATCTGCCGCAAAATCGAAACTTCCTCTTGCAATCGGGCGCAGATTCTGGTATACTATATCAGCCGCTTGGCGTAGGCTCCTGAAACGGCCCGGGTCCGGGCCTGCCTCGACGGCCAGCGAGTACACAGAAAAGGATGAATCACATGTACGCAATCATCGTTACCGGCGGTAAGCAGTACCGCGTGGAGCAGGGCGACATCGTCTACATCGAGAAGCTGGACGTTGAAGCTGACTCCGAAGTGAAGTTCGATCAGGTCCTCGCCGTGGGCGAGGAGGGCTCGGTCAAGGTGGGCGCCCCCGTTGTCGAGGGTGCGTCGGTCTCTGCCAAGGTCATCAAGAACGGCAAGGGCAAGAAGCTGAACATCATCACCTATCGTCCCAAGAAGCACAGTGCTCGCCGGATGGGCCATCGTCAGCCCTACACCAAGGTTGAGATCACTGCGATCAACGGCTAAGGAGGAAGTTTACAATGGCACACAAGAAAGGCGTAGGCAGCACCAAGAACGGCCGCGACTCCATGGCCCAGCGTCTGGGCGTGAAGCGTGCCGATGGGCAGAAGGTCCTGGCTGGCAACATCCTGGTCCGTCAGCGCGGCACCCACATCATGCCGGGTGAGAACGTTGGCAAGGGCAGCGATGACACCCTGTTCGCCCTGGTGGACGGCACCGTCCGCTTTGAGCGTGTGGGCAAGACCGGCAAGAAGTGCAGCGTCAAGCAGTAACTTCGCCGGGCCACCGAGAACTGCACACCGAAGAGCCGGACCGTTTTGGCCCGGCTCTTTTGCGGTCATAAGGAGAAGGATATGGCAGCACAGACCAATTTCATCGACATCGCCACCATCTGGCTCCACGCCGGCAAGGGGGGCGACGGGGCGGTCAGCTTCCACCGGGAGAAGTTCGTGGCGGCGGGCGGCCCCGACGGCGGCGACGGCGGCCGCGGCGGGGACATCGTCTTTGTGGTGGACGACCATCTGTCCACCCTGATGGACTTCCGCTACAAGCGCAAATACACCGCCGAGGCGGGGGGCAACGGCCGGGGCAGCAACTGCCACGGCGCCAACGCCCCCGACCTTGTCATCAAGGTGCCGATGGGCACCGTCATCAAGGACGCGGCCAGCGGGCTGGTCATCGCCGACCTGTCTGACCACGAGCCGGTGGTGGTGGCCAAAGGCGGGCGGGGCGGCTACGGCAACGCCCACTTCGCCACCCCTACCCGCCAGGTGCCCAAGTTCGCAAAGCCGGGGATGCCCGGCGAGGACATCCAGGTCACCCTGGAGC
The DNA here is from genome assembly GCA_019118985.1 of Candidatus Faecalibacterium faecipullorum. Lineage (GTDB taxonomy): Bacteria > Bacillota > Clostridia > Oscillospirales > Ruminococcaceae > Faecalibacterium > Faecalibacterium faecipullorum. Next base: position 6,116 of record DWXX01000014.1, read on the forward strand.
TCAAGCTGATCGCCGACGTGGGGCTGATCGGCTTCCCCAACGTGGGCAAGTCGACCCTGATCTCGGTCATCAGCGCGGCGCGGCCCAAGATCGCCAACTACCACTTCACCACCCTGGTGCCCACCCTCGGCGTCGTCTCGGTGGGGGAGGGGGCCAGCTTTGTCTGCGCCGACATCCCCGGCCTGATCGAGGGCGCCAGCGAGGGGGTGGGCCTCGGGCATGATTTCCTCCGCCACGTCGAGCGGTGCCGCCTGCTGCTGCACGTGGTGGACGTCTCGGGCAGCGAGTGCCGCGACCCCATCGACGACTTCGAGAAGATCAACGAGGAGCTGGCCCGGTTCAGCCCGGCGCTGGCCGCCCGCCCGCAGATGGTGGTGGGCAACAAGTGCGATATCGCCGCCCCCGAGCAGATCGAATCGTTCCGCGCCTATATCGAGGGCAAGGGGCTGACCTTCATCCCCATCTCGGCGGCCACCATGCAGGGGGTCAAGGCCCTGCCCGGCCTGATCTACAACCGGCTGAAGGACATCCCCCCGGTGCCGGTCTTTGCGCCCGAGTACAAAAAGCCGGAGGCCAAAGCCGGCGGGCGGGACTTTGCCATCACCCGGCTGGAGGCCCACCGCTGGTCCATCGACGCGCCCTGGCTGGAGCGCATCCTGGCCGGCAGCAATGTGGACGACTATGAGAGCCTGCAGTTCTTCCAGCGGCAGCTGGGGGAGAGCGGCATCCTGGACGCCCTGGTCGAGAAGGGGGTCGAAGAGAACGACACCATCCTGATCGGGGAGTATCAGTTCGACTATATCTTCTAAGGCGGGGGGACGCAGATGGAACAGATGGACGCCCCCCGCAAGCTGGACCTGCGGGAGGTCAGCCCCCTGGCGCTGGCCTTTGTGGGGGACAGCGTGCTGGAGCTGCTGGTCCGCCGGCGGCTGGTGGAGTACCACCGGCTGGCCCCCGGCCGGCTGAACGCCGAAAAGATCAAGTACGTTTCGGCCCGGGCGCAGTTCCGGGAAGAGCAGATGCTGGAGCCCCTCTTCACCGAGGAGGAGCTGGCCGTATTCAAGCGGGGGCGGAACGCCAGCCGGGCGGCGGTCTCCAAACATGCCACGCCCGAGGAATACCGCGCCTCCACCGGCTTTGAGTGCCTGCTGGGGTGGCTGTACCTGAAAGGGGACACCGCCCGCATCGCCGAGCTGTTCGAGGCGCTGTGGGCCGGCTACCGCCCGGACGCCGCCACCTGACGGCGGGGCGCAGACGAGGGGCCGGGCTGGATATGCGGCTTGCATATCCGGCCCGGCCCCTCTCAGGCTGTGCCGCCGTCAGCGGCAGTTCTTGGCGGTGTTTTTGGCATTTTTGGCGTTCTTGGCGCCCTCGTCGTCGGCACCTTTGGTGTACTGGTTGGGGTGCTTGTGCTCATTGGAACTCTGGGTGTTCTGGGTACTCTGGGTGCTCCGGGTGTTCTGGGCGGCGTTGGTGCTGTTGGCGCCGCGGGTGCTGTTGGCGCTGCCGCGGTTCTTGCAGTTGCTGCTGCGGTTGTCCATAGGTCGGGTCTCCTTTCGGATGATGATGTCTGTGCCTTGCAGGGGCGGCTGCCCCCGCTGGCCTTAGTGTGGCCGTCGAAACGCATTTTATGCACGGAGGTGCTATGACTGCAGAATACTTTGAAGCGCGGGAGCGGGCGCTGCTCGGCCCCCGGTACGACAGCCTCTACGCCGCCCCCGGGCCGGACGCCGCCCGCGGGGTGACGGTGTCGGCCCTGCGGATGGACAGGGCTGCCTTTGCGGCGGGGGCGGGGTTTGGCATCGAGCCGTCCCCCTTCTGCCCCGACGCCTTTGTGGTGCGGGAGCCCGGCTTTAAGCCCGGGCGGCACCCCTGGCACCACGCCGGGGTGTTCTATGCGCAGGAGCCGTCGGCGGCGGCCGCCGCGCCGCTGCTGGGGGTGCGCCCCGGGATGCGGGTGCTGGACCTGTGCGCCGCGCCGGGGGGCAAGTCCAGCCAGCTGGCCGCCGCCCTGGGCGGGCAGGGGCTGCTGGTGGCCAACGAGTACGTCCCCGCCCGGGCCGAGGTGCTGAAAGGCAACCTGGAGCGGATGGGGGTGCGCAACGCCGTCGTGCTGAACGAGAGTCCCGAGCGGGTGGCGGCCGCCCTGCCCGCCTTTTTTGACCGGGTGCTGGTGGACGCCCCCTGCTCGGGGGAGGGGATGTTCCGCAAGGAGCCGGCTGCCCTGGCGCAGCACAGCCCGGCGCTGGTGGCGCAGTGCGCGGCGCTGGCCGCCTCCATCCTGGACTGCGCGGCCGAGGCGCTGGCCCCGGGGGGCGAGCTGCTCTTTTCCACCTGCACCTTCGCCCCGGAGGAGGACGAGGGGCAGGCGGCGGCCTTCCTCGCGCGGCACCCCGACTTTGCCCTGGCCGACGTGATGGAGAGGGCCTTCGCCCCCTTCGGCAGCCCGGGGGAGGCCAACCGCACCGGCGGTCTGCCGCTGGACGCGGGCCTCGTCCGCCGCATCTGGCCCTGCCAGGGGGGCGAGGGGCACTTCATGGCGCGGTTCGTCAAGGCCGGCGGCCCCGCCTGGGACGAGCTGGACGACGGGCAGCGGGCCGCCCGCGCCGCCGAGGAGGCTGCCTGGCTGGCCCGGATGCAGCGCCCCCAGCCGGCAAAGCGGGCGGCCAAAGGCCGGCGGCAGGCCCCGGCGCCGGCGGTGTCCGCCGCGCAGGTGCTGGAGGTGTGGCGGGCCTTCGCGGCCGAACGCTTCCCGGCGCTGGCAGGCGCCCCCGCCGCCGCGCTGGGGGAGAGCGTGCTGCTGCCCCCGGCCTGCCCGCCGCTGGGGCTGCACATCCTGCGGGCGGGGGTGCTGGCCGGCACGGTGCAGAAGGGGCGGTTCGTCCCGGCGCACCATCTCTTCACCGCCTATGGGGGGCAGTGCGCCAGCATCGAGCCGCTGACCATGGCCGACCCCCGCTGCGCCGCCTACCTCGCCGGGCAGGAGATCGAGGCAAAAGCCGCCGCCCCCGGCTGGTGCTGCGTGACGGTGGACGGCTGCCCCCTGGGCGGGGGCAAAGTCTCGGGCGGGCGGGTCAAGAACCACTACCCCCGGGCCCTGCGGCTGCTGGGCTAGCGCAAACTTTGGCTTGAAGAACAGGCGCGTTTGTGCTAAAATTGATAAGACAGTCTGATACAGCACGCCGCCCGGGCGGCTTTGCGACACATACAGCTAGGAGGCTTACCCAATGTCCGGACACAGCAAATGGAACAACATCAAGCGCAAGAAGGAAAAGACCGACGGCGCCCGCGCCAAGGTCTTTACCAAGATCGGCCGCGAGATCAGCGTCGCGGTCCGCAACGGCGGGCCCGACCCCGCCTCCAATGGCAAGCTGGCTGACCTGATCAGCAAGGCCAAGCGGATGAACGTCCCCAACGACAACATCCAGCGGATCATCAAAAAGGCCGAGGGCGGCGACAAGACCGAGTACGAGGCCATCAACTACGAGGGCTACGGCCCCGGCGGGGTGGCCGTCATGGTCGAGACCCTGACCGACAACCGCAACCGCACCGCCGCCGACCTGCGCCACTACTTTGATAAAAACGGCGGCAACCTGGGCACACTGGGGTGTGTGGGCTTCCTGTTCACCCAGAAGGGCGTCATCGACATCTCGCTGGAGGACAAGGACGCCGACGAGGCCATGATGGACGCCCTGGACGCCGGGGCGGAGGATTTCGACGCCGGCGAGGACGCCGCCGAGATCACCACCGACCCCGACAACTTCTCGGCGGTCTGCAACGCGCTGGAGGCCAAAGGGTACGAGTTCATCTCGGCCGACCTGGCCATGGTGCCCATGACCACCACCCGTCTGACCGACCCCGATCAGCTCAAGCTGATGGGCAAGCTGCTGGACGCGCTGGAGGATGACGACGACGTCCAGAACGTCTGGCACAGCCTCGAAAACGAGGAGGACCTGCCGGAATAAGCGTGCGGGGACCTTTTCCGCCGCTTTGAGGCAGACCGTATGAAAGAAACCGAGCCGGGCACAGACCCGGCTTTTTCTGTAGCATTACCGAAAGGGGGAGAGCAGATGGACGAGCACATGATCCTTTGCCCGTACT
>DWXX01000131.1 GCA_019118985.1 Candidatus Faecalibacterium faecipullorum
CAAGAGCGCCACCCAGTCCAAGCAGTGCCGGGAGTTTGCCAACAAGTACGACATCCTCAACTTCTACGACGTGGGCCAGATGGGCATCGAGCACGCCCTGCTGCCCGAACAGGGCATCGTCACCGCCGGCGACTGCGTCATCGGCGCCGACAGCCATACCTGCACCTACGGCGCGCTGGGGGCCTTCTCGACCGGGGTCGGCTCGACCGATATGGCCGCCGGCATGGCCACCGGCATGGCCTGGTTCAAGGTGCCCGCCGCCATCCGCTTTGTCCTGACCGGCGCGCTGCCCGAGCGGGTGTCGGGCAAGGACCTGATCCTCTCCATCATCGGGAAGATCGGGGTGGACGGCGCGCTGTACAAGTCGATGGAGTTCACCGGCCCGGGGGTGGCCAGCCTCTCGATGGACGACCGGCTGTGCGTGTGCAACATGGCCATCGAGGCCGGCGCCAAGAACGGCATCTTCCCGGTGGACGACGTGACCCGCAGCTACCTGGCCGGCCGCAGCAAGCGCGCCCCCGTCTACTACGAGGCCGACCCCGACGCCGAGTACGAGCAGACCATCGAGATCGACCTGTCGGCCCTTGTCCCCACCGTCAGCTACCCCCACCTGCCCGAGAACACCCACCCCGCCGCCGAGGGGGGTGAGATCGCCATCGACCAGGTGGTGATCGGCAGCTGCACCAACGGCCGGCTGGAGGATATGGAAGCCGCCTACGACATCCTCAAGGGCAGACACATCGCCAAGGGGGTGCGGGGCATCATCATCCCCGCCACCATGGCCGTCTATAAGGAGTGCATCCGCCGCGGCTGGACCGAAGCCTTCATCGACGCGGGGTGCATCGTCTCCACCCCCACCTGCGGGCCCTGCCTGGGCGGCTACATGGGCATCCTGGCCGAAGGGGAGCGCTGTGTCTCCACCACCAACCGCAACTTCGTCGGCCGGATGGGCCATGTCAAGAGCGAGGTCTACCTCGCCAGCCCCGCCACCGCCGCCGCCAGCGCGCTGACCGGCGTCATCACCGACCCCAGAACGGTCTAACGCCCAAAGGAGGAGCACCATGAACGCAAAAGGCCATGTATTCAAATACCCCGACAACGTCGACACCGACGTCATCATCCCCGCCCGTTACCTGAACACCCAGGACGCCAAGGAACTGGCCGCCCACTGCATGGAGGACATCGACAAGACCTTTACGAGCAAGGTAGCCCCCGGCGACGTGATGGTGGGCGGCTGGAACTTCGGGTGCGGCTCTTCCCGCGAGCACGCGCCGCTGTGCATCAAGACCAGCGGCATCTCGGTGGTCATCGCCAAGAGCTTTGCCCGCATCTTCTACCGCAACAGCATCAACATCGGGCTGCCCATCCTGGAGTGCCCGGCCGCCGCCGACGCCATCGCGGCGGGGGACACCGTCAGCGTCGACTTTGACACCGGCGTCATCACCGACGAGACGACGGGGGCCGTCTTCCAGGCAGAGCCCTTCCCGCCCTTCATCCAGGAGATCATCGCCGCCGGCGGGCTGATGAACTCCATCAAGGCCAAGGCCGCGCAGTAAAGGGGGACGCCGCTATGGAAAAGAAGATCGCTGTCATCTGGGGCGACTGCGCCAGCCCCGAGATCGTCCGCCAGGCCGTCCGTGTGCTGGACAAAGTCGCCGCGAAGTACGGCCACACCTTCCATTACATCGACGCCGCCATGGGGGGCGAGGCCATCGACAAGTACGGCGACCCGCTGCCTCTGCATGAGCTGGACAAGTGCCTGGCCGCCGACAGCGTGCTGCTGGGCGCGGTGGGCGGCCCCAAGTGGGAGGGCCTGCCCGGCGACAAGCGCCCCGAAAAGGGCCTGCTGCGGCTGCGCAGCGGGATGGGCCTGTACTCCAACAGCCGCCCGGCCAAGATCTGGCCCCAGCTGGCCCCCGCCAGCCCCTTAAAGCCCGAGATCGTGGCCAAGGGCATCGACTTCATCATCGTGCGGGAGCTGACCGGCGGTGTCTACTTCGGCGAGCACCGCACCGACACGCTGCCAAGCGGCGAAAAGCAGGCGGTGGACATCATGCCCTATGCCGAGCATGAGATCGAGCGGATCGGCCGCATCGGCTTCGAGACCGCCCGCAAGCGCCGCAAGAAGCTCTGCTGCGTCGACAAGGCCAACGTCCTGGACACCAGCCGGCTGTGGCGGACGGTGATGCACCGCATCAAGGACGACTACCCCGACGTCGAGTACAGCGAGATGTTCGTCGACAATGCCGCCATGCAGATCGTCAAGAACCCGGCCCAGTTCGACGTCATCGTCACCGAGAACATGTTCGGTGACATCCTGTCGGACGAGGCGTCGATGATCACCGGCTCGATCGGGATGATCCCCTCCTCCTCTCTGGGGGACGGCACCCGCGGGCTGTACGAGCCCATCCACGGCTCGGCCCCCGACATCGCCGGGCAGGATGTGGTCAACCCCACCGCCTGCATCCTGTCGGCGGCCATGATGCTGCGCTACAGCTTCGGCATGGCCGCCGAGGCGGACTGCATCGAGGCGGCGGTGGGCCGCGTCCTCGACAAGGGGCTGCGCACCGCCGACAATATGTCCCCCGGCTGCACCTGCCTGGGCTGCGCCGCCATGGGCGACGCCATCCTGGCCGAGATGGACTGACCCTGACTGCGGGGCCCTGATTTGAGAGACTGCCCCCCTTTCCGCCCCCTGCCGCGCCCTTTGCGGGCCGGCGGGGGGCTTTTTGCGGGGCGGGCGTTTGTAAGGTTTGCCCAAAAAGTTTTCACAGGATTTGGACAGAATCAATATGGACAAATTGTGAATGATTTGTTACTATGTTAGTGCAAGATTGTTACTCCAGCGAGGCATTACTTGTACCCGGCCCAAAGCGGCCTGCACTGATGCGAGAGGGATTTTATGGCGCGGCGCGCCGTCAGGTTCTTTTGGTATCGGGGGTACTGTGTATGCTCCGGCTGGATTTTTTTATGCCCCGGGCAGGGCGCCCCGGCCGCGCGGGCCGGGTTTTGCCAGGTTTTGAACAGGCGCCGCGGCAACGGGCCAAAACAGACAGAAGGGGAACGAGGGCGGCATGAAGGTCACCAAGAAAATCAACAATAACGTCGCGCTCGCCCTGGACGCGGGCGGCAACGAGCTGGTGGTCTTTGGCAAGGGGGTAGGCTTCCCGCCGGTGCCGTATGAGCTGGAGGACCTCTCCTGCGTGCAGCGCACCTTCTACCATGTCAGCAAGCGGTTCATCGGGCTGCTGCCCGACCTGCCGGAGGAGCTGATCCTCGCCGCAGACGACATCGCCGGGGAGGCGATGGAAGAGCTGGACTGCCGGCTGAACCCCAACCTGCCCTTCATCCTGGCCGACCATCTGAACTTTGCCATCGAGCGCAGCCGCAGCGGGGTCGCCATCCAGAACCCGCTGGCCTACGACGTCAGCCACCTGTACCCCAAAGAGTACGCGGTGGCGTCCCACGCGGTGCGGATGCTGCGCCAGGAGCTTGGCGTCGCGCTGCCCGACGACGAGGCGGTCAGCATCGCGCTGCACCTCATCAACGCCGAGGGCGAGGCCGACGATATGCACCGCACCCTGGCCGACGTGCAGCTGATCGCCGCGCTGTCCGAGCTGGTGGAGGACTACTTCCACATCACCATCGACCGGGAGGGGTTCAACTACTCCCGCCTGGCCATGCACCTGCGGTATCTGGTGCAGCGGATGAGCGAGGGCCGCCCCATGCAGGAGGACGCCGCCAGCCGCGAGCTGTTCCGCTCGGTCAAGCTGGAATACCCCGAGGACTACAACTGCACCCGGATGATCGTCGACTGGCTGGCCGCCCACCGCGGCTGGAAGTGCAGCAGCGAAGAGCAGCTGTACCTGGTCATGCACATCCACCGGGTGCGTGTGGCGGCCCAGGGCGCCGGGGAAGATTGAGCCCCCGCCGCTGCCCCTCTCTGTTTTACTTACGGTTTTACTTATGGTATCGGCGCGCCCCGCAGCGCACGGGGCGCCGGAGATATAATGCCCCTTCCAGCCTGCCTTGCAAAGGAGGAATGAGCCATGACGCAAAAGCCTGATCCGGACGGGCTGATGCAGCAGTTTTACCCCCTGCTTGGGGGCGAGGCGAATGTGCTCAGGCAGTCCCGGCAGGGCAGCCGCCTTACCTTCACCGTCAAAGACCAGAGCCTTGCGGCTGTCGAGCTGCTGGCCGCGCTGCCCGGCGTGGCCGGGTGCAGCCAGCAGAGCGGCAGGGTCCGGGTGGAGCTTGAGGCGGACGCCTATCAACACGCGATAAAGGAGAATCAGCTTATGGCAAGCAAGTACGACGGCCTTGCCCGCATCATCATCCAGAATGTGGGCGGCAAGGGCAACATCACCAGCGTCAAGCACTGCATCACCCGCCTGCGCTTTGTTTTGAAGGACGAGAGCAAGGCCCAGACCGAAGTGCTCAAGCAGACCGACGGCATCGTCACCGTCATCCAGGCCGGCGGCCAGTATCAGGTGGTCATCGGCAACCATGTCGACTACGTCTACGACGCGGTGGTCTCGGTGGGCCACCTCGAGGCGCTGGCGGCCGGCACCGTCGACGAGGACGGCAACGCCGTCGAGGGCGCCAATGATGGCGCCGGCAAGAAGTCCAGCCCCCTGAACACCTTCATCGACCTGGTGTCCAGCATCCTGCAGCCCACCCTGGGCGTGCTGGGCGCCTCCGGTATTGTCAAGGGCATCCTGGCCTGCCTGACCTACTTCAACATCCTGTCCACCGACAGCGGCACCTATCAGATCCTGTACGCCTTCGGCGACGGCTTCTTCTACTTCCTGCCGGTCTTCCTGGGCTACACCGCCGCCAAGAAGGTCAAGATGAACGAGTTCATCGGCCTTGCCATCGGCGCGGGCCTTGTCTACCCCAACATGGTGGCCCTCAAGAGCGCCGAGGCCCTCGGCTCCGTCTTTGCGGGCACCGCCTTTGAGATGAGCTACACCACCACCTTCCTGGGCCTGCCGGTCTTCTTCCCGGCGTCGGGCTACACCTCGTCGGTCATCCCGGTCATCCTGACCTGCCTGCTGGCCGGCAAGCTCTACCACTGGGCCCGCAAGGTCATCCCCGACACCATTCAGCTGTTCATGGTGCCCCTGTTCGTCATCGTGGTCAGCCTGCCGCTGTGCTACCTGGTCATCGGCCCGGTCTCCGGCCTGTTCTGCGGCGTCATCCAGGCGGCCTTCAACGTCATCTACAACCTGCCCGTCGTGGGCGGCGCGCTGGCCGGCGCTTTCGTCGGCGGCATCTGGCAGGTGCTGGTCATCTTCGGCCTGCACTGGGGCCTCATCCCGCTGATGTACATCAACATGGCCTCGCTGGGCTACGACTTCGTGCTGAGCGCCAACACCATCCCCTCCTGGACCCAGTTCGCAGCCCTGGCCGCCATCCTGATGGTCACCAAGGACGTCAAGCTGCGCAAGATCACCATCCCCGCCTTCATCTCGGCCTTCTTCGGCGTCACCGAGCCGGCCATCTACGGCGTCACCCTGCCGAAAAAGACCCCCTTCATCATCTCCTGCGTGGCCAGCGCCATCTCGGGCGGCATCGTCGGCGCGTTCCAGGTCAAGAAGTTCATGTCCGGCGGCCTGGGCCTGTTCAGCCTGCCCTCCTACATTGACCCGACCCCCGGCGGCGCAGGGATGCGCAACCTGATCATCGTCGTGGTCGCCATCCTGATCGCCATGGCCATCACCTTCATCGGCGTCCGCCTCACCTGGAAGGACAGCGAGCAGGCAAAGTAAGCCTGGCCGCAGCCGCATCACCGCAACCCACCCTTGGGGGCGTCCCTGCTTCGGGGGCGCCCCCTTCTTTTTGAAAAGGAGGCAACTCTTATGGCATTCCCCAAGGGCTTTCTGTGGGGCGGCGCCTGTGCCGCCAACCAGTTCGAGGGCGCCTGGGACGTGGACGGCAAGGGCCCCAGCGTCCCCGACATGTGTACCAACGGCAGCCACACCACCCCTAAGTGGGTGACCACCGCCATCCGCCCCGACAAACTCTACCCCAGCCACGAGGCCATCGACTTCTACCACCACTATGAGGGGGACATCGCCCTGTTTGCCGAGATGGGGTTCAAGGTGTTCCGCACCTCCATCAACTGGACCCGCATCTACCCCACCGGGGAGGAGGAGACCCCGAACGAAGCGGGCCTCGCCTTCTACGACCGGGTGTTCGACTGCTGCAAGAAGTATGGCATCGAGCCGCTGGTCACCATCAGCCACTACGAGCTGCCCTACGCCCTGGTGGAAAAGTACAACGGCTGGGCCGACCGCCGGCTGGTGGACTGCTACGTCAGGTACTGCAAGACCATCTTCGAGCGGTACAAGGACAAGGTGAAGTACTGGCTGACCTTCAACGAGATCAACATGGGCGCGCTGCCCACCGGCAACCTGATGGCCCTGGGCCTTGTGCAGGGGTACGAGGGGCCCCGCACCGGCATCCCCGACAACGAGGGGCTGCGGTTCCAGGCGCTGCACCATCAGTTCGTCGCCAGCGCCAAGGCGGTGGCCTTCGCGCATGAGCACTACCCGCAGTTCCAGATGGGGGACATGAACATCTTCGCCGCCTTCTACCCCCTGACCTGCGACCCCGACGACGTGCTGGCCTGCCAGCAGCGCAACCAGATGGTCAACTGGTTCTGCTCCGACATCCAGGTGCGGGGCGAGTACCCCCACTACGCCCGCCGCTACTTTGCCGAGCGGGGGATCGAGATCAAGACCGAGCCCGGCGACGAGGAGATTTTGCGCAAGGGCACCGTCGACTTCTACACCTTCAGCTATTATATGTCCAACTGCATCACCACCCACGAGACCGGCGCGCAGGTGTCGGGCAACGGCCTGGGCGGCGAGAAGAACCCCTACCTGAAGGCCTCCGACTGGGGCTGGCAGATCGACCCCAAGGGCCTGCGGTGGAGCCTGAACGAGATCTACGACCGCTACCGCATCCCGCTGATGGTGGTGGAGAACGGCCTGGGCGCCTTCGACAAGCTGGAGGCCGACGGCACCATCCACGACCCCTACCGCATCGACTACCTGCGCCAGCACATCCAGCAGATGGGCGAGGCGGTCAAAGACGGGGTGGACCTGCGGGGCTACACCACCTGGGGCCCCATCGACCTGGTCTCGGCCGGCACCGGCGAGATGGCCAAGCGCTACGGCTTCATCTACGTCGACAAGTACGACGACGGCACCGGCGATTTGACCCGCCGCCGCAAGGACAGCTTCTACTGGTACAAGAAGGTCATCGCCACAAACGGCGAGGACCTTGACTGACCTCCCGGCACACAACCAGCACACAAAAAGAGGGCCCGCAGCCACCCGCTGCGGGTCCTTTTTTGCGCGTTGCGGCCGGGCCGTCACGGCCCGATGTCGGCTGAGGGGGTGGGCTTGTAGACATGGGTGCGGGTGAGGGCGCGGAGGGTGTCCTCGTAGTGGAGGCTGGCGTAGGCGGTGTAGAGGATGTCCACCGCGTTCAGCTGGGCGATGCGGCTGGACATCGCACCGTTGCGGAAGAGGGATTCGTTGGCCGCGATGTACAGCTTGTAGTCGGCCAGCTCGGCCACACGGGAGGGGGAGTACCGGGTGATGGCGATGGTGGGCACGCCGTTTGCCTTGAGGGCCTTCATGCACTCGATTACCTCCGCCGTCTGCCCCGAGTAGGAGATGGCGATGCCCACGTCGGCGGGGGTGGCGTTGCGGGCGCTCAGCAGCTGGCTGTGCCAGTCGTCGTTGACCACGCAGGGCTTGTCCAGCCGCAGCAGCTTGAGGTAGATGTCGTGGGCCACCAGCAGGCTGGACCCCAGCCCGAACAGCAGCACGCAGCGGCTGCGGTCCAGCAGATGGGCGCAGGCCTCCACCACCTCGGGCGAGAGCAGACGCTGGCTGTCGGTCAGGGACTGGATGTTCTTGCGGGTGACCTTGTCCACCACCTCCCGCGCGCTGTCGTCGGGGGACAGCTCTGCCTCGGCGTGGCGGCCGCTGTCGCCCAGGGCGGCCAGCTCGGCCACCAGGGCGCGGCGCAGCTCCTTGTACCCCTCAAAGCCCACCGACCGGCAGACCCGCACCACGCTGGACGGGCTGGTGAAGGTGCGCTGCGCCAGCTCGCGGACGGTGAGCAGGGCGGCTTCCTCGGGGTTGTCGATGATGTAGCGGGCGATCTGCTGTTCGGCGGCGCTGAGGGACGCGCGGGCCTCCCGCAGGCGGAGCAGGGCGTTTTTCATGGCGGCCTCCCGGTTCTGATTGTATACAATGCACAAAAGTTTTCACGATACGGGCTGAATCTTTCAAAAAAGCCCGGTTCATGAAACATTATACCACAATTTGGGCAAAATGTGGACATTTTGTTTTCATGCCGGTATAATGCGAGGTGTAAAGACCACACCCTACATCCACACAGGAAAGGCGGGTATCTGAACCATGGAACTGAATCTGACCGGAATGACCACCGAGCGGCGCAACCCCCGCACCATGCAGCTGGACACCATGTCCGAGCTGGAGATCGTCACTGTGATGAACGAGGAGGATGCGCGGGTGCCCCTGGCCATCGCCAAAAAGCTGCCCGAGATCGCGCAGGCGGCCCACTGGGCGGCCGAGGCCTTCGCGGCGGGGGGGCGGCTGTTCTACATGGGGGCCGGCACCAGCGGCCGGCTGGGCGTGCTGGACGCGGCCGAGTGCCCGCCCACCTTCGGGGTGGACCCCGGGCAGGTGGTGGGGCTGATCGCCGGGGGCGAGAGGGCCTTCATCAAGGCGGTGGAGGGCGCTGAGGACGACCGCGACCTGGGCCGCAGCGACCTGGAAGCCCACGGCCTGACCGCAAAGGACGTGGTGGTGGGCATCGCGGCCTCGGGCCGGACCCCCTACGTGCTGGGCGGGCTGGCATACGCCAAAAGCGTCGGCTGCAAAACGGCGGCCATCGCCTGCAACCCCGGCAGCGCGGTGGGGAAGGCTGCCGACCTTGCCATCGAGGTGGAGGTGGGCCCCGAGGTGCTGACCGGCTCGACCCGGCTCAAGTCGGGCACCGCCCAGAAGCTGATCCTCAACATGATCTCGACCGCGTCGATGGTGCGGGCCGGCAAGGCCTACCAGAACCTGATGGTGGACGTCATGCAGACCAATGAGAAGCTGCACGTCCGGGCCGAGAACATCGTCATCGACGCCACCGGGGTGGACCGCGCCGAGGCCCGCCGGGCCATCGACGCCGCTTCGGGCAGCGTCAAGTGCGCCATCACCATGCTGCTGGCCGGCTGCGGCGCAGAGGAGGCGGCCCGCCGCCTGGAAGAAGCGGGCGGCCATGTGCGGGCTGCCGTCGGGCTGTAATGTTGGACCACGCGGCGTTTGTGCGGCGCCGCTTTGGGAATATCCATTCGGACAAAGGAGGAAAATGAAATGACCAATGAAGAACTGGTACGCCAATCGCTGCAAAACCTGGGCGGCCGGGGCAATGTCATCTCTGCGACCAACTGCATGACGCGGCTGCGGATCGAGGTCAAGGATGACGCCAAGATCAACGAGGAAGCCATCAAGAAGATCGAGGGCGTCCTCGGGGTGGTGCACGACCGCGCCGGCTATGTCGAGATCGTGGTCGGCCCCGGCAAGTGCCGCAAGTGCGCCGACATCTGCCGCAGCATGGGCATCCCCGCCGCCGGCGAGGCCAGCACCAAGAACGACTGGCAGGCCAACAAGGCCGCCGTCAAGGCCGGCCAGAAGCAGAGCAGGATCAAGACCATGCTCAAGACCTTCGGCGACATCTTCGTGCCGCTGCTGCCCGGCGTCATCGCGGCCGGCCTGTGCTCGGGCCTTGCCACCCTGATGACCCAAGTGATGCCCGGCTATGCCGAGAGCCCCTTCTGGAGCATCGTCTACAACCTGCTGGCCCTGATCAACGCGGCCTTCCTGAGCTACCTGACCGCCTGGGCCGGCTACCGCGCCGCCGAGAAGTTCGGCGCCACCCCCATCCTGGGCGGCATGCTGGGCATGATCACCGGCCTGGGCAACATCGACACCATCTCCCAGATCCTGGGCCTGTACGACGCGGCGCAGCCGCTGGATTCCATCCTGCGTGCCGGCCGCGGCGGCGTGCTGGCGGCGGTCATCGGCGTGTGGTGCCTCAGCTACGTCGAAAAGTTCGTCCGCAAGTATATGCCCGAGTCGCTGGACATC
>DWXX01000132.1 GCA_019118985.1 Candidatus Faecalibacterium faecipullorum
TTCGCCGTATTGCTCTGGACGCTTTGAAACAACATCCCGCTAAAATAAGCTTGGCTCGTAAAAAACGCCGCTGCTCTTATGATGATGTTTTCCTTGCGGAAGTTCTCCTGTCTTTTCATGCGTAGGCCGTGATGTCCAAACTGTGACAGCTTTGCAAAATGACGGTAAAACCGAAACTCCGATTCTTGACAAAGCCGCCCCGCCCTTCTACAATGGAGGCAGGCGGCCGGGCGTTCCGGCCCGCCCTGAGAGGGAGGGACCCCTGATGGAAAGTATCCGTTCGCACTTTTTCCGCCGCGGCGTCTGTTTGGCCTGCGCCGCCGTTTTGCTTTTGACCATCGTGACCCCCGCGGCCCGCGCCGCCGGGCCGGAGGACGCCGCGTCTGAAACACAGCAGCTCACCTACGCCGACGCCGCCGGCATGGCCGAAGCCGACAGGGCCATCGCCGCTTTGACCGGCAGCGCCGATTACGGCGCCCTTGACGCCGCCGGGCGGGCCGACGCCGCCGGCGCCCTGCTGGAAAGCCTCGCCGACGGGGGGCTTGTGCAGCCCGGCTCCCTCTGCCTCGACGCAGAGAACGGGATGTATTCCTTTACCTATGACTGCGGGGTGCTGGGGGGCATCCTGCTGGCCGACCCGGACGACGAGGCCGGCATCGACGCCGGGCCCATCGACGCCGCCGGCATCCCCGCGGCCCTCGCCGACCCCATCGGGGCCGAAAACGACGTCCTGCCGGTGGGCAACGCCATCGTCTACTACGCCTTTGACGACACCACCAACTCCAACCGCTGGCCCTACTATACCATCATGCAGGAATACTGGAACGAGTGGGGCCTTGCCACCACCATCGACAGCGAGGTGACGGTGGCCGACCTGCGCCACATGGACGACTACGACCTGTGCATCCTCAGCGCCCACGGGGCCTATTACAGCTACAACGCCGGGTGGCTGTTCCGCCGGGTCAAGACCGCCCCCATCGTCATCCTGCAGGAGGAATCTTCCTTCTGGGACGACCTGCGGTACGGCATCGACCTGCTGACCCACCGGGTCATCAAGGTCAGCGGGCGGTACTGCGTCACCCCCGATTTCTTCCAGGCGGCCTACCGCGGGGGCAAACTGAACGGCAACATCATCTTCTCGGAGACCTGCGAATTTTTCGGCGGGGGGAACATGGTCGACCTCGCCATGTCCGCCGCCCTGCTGGACGGCGGGGCGCGGGCGGTGGTGGGCTTTGTCAACACCGTCTACGCCATCTACGCCCGCAATATGCTGTGGGGCACCGTCAACCAGCTCATCACCGGGCAGAACATCCTGCAGGCGGTGGACGCCGCGGCCGCGACCTACGGCGTCGACGACATCGCCTGGTACCTCTCGCAGGGGGGCGCGACCCCCCACCGGTACGCGGCCTTCGCCCTCATCCACGGCGACGACACCGCCGCCCTGTATACCCTGCCGGCGGCGGCACCTGCGGCATAATCATATACTCTATCAAAATATCATTTAGGTTTATGGTCCTTTTTGTTGTCATCCTTGTTCTGCTCGGTCTATGTTTGCTTTATGGAGTGCTTCAAGCGCGCTATAAGCAAACTGAATATTACGGACAAACTCACAACAGCTATTTCCGAGTTCTGTTTGACAAAGGAGTCCAAGGAGAATACCTGGTTTGGGACAGTTTGCAAGGTGTGCCCGGCTATAAAAAAATTCTTTTGAACTGCTATGTACCAAAAAACAATGGTGAAACTACTGAGATTGATGTAATTTTCCTCCACATATCAGGAATCTACTTATTGGAATCCAAGAATTACAGCGGCTGGATTTTCGGCACTGAAACACAACAATTTTGGGTACAGTCATTGCCTGGCCGATATGGTCAAGCCCACAAAATCAAATTCTTAAACCCCATTATACAGAACCATGTGCATTTGAAATGGTTGGGCAATTATTTGGGTGTAGATCCAGCTTGTTTCTATTCTTATATCGTTTTTGGTGACGAATGTGTCCTCAAAAATATTACATTAACAAGTGGACATCATCATGTAATAAACAGAAGCAACCTTTCAGACTGTATAAATTCTGTTATTCAGTCATCCCACATTCATTTGACATCCAAGCAAATTGATGCATTATATTCTAAACTGTATTCCTTAGCTCAAGTGGATGCAACCAAAAAGCTGATTCATATTCAGGAAGTACAAAATAAAAAGAACGCTGCTCGTGCAACTCATCTTTTCCCAGCAGATATGCGAAATAAAGATTCCCCGGTTTGTCCTTTCTGTGGAGGCCGCCTCGTTTTAAGAACAGCCTCCAAAGGCGCCTACGCTGGACGCAAATTTTGGGGATGTTCAAATTATCCAAAGTGTCGATACATTCAAAATATCCAGCCAACGGACGACTGATCGGAACAATCCGTTTTGTAGTAATATTCAAAAATATACATGGATTGCACTTTTTCCCATTTTATACTATACTTAGTGCGGCGGCATCCATACCGGGTGCCGGCCGCACTTTCTGTTTAGACTGAGGTGACACCATGGCTGAATACATCACCCATTCCCCCGAGGAGACGGCCGCCCTCGGCCGGCGGATGGCCGCGGCGGTGCCGGGCGGGGCCCTCATCGCCTTTACCGGCGGGCTGGGGGCGGGCAAGACCGCCTTCTGCCGGGGCCTGGCCGAGGGTCTGGGCTGCACCGATCCGGTCAGCAGCCCCACCTTTGCCATCGTCAACTACTACCGCGGGCCCCGGCCGATGGCCCACTTTGACCTATACCGCATCCACACCGAGGCCGACCTGGCCGCCGCCGGCTTTTACGACTACCTGGACGCCGGGGCGGTGGTGGCCGCCGAGTGGAGCGAGAACCTCGCCCCCCTCCTCGAACAGGAGCAGCCCATCCGGGTGGACATCCAGACGGTGGACGGGCAGACCCGCCGCATCACCATCGAGGGGGTGCAGCTGTGAAGATACTGGCCGTCGATACCGCCGGCAAGACCGCCGGCGTCGCCGTCATGGAGGACGACCGCCTGCTGTACGAGGTCTACCTCGACGCCGGGCTGACCCACAGCGAGACCCTGCTGCCCATGGTGGACGCCGCCCTGAAAGCCTGCCGCCTGAGCTGCGCCGACATCGACCTGTACGGGGTCAACGCCGGGCCGGGCAGCTTTACCGGGCTGCGGATCGGCCTTGCGGCGGTCAAGGGGCTGGCGCTGCCCCGGCAGACCCCCTGCGCCCCCGTCTCCACCCTCGAGGCGCTGGCCGCGGCCCACATCGGCGAGGGGACGGTGGTCTGCGCCCTGGACGCCCGGCGGGGGCAGGTCTATTCGGCCGCCTTCGACCTTGCCACCCACGCGCGGCTGCTGGCCGATGACGCCCGGGCCGCCGCAGACCTTGCGCCCTTTGTAAAAAGCTGGAAAAAACCCCTCTTTTTTGTTGGTGACGGGGCGTATCTGTGCTATAATATCTATAGTGAGGCCGAGGGCGTCCTGCCCGCGCCGCCCCCGCTGCGCTGCGCCCGGGCCGCCGGCGTGGCCATGGCCGCCCGGCGGATGGCGGCAGAGGGGCTGGCCGTCCCCCCCGGGGCCCTGCTGCCCGATTATCACCGCCTGAGCCAGGCCGAGCGGCAGCGGGCCGAACGGCTGGCCGCGGCAGACGCCCAGACACACCAGCCAGAAGATGAGAAAGAGTGAGGTATCCCCCATGGCAAAACCCATCGCGCTGGCCGCCGACCACGGCGGCTTTGAACTGAAGGAGGCCGTCCGCGCCCATCTCGACGGCGCCGGCATCCCCTACATCGACTTCGGCACCCACAGCACCGACAGCGTCGACTACCCCGACATGGCCCTGCCCGCCTGCGAGGCGGTGGTCTCGGGCCAGTGCGACAAGGCGCTGCTGTTCTGCGGCACCGGCGTGGGCATCAGCATGGCCGCCAACAAGGTCAAGGGCATCCGCGCCTGCTGCTGCTCGGACAGCTTCAGCTGTGAGTACACCCGCCGCCACAACGACGCCAACGCCCTGTGCATGGGCGGGCGGGTGGTGGGCCCCGGCCTTGCCTGCCAGCTGGTCGATCTGTTTTTGTCCACCCCCTTTGAGGGCGGGCGCCACACCCGCCGCATCGAGAAGCTGATGGCGCTGGAGCAGCGTTGACCGTCCGACCCGCCGCGAGGCATCACACCTGTAAGGAGCGTGTAGTTATGAACCCCATGATCGTTGAGCACCCCCTGCTGCAGCACAAGATCAGCCTGCTGCGCAACAAACAGACCGGCACCAAGGAGTTCCGCGACCTGGTCAGCGAGATAGCCACCCTGCTGTGCTACGAGGCCACCCGCGACCTGCCGCTGGAGGAAGTTCAGATCGAGACCCCCATCACCATGGCCCGCACCAAGGTGCTGGCCGGCCGCAAGCTGGCCCTCGTCCCCATCCTGCGGGCGGGCATGGGCATGCTGGACGGCATGCTCAGCCTGATCCCCGCCGCCAAGGTGGGCTTCATCGGGCTGTACCGCAATGAGGAGACCTTGCAGCCGGTGGAATACTTCTGCAAGCTGCCCTCCGACATCGACGAGCGGGACGTGCTGGTGCTGGATCCCATGCTGGCCACCGGCGGCAGCGCCGTCGACGCCATCACTATGATCAAAAAGCGCGGGGCCAAGCACATCAAGTTCATCGGCCTGATCGGCGCGCCCGAAGGGGTCGAAGCCCTGCGCGCCGCCCACCCCGACGTCCAGATCTACCTGGGCGCTCTGGACGACCACCTCGACCAGAAGGGCTACATCGTCCCCGGTCTCGGCGACGCCGGCGACCGCATCTACGGCACCAAGTAACCCCCCAGCAAACAGCAGGCCCCTGCACCGCCGGACGCCCGGGATGCAGGGGCCTTTTTCTGTCTGTCAGTCAGACCCCGCCGTGCAGCGCGAAGCGGAGCGCGCCGAGCAGGTTGGCGTCGTTGCCGTAGCGGCAGCGGACCACCTCCGGCTTGCGGAAGGGGCTGAAGGAGATGCCGGCGTAGATGTCGTCCAGCTTGCGGCGGATGACGTCGGTCACCTCGGGCCGGGCGCTGATCCCCCCGCCGATGGCGTAGCGCTCCAGGTCCAGCACCGACTGGATGGCGTAGATGCCCGCCGCCGTCATCTCGCCGAAGTCGTCGAGGGCGGCCGCGGCCTCCGGCTCGCCGGCGTCGTAAGCGGCAAAGAACTGCACCCCGTCCAGCCCGTCGGCGGGGATGCCTTTGCGCTCGGCGTAGACCCGCAGCAGCCCGGTGGCCGAGGCGTGGGACGACCAGAACCGGTCCATCATGCTGCGGTCGATCCCCTTTAAGTGCATGGCGCTCATCCCCGCAAAGACGGTGGGCAGGAAGGACAGCTCCCCCGCGGCGAAGTTGCTTCCCATCCAGATGCGGCGGTCGAGGACGATCCCCCCGCCGGTGCCGGTGCCCAGGACGATCACCGCGCCGCAGGACACATCGGCCAGCGCGCCGCTCCACGCCTCGGCGTTGGCCGCGCACTTGCCGTCGTTGGCCACCCAGACCGGCGCACCCAGCCGCTGGCCGAACAGCTGCCCCACCGGTGTCTCGTGGATGTATGCAAACGAGCCGCCGGTGCGGGCGATGCCGGCTGCGGTGTCGATCCGCCCCGGCATCGAGACGGCTACCTCCTCGTACCGGCCGGCGAACTGCCGGCCCACCCCTTCCACCGCGTCCAGCAGGCTGTCCAGGCAGTCCATGGGGGAGGGGGTCTTGCCGCTTTCCAGCAGGCTGCCGTCCGCCCCCATCAGGGCGTATTTGATGAAGGTGCCGCCGATGTCGAACACAAGATACTGCTTCATGCCGCTGTCATCCTTTCCGTTTCGTCAGTCCCAGCCGAAGAGGGAGCGCCCGCCGTCCAGCGCGGCGATGCGGGCCATCTCCTCTTCGCTCAGGGTAAAATCAAAGAGGGCGAGGTTCTCCTCCATCCGCTCCCGCCGGGTGGTCTTGGGGATCACCCCCACCCCGTTCTGAACCAGGTACCGCAGGGCGGCCTGGGCGGCGGTCCTGCCGTGGGCGGCCCCCGCCTGCCGCAGCGCCGGCTCGGCAAAGATGTCCCGCCGCCCCTCGGTGAAGGGCGCCCAGGACTGCATGTGCACCCCCCGTGCTTCCAGCTGCCGTTTGAGGGCCAGCCGGGGGTGGTAGACGTGGCTCTCGACCTGGTCGACCATCGGTTTGACTTCGCACCGGGCGCTCAGGCGGTCGAGCTCTTCCAGCGTGAAGTTGGACACCCCCAGCGCCCGGACCTTGCCGGCGCGGTAGGCTTCCTCCATGGCGCGGTAGATGGCGGGGGCTTCCGGGTAGGGCTCGTGGATGAGCAGCAGGTCGATGTAGTCGGTGCCAAGGGCCCGCAGCGAGCGGTCGATGTCCGCCTTCGCCTTCTCATAGCCGGCGCTGGGCCAGTAGAGCTTGGTGGTGAGGAATACCTCCCCCCGGGCAAGGCCGCTGTCCCGCAGCGCCTGGCCGACGATGTCCTCATTCTCATACATGCGGGCGGTGTCCAGAAGGCGGCAGCCCGCCGCGAGGGCCTCGCGGATGCACGCCCGGCCCTCTTCGCCCCGCAAAGTCCATGTGCCGTAGCCCGCCATCGGCATCCTGACGCCGTTTGCAAGGGTCAGATATTCCATCCCATCGCCTCCCGCCGGTCTTTTGATTCATTATACTGTAAGACAGGGCGTTTGTAAATCCATACGGCAATCCATATAGCCCGAGGGGGCCCACTGGATTTTCCCCGCGCGGGGTGCTATACTGGGGGCGAGAGAATCACCCGCCGCCCGGCGGGGAACGGAAAGGACTGAATGACATGACCATGCCTGCAAACCACGCGCCCCTCGGCTTCGGGCTGATGCGGCTGCCCCGCGCAGAGGGCGGCGCCATCGACATCGCCGAGACTTCCCGGATGGTGGACGCCTTCCTGGCGGCGGGGTTCACCTACTTCGACACCGCCTACGTCTACGAGGGCAGCGAGGAAGCCGCCCGCCAAGCCCTGGTGGAGCGCCACCCCCGGGACAGCTACGCCCTCGCCACCAAGCTGAACGCCCGGGTGGCCAAAGACCCGGACGACGCCCGCAGCCAGCTGCAGCAGAGCCTGCAGCGCACCGGGGCGGGGTACTTCGACTATTACCTGCTGCACGCCGTGCAGGACTCCAACGCCAGGCACTACGCCGACTGGGATCTGTGGGCCTACGCGCAGCAGGTCAAGGCCCAGGGCCTTGTGCGGCATTACGGCTTCTCCTTCCACGGGACGCCCGCCCTGCTCGACCGGCTGCTGACCGAGCACCCCGACGTCGACTTCGTGCAGCTGCAGATCAACTACGCCGACTGGGATAACCCCGAGGTGACCGCGGGGGCCAACTACGAGGTCGCCCGCCGCCACGGCAAGCAGGTGGTCATCATGGAACCGGTCAAGGGCGGCGCCCTGGCCGACGTCCCCCCCGAGGTGAAGGAACTGTTCGAGGCTGTCCGCCCGGGGGCCTCCTGCGCGTCCTGGGCGCTGCGGTTCGCCGCAAGCCTGGACGGGGTGCTGGCGGTGCTGTCCGGCATGTCCAACACCGCCCAGATGGAGGATAATCTCGCCACCTTCACAGACTTTGCCCCGGTCACCGAGGCCGAGCGGCAGGCCATCGCCAAGGCGCAGCAGGTCTTTGCCCACTCGGCGGCCATCCCCTGCACCGGCTGCGGCTACTGCGTCGAGGGCTGCCCGCGGCAGATCTTCATCCCCAAGGTGTTCGCCGCCGCCAACAAGCAGCTGGCCCAAAACGACCTCGACAAGGCAAAGGAAGCCTACGCCCGCGCCATTGACGGCCGGGGCAAGGCCTCCGACTGCATCGGCTGCGGTCAGTGCGAGGGCGCCTGCCCGCAGCACCTGCCCATCATCGAGTGGCTGCGCAAGTGCGCCGAGACCCTCGAGTAAATCTGTCTCCATACGCCGCAGGGCGCCCCGCCCGGCCAAACGCCGAGGGGGCGCCCTGTTTTGTTCTTGTCACGCCCCGGGCAGGGTGAGCTGCTCGGGGGGCGCGGCGTCGGGGCGGGGCGGATGCGGGGCGGCGCCGGGATAGTCGATGCCGGCTTTGGCCGCCTGGCTCTGCTGCAGACGCCGCGGGATGTGGTAGACCCGCCCCTCCTTGACAAAGAGCGCCCCCGTCTGCTTGAAGTGGAAGGCCACCCCCTGCCGGACGCACTGCGCCCGGACAGCCTGCACCCACTCATAGCGGCAGGGGCGCGCGTTCGGCCCCGACTCGCCCCCGCAGAGGACGTACTCGATCCCGCCGGCGGCGAGGTAGGGCTCGAAGTCCACCGGCCCCAGCATCGGCTCGCAGCAGATGTGCCTGTGCCGGATAGGCAGCGTCAGGTAGAGGGGCAGCCGGGCGTCGGCCATCTCCTGATTTTCCGCCGTGCAGTAGATCGACACATTGGGGTAGCCGTCCCCCCAGTCGGGCGGGGCGCAGGCGGCAAAGCGGTGGATCCGCTTGGTGATGATGGCGAACTGCAAATCGCTGCGCAGCCGCATCATCTCCCAGCAGGCGGGCCGCCAGCCGTCGGCCTCCTCCAGAAAGAAGTCGGAGGTCATGCAGGCAAAGATCGTCCCCGCCCCCGGCTGCAGCTTATACTCCCCCCGGCGCCCCCGCCGCAGCGGCAGGTCGTAGTCGGCGGTCTTTGCCACCACCGAGGCGTCCCGCCCCACCGACGCGTCCCGCCGGTAGACATAACAGTGCGCGCACCCCGCGCTGATCTTGCGGCACCCATGCCACGGGTTCCAAACCGGCATCCTGCATCCCTCCCTGTGAGACTATTGTAGCACATTTCGGGGCGGAGGGGGAGGGGGCTTGACACGATATATATCATAGTATATACTATAGGTGGAGGTGATGGCTATGATGACTGCCAAACTGTTTGAAAACGGGCGCAGCCAGGCGGTGCGCCTGCCCAAGGAATGCCGCTTTGCATCCGACGAGGTGGCGGTGAACAAGATCGGCGACGTGGTGATCCTGATGCCCAAAGACCACCCTTGGGCGGGCTTTCTGACCGGGCTGGAGCTGTTCACCGACGACTTTATGGCCGCCGGGCGGCAGCAGCCCCCCATCCAGCAGGAGCGCGACGCCCTATGAAGTATATGCTGGACACCAACATCTGCATCTACCTCATCAAGCGCCGGCCGGCGGAGGTGGTGCGGCGCTTCCTCGCGCAGGACCCGGCCGAGCTGTGCATCTCGGCTGTGAGCTACGCCGAGCTGATGCACGGGGTCGAAAAGAGCCAGGCCCCCCAAAAGAACCGCCTGGCCCTCAGCCTGCTGCTGTCCCCCTTTGCCATTCTGCCCTTTGATGGCCGCGCCGCCGAGGAGTACGGCCGCATCCGCGCCGCCCTCGAGCGCCGCGGCGCCCCCATCGGCCCGATGGACCTGCTCATCGCCGCCCACGCCCGCGCCGCCGGCCTGACCGTCGTCACCAACAACACCCGCGAGTTCGACCGCGTCGACGGCCTGACCGTAGAAAACTGGGTTTCGACCTAAATATTCACAAAGGCACACAACATACACACAATACAACAAAGTCAGCGCAATACAGTCAGCTACATAATATGCCCCCAAGGTGTTTGATTCTCAAACACCTTGGGGGCATATTATGCTTATTTAGCGTTTTCTATTGAATGTCACCCATGCCATATAAGAAGTATTTATAGCATTTATTCGTTCATAATAATTCGTTATTTCTTGATTATCACTGATCTGCTGCAACTTGGCAGTTTGACTATCAACTGCACTACACAAATTATCGATAGAACTGCTAATCTTTCTCAGTTCATTTGCAAGCATATATTGATTATTCTCTATTCTATCCAATCGTGTAATAATATCATCCAGCTTTGTAAGGATCAAATCCAATCGACTTTCTTGTTCATATCTATCATATGCTTCCGGCAAGTTCTTTACTCTACCAGAAGCAAAATATTCGTTAAACATGACAACCGGAACTAAAGACTGAAATTTTTCATAAATAGTATTTGTTTGGTAATAGGATTTCAATGTATTTAACGTCCTTGTAAGTACGTCATTTGCATGGGCAATTTCTTGCGTTAAAAGTTCAACCTTTTGCTTTGATTGTATTTGGATAGCATTGTTAGCCTTTCGACACTCTTCATTATGCTTTTGCGCCTGTAAATTGGCCTCATAATTTTTTCGCGCTTCTTCGTATCCAGAATAAGATAATCCTAAAAAGATAGCGCCAAAAGTAATTACCGACAATGAAACAAGTAATATATTTTCACCGTTCTCTTCAGTAAGCCATGTATAAAACGCTCCGTGAAAAATTCCTATAAAAATTTCCAAAATTCCAATAATAAAAAATGTTGCAATAGCCACTATAACCGCTGCAATGGCTCC
>DWXX01000133.1 GCA_019118985.1 Candidatus Faecalibacterium faecipullorum
ACGGTGTCCTTGTCGATGTCGGTCAGCATCTCGACCGCCATCCGGCTCATCCGCGCCTCGGTGTAACGGTAGGCGGCGGGGGGGTCGCCGTCCACCGAGCCGAAGTTGCCCTGGCCGTCCACCAGCGGGTAACGCATCGAAAAGTCCTGCGCCAGACGAACCATGGCGTCGTAGACCGACGCGTCGCCGTGGGGGTGGTAGGAGCCCAGCACCGCGCCCACCGTGTCGGCCGACTTGCGGTAGGGGTGGCCGGGGTCGTTGCCCCGCTCGTGCATGGTGAACAAAATCCGCCGGTGGACCGGCTTCAGACCGTCCCGCACATCGGGCAGCGCGCGGGAGACGATGACCGACATCGAGTAATCCAGAAAGGCGGTCTCGATCTCCTTCTTGACGTCCCGGACGATCTTTTTGGTCCCGGTGCCGGGTATCATGACGTAATCTTCTTCCATAAATCCTCCATACTAGGGCCTGTGCTCAGCGCATTAGACGTCGAGTTTCGCGTACTGCGCGTTGTTCTCGATGAAGCGGCGGCGGGGCTCCACCTGGTCGCCCATCAGGATGGTAAAGGCTTCGTCCGCCTTTTCGGCGTCCTCGATGGTGATCTGCACGATCACCCGGTTGTCGGGGTTCATGGTGGTCTCCCACAGCTGTTCGGGGTTCATCTCGCCCAGACCTTTGTAGCGGTTGACCTTCGCCCCCGGCATCTCCTGCAGCAGGACGGCCATTTCCTTCTCGTTGTAGGCGTACTTGACGGTATTGCCCTTCTGCACGCGGAACAGCGGCGGCTGCGCCACATAGACGTGCCCCTGCTCGATCAGCGGCCGCATATAGCGGAAGAAGAAGGTCAGCATCAAGGTGCAGATGTGGGAGCCGTCGACGTCGGCATCCGCCATGATGAACACCTTGTCGTACCGCAGCTTGGAGATGTCGAACTCCTCGCCGATGCCGCAGCCCAAAGCCAGCACCACCGGCATCAGCTTGTCGTTGCCGTAGATCTTGTCGGCGCGGGCCTTTTCGACGTTCAGCATCTTGCCCCACAGCGGCAGGATGGCCTGGATGGCCGAGTCGCGGCCCATCTTGGCCGAGCCGCCGGCCGAATCGCCCTCGACGATGAAGATCTCGGTCTTGGTGGGGTCGTTCTCGCGGCAGTCAACCAGCTTGCCGGGCATCCGGCTGTTTTCCAGCACGCTCTTGCGGCGGACCAGTTCCCGGGCCTTTTTGGCGGCGGCGCGGGCGCGGGCGGCCTGGGTGGCCTTTTCAAAGATGGCCTTGGCCACGCCGGGGTTCTCCTCAAAGAACTCGGTCAGCTTGGTGTAGACGAGGTTGGAGACCAGGGTGCGGATCTCGGTGTTGCCGAGCTTCGCTTTGGTCTGCCCCTCGAACTCCGCCTCCTGCAGCTTGACCGAGATGACGCAGATCAGCCCCTCCCGCACGTCCGAGCCGGACAGGTTCTCGTCCTTGTCTTTCAGCAGGCCGTGGCTCCGCCCATAGTCGTTGAACACCCGGGTCAGACTGGCCCGGAAGCCCTCCTCGTGGGTGCCGCCGTCGGGGGTGTTGACGTTGTTGGCAAAGCTGAGCAGCAGTTCGTTGTAGCTGGTGTTGTACTGCATGGCGATCTCAGCCTCGGCGCGGTCGGTCTTGGCCGACAGATAGATGACGCCGGGGTGCAGCACCTCAAGGTTCCGCTTTTCGTTCAGGTAGGTGACAAAGCTGCGGATGCCGCCCTCGTAGCACATCACCTCCTGCCGGTAGCAGGGGGCGCCCTCCTGCCCATCCTCGAGGATGGGGGTATACAGCTCCCGCTCGTCGGTCAGGGTGATCTTGAGCCCCGCGTTGAGGAAGCTCTCTTCCCGCAGGCGCTTTTCGAGGGTGTCGAAGTCGAAATGGGTGGTCTCGCGGAACATCTCAGGGTCGGGCTTGAAGGTGACCTTGGTGCCGGTCGAGCCGTCGGGGGCGGCCCCCACCTCATGCAGAGGGCCGTCGGGGTCGCCGCGGCGGAAGGTCTGCTCGTATTCTTTGCCGTCCCGCCGCACCTGCACAGTCAGCCACTCAGAGCAGGCGTTGACCACCGACGCGCCCACGCCGTGCAGGCCGCCCGAGACCTTGTAGCCCGAGTTCTCGCCGCCGAACTTGCCGCCGGCGTGCAGGATGGTAAAGACGACGGTGACCGCCGGCAGCCCGGTGTCGGGCTGGATGCCCACCGGGATGCCGCGCCCGTTGTCGGTGACCTCGATGATGTCGCCCTTTTTGATCTTGACCTCGATGTGGTCGCAGTGGCCGGCCAGCGCCTCGTCGATCGAGTTGTCCACGATCTCATAGACCAGATGGTGCAGCCCGCGCTCGCCGGTCGAGCCGATGTACATGCCCGGCCGTTTGCGGACCGCCTCCAGGCCCTTCAGCACCTGGATCTCACTGCCGTCGTACTCGTGGTCGGTGGCGGTGTCGGCGCCGGTGATCCTATCTTCTGCCATTGTATCTCTCCCTCTTATTCTCTTGACGTTTGCTTGTTCCAAAAGTTACAGTGTATGGCGCCCGTTTGGAAAAGGCGCGGCGGGTCGCTGTTTTTATCTCTCCTGCGGCACACGCCGGCGCAACGCAGCGCTCGACAGTTCGGACAGGTAGACCGTCTCCACCGGGCTGTCGGCCAGCACATAGCTCTGCGGCAGCTCGTCCGACAGGCTGACCACCGCCCCGTTTTTCTGGGCGTACTCCAGAAAGGCCCGCCCCCGGGGCGAGACGGTGGTGGTCTCGATGTTGAAAATGCCGATGATGTCCCTTGTATTCAGCACATAATCCCGGCCGAGATGCAGGTACATGGGGCCCTCCTTTCACACTTCCAAAAGGGCAGGGGAGGGGCTCAGCCGCCGGCAAGCCGGGTCAGCGCGCCGCCCTCCATCCGGCAGATCACCCCGTCGGTGTGCAGCAGCGCCGCGTCGTCGCAGCTTGTGACGAAGGTCTGCCGCTCCCGCATCCGGGTCAGCAGGTAGGCCCGCCGCCCCTCGTCCAGTTCGCTCAGCACGTCGTCCAACAGAAGGACCGGCCGCTCGCCGGTGATGCGGGCCGAGGCGTCGGCTTCGGCCATTTTCAGGCTGAGCACCACGCTGCGCTGCTGCCCCTGGCTGGCAAAGCTGCGGGCGGGCTGCCCGTCCAGCGCAAAGGCCAGGTCCTCCCGGTGGGGGCCGCAGAGGCTCTGCCCGGCCCGCAGCTCCTCGTCCCGGCGCGCCGCCAGCAGCCCGGCCAGCCCCCCCGGCTCGAACTGCCCCTCATAGGCGATGTCCAGCCGCTCCGCCCCGCGGGAGAGGGCGCGGTAATTCTCGGCCGCCATCGGGGCCAGAACCTCCAGATACCCCCGCCGCCTGGCCTGGATCTCCTCCCCGCAGGGGGCCAGTTCCAGGTTCAGCACTTCCAGCAGGTCGAGCTTTTCCCGCAGGGGGCGCTCGGCCTGGGCGGGGCTGCGGCGCAGCAGGCTGTTCTTCTGCTGCAGAACGCGGATATACCGTCTGTATACTGTCAGATAACCCGGGTAGAGCTGGCAGAGCGCCGCGTCCAGAAAGCGCCGGCGCCCGTCGGGCGGGCCCTTGACCAGGCTCAGGTGCCCGGGGTCGAACACCACCGCGGGGAAGCTGCCCGCCAAACTCGACGCCCGCTTGGGGGGCGCGCCGTTGCGGACGGCGTACCGCCCGGTCCGCTCGGCCCCCGGCGCGCCGATGGTCAGCCGGACGGCGTTCTCCTTGCCGCTGTCCTCGGCGGTGCGCGCCTCGAGCACGGCAAAGGCTTCGCCGCGGCGGACCAACTCGGCGTCCTTGCCGCCGCGGAAGCTCTTGCCCCCGGTCAGCAGCCAGACCGCCTCCAGAAGGTTTGTCTTGCCCTGCCCGTTGTTGCCGCAGATGACGGTCAGCTCGGGCCCGGGGATCAGCTCGGCATGGACGATGTTGCGGTAATTTTCAAGTTCCAGTGCAGTCAGGCGCATCCGTCACTGCCCCTCGGCGATCTGCACCGCCCGGCCGTCCACCTCGACGGTGTCGCCGGGGACGCACTTTTTGCCCCGCATGGTGCAGACCTCGCCGTTGACCTTGACTTCGCCCGCCTGCACCCGCTCTTTCGCTTCGCCCCCCGTTTCGCACAGGCCGGCGTATTTCAGCAGCGCGTCCAGCTTGATGAAGGGGGTATGGATGATGACACGTTCCATGGTCTCGCCCTCCCGTCAGTCGTTCCGGAAGCGGACCGGCAGCACCAGGTACAAAAAGCCGTCCCCTTCGGCGGGCATCACCTTGACCGGGCTGAGCGGGCCGCTCAGCTGGATGCGCACCTGTTCGGTGCGGGCGTTGCGCAGCGCGTCCAGCAGATAGCGGTTGTTGAAGCCGATCTCCACCTCGTCGCCCTTGCATTCGGCGGCAAACTCATCCACTACACGACCCAGGCTGGTCTGGCAGCGGACGATGACTTTACCATCTGTAAAGGTGATGCGGAGGGGATTTTTTAAACGCTCTGTAATAATCAGCGAGGCCCGCTCGATGGTCTCGATGAAGGCTTTTGTATCCAGCACCGCCTCGGTGCGGCAGCCGTCGGGGATGACGTTTTTGTAGTTGAGGAACTCGCCCTCGATCAGCCGGCTCATGATGGTGTAGCCGGCGGTCATAAACACGATGTATCGTCTGTTTGCGCAGATGCGGACTTCGGCCTCGTCGTCGTTTGCCAGCAGCCGCAGCACCTCGGTCATGGTCTTGCCCGGCACGATGATCCGGATGTCCTTGTTGGCGGTGACCTCCCGCTCGACGATGGCGAGGCGGAAGCCGTCCAGCGCCACCACCGTCAGCTTGTCGGGCTGGATCTCCAGCAGCTCGCCGGTGTGGGCGGGGCGCTTTTCATCCTGGCTGACGGCGTAGAGGGTCCGCTCCACCATCTCGCGGAACACCCCGGTCTTGACGGTCAGGGTATCCTCGGCGCCGGTGTTGGGCAGCTGCGGAAAATCGGCCGCCGGCATGCTCTGGATCTCGAACTGCGCGACCCCGCCCTGGATGGTGGTTTTTCCACTGTCCGCCACCGAAATGTCGATCTGCCCCGCGGGCATCCGGCGGACCATGTCGCTCAGCAGTTTGGCGTTCAGCACGATGTCGCCCGGCTCGAGGACGTTCGCCTCGATGGTGGTGACGATCCCCATTTCCAGGTCATAGCCGGTCAAAGTCAGGGTGAAGCCCTCGGCTTTGAGCAGGATGCCCTCCAGCACCGGGAGGGTCGCCCGGGGGGTGACCGCCCGGGACACGCCGTCGATGGCGGCGCTCAAAAGGGTTTTATCGCAGATGATTTTCAAGCTCGTTTCTCCCTTTCGTGGTTTTTATACAGCTTTTTGTGCTTGTGTTTTTGTTCTGGCCCCGGGTCTTTGACCGGCGGGCTTTCGGACTTGCCCTATTGTAACTTGTTGCAGTAAACGTAGTAGGGGCCGGGGATAGTGTGGAAAACCTTCTTTTTCCTTTTCCCGACAGGGGTTTTGGTTTTCCACCCGTTTGTGGATGGTCTGTGGACACCTTGTGGAATCCCGCGCAGTCCCTGCGTTTTGCACAGCCGCTGTGGAAAAGAAAAGTTGAATGTTGAAAACTCGGTGTAAAAAGTGGAGAACTGTCCTGTCAGGCTTTGACGTTTTTGATGATGTCGTCCACCGTCTCCCGCAGGTGCTGGTCGTTCTTCATATCCCGCTCCATGGTTTTGAGGGAATAGACGATGGTGGAGTGGTCGCGGCCCGAGAATTCCCGCCCGATGTCCTCCATGCTCATGCCGGTGACCTCCCGCAGGATGTAGATGGCCACCCGCCGCGCGCTCGCGATGGAGGCGTTCCGCCGTGTGCCGCGGATGTCGGCCGCCGACACGTTGAAGGTGCGGGACACCTCGCCGATGATCTTTTCGACGGTGACCGGGATGGGCTGGGTCTCGTTCAGGATGTCCTTGATGGCGTTCTGCGCCACCGAGATGACCGGCTGGATCCCCTCCAGCATATAGTAGGCGTTCAGCTTTTTGACCGCGCCCTCCAGCTGGCGGATGTTGTTTTTCAGGTGGTTGGCGATGAATTCGGCCACATTTTCGGGCAGGTCGAGGTGCAGCAGCTCGGCTTTGCGCTTGACGATGGCCACCCGGGTCTCAAAATCGGGCGGCTGTACGTCGGCGGTCAGACCCCACTCGAAGCGGGTGCGCAGACGCTCTTCCAGGCTCTTGATCTCCTTGGCGGGCCGGTCAGAGGCGATGACGATCTGCTTGTGGGCGTCGTGCAGCGAGTTGAAGGTGTGGAAGAACTCCTCCTGCGTCGACTCCTTGCCGGCGATGAACTGGATGTCGTCGATCAAGAGCAGGTCGGCCACCCGGTACTTGGCGCGGAAATCCTCGGTGCTGCCGGCGCGGATGGCCGCGATCAGCTCGTTGGTGAACTGCTCGCAGGTGACGTACATGATGACGAAGTCGGGGTGGGTGCGCTTGATCTCGATCTGGATGGCGGTCAGCAGGTGGGTCTTGCCCAGCCCCGACCCGCCGTAGATGAACAGGGGGTTGTACGCCCCCGAGGGGTTGGCCGCCACCGCCTGCGCCGCCGCAAAGGCGAACTGGTTGGACGGCCCCTTGATGAAATTCTCGAAGGTAAATTCATAATTGCCCTGGGGGCTGGCGGGGTTCAGGTCATACTGCTGGGCCAGCACCACTTCATGGGGCGGGGTGCTGGGCACCACCAGCTGAATGTCCACGTCAAACCCAAGGACAGACTTGAACGCTTCCTTCAAAAGGCCCAGATAGCGGTCCGAGACGATCTTGCAGATGAAGTCGTTGCGCACCGACAGGGTGATGTGGCTCGAGTCCTCAAAGCTGACCGGCTCCAGCCCGTCGATGTAGAGGTTGTAGGTGGGCTCTGCCATCTGCCCCTTGCAGTACAGCTGGGCAGCCTCCAATACGTCCTTGAAAGAATCCATAAAACATCCACTCCATTGAAGTTTTCAACATGGGTACCGATACCCTGTCAGTATAACATAAAAAAGGCAAAACGTCCAGATTCCAGACCCCTATTTATATAATGTAACCAGTATGGGCCGCCGCGGGCGGTTTCATGCGGGGGGTCCGTCTTGTGGGGCAGGGGGCGGCCGGCCACAAAATATTGTGTCCGGGGCCGTTTTCCACCGCGCGAAGTGCAAATGTTGAAAATCTTTGCACAGAAAAATTTTGATGGAAAGCGAAAAAATGCTTGACAGAAGGCAAATCCATGCGATATACTATTAAATCGCAAGCCTGTCCCCTTGGGTCCCGAGCGAAGGGACGCAGCACAGGGGCGCAAGACCGACACCAAGGACCCCGCACCCCGGGGGCAAGTTTAGGAGGATACAGCCATGAAGAGAACGTTTCAGCCCAAGAAGCGCCAGCGCAAGCAGGTCCACGGTTTCCTGACCCGCATGAGCACCAAGAATGGCCGCAAGGTCATCAATGCCCGCCGCGCCAAAGGCCGCAAGAGCCTGACTGTCTGAGCGGCTTTTTGCCCGCAGGCCGGCCCGGCCTGACGGCACGCGCCCTGCCGAATTGCCAAAGGACGCCCACAAAAAGGCCGCTGATGGAAATTGGTGGCCTTCTTTTTTCAGAAAAATTTGGATTTGTGTGAAAAAATTCGGGCGGCGGTCTTTCAAAGCCGCCCGTTTTTTGCTATACTGACTAAGTAGGGCCCTGCCGGCGGCGTTCTGCCGTGCGCGGCGCGGCCCCGCCAGAGATAGGAGGCCCGCAGATGCGATACCGTCCGCTGCGGCACAACAGCGAGTTCGGGCGGGTCTATGCCCGGGGCAAGGCGTATGTCGACCGCGCCCTGGTGCTGTATGTGCTCAAGACCCGCTCCAAACAGACCCGCGTCGGCCTGACCGCCACCAAGAAGGTGGGCTGCGCGGTGCGGCGCAACCGCGCCCGCCGCGTCATGAAGGCCGCCATCGACGAGCACCTCGACTACAACATCGGGGGCTACCACCTCATCTTCGTGGCCCGCGCCGCCACCCCGAACCTCAAGAGCTGGCAGGTCTCACGGGCGGTGGCGCGGCTGTTCCGCGCGGCCGGCCTGCCCGACCGTGCCTTAGCCCCCGGCGCGCCCCCGCCGGCCAGCCGCCCCCCCCAAAGGGAAGGGCAGCCCCCCGCGGCGCAGGAAGGCGCCGCGCCGTGACCCGCGGGCAGAAATTCTGCCGGGACGCTTTGTGCGCGCCCATCCGGCTGTACAAGCGGCGCGTCAGCCCGGCCCTCGGGCGCCACTGCCGCTTTACCCCCACCTGCAGCGAATACGCGATGGAGGCCATCCAGACCCACGGCTGCCTGAAAGGGCTGCTGCTGGCTGTCTGGCGGATCGCCCGCTGCAACCCTTTTGGGCATTGGGGCTACGACCCCGTCCCGCCGCCGGGGCGCTGGCGCAGCCCCGACCGGGCGCTCTACCCGCCCCGCGCGCCCAAACACTGATTACGCTTCTCGTGACGGCCCGGCAGCTGTGAGCGGGCTGTCCCACGCATAAAAAACGTCCCGCGCTCACAGGCGGGGCAGAATGGACATGCTTATGAATTTTCTCTACATCCTCGCCTGGCCGCTGGGCTACGTCATGGAGCTGATCTACAACATCATCCCCAATTACGGCTGGGACCTCATCCTCTTCACCCTCCTGATCCGGCTGCTCAGCATCCCCCTGTCCCTCAAGCAGCAGAAGAACATGGTCCGGATGACCGCCTTCCAGCCCATGATCGAGGAGATCCAGAAAAAGTACAAGGACAAGCCCGAAAAACAGCAGGAAGAGCTGGCCCGCCTGCAGCAGGACTACGGCTACAGCCCCACCTCGGGCTGCCTGCCCATGTTCCTCAATTTCTTCGTGATGTTCGGCGTCATCGGCGTCGTCTATGAGCCGCTCAACCGCATCTTCCACATCGGCAACGACCTGCTGACCGCCGCCGGCGAGGCGCTGACCAACCTTGGCATCCAGTTCACCATGGTCACCCGCGACAACCTCATCATCGAGCAGGT
The DNA here is from genome assembly GCA_019118985.1 of Candidatus Faecalibacterium faecipullorum. Classification (GTDB taxonomy): domain Bacteria; phylum Bacillota; class Clostridia; order Oscillospirales; family Ruminococcaceae; genus Faecalibacterium; species Faecalibacterium faecipullorum. Next base: position 9,007 of record DWXX01000133.1, read on the forward strand.
CCTCGCGGGCGAGCCCACCGTCACCGGCATCTTCTCGGCCTCGCAGCTCGAGACCATTACGGAGTTCAGCCGCCACATGGACTTCTTCGGCATCGACCTGACGCGGGTGCCGCAGTACAGCCTCTCGGCTGAGAACCTGCCCCTTTTGATCTTCCCCGTCCTGGCTCTGATCACCAGCTTCATCTCCACCTGGTACAGCATGAACAGCAGCGGCCAGAAGCTGCAGGGCAGCATGAAGGTCACCATGTATCTTATGCCGCTGATGTATATCTTCTTCTGCTTCACCGTGCCCACCGCTTTCTCGCTGTACTACGTCATTTCCAACGTGGTCATGATGATCCAGAGCGCCGTCCTGAAGAAGATCTACGACCCCGAAAAGGTCAAGGCTGAAGTCGCCGCCGAGATCGAAGCCAAGCGCAAAGAGCAGCGCCGCGGCGTCAAGAGCACCACCATCAAGGTGGTGGACGAAAAGACCGGCAAGACGGTGGAGAAGAACATTTCGGCCAGCGAGATGAACAAGCGCCGGCTGGAGTACGCCCGGATGCTGGATGAAGAAAAGTACAAGGACGAGAGGACTGTGCCTCTGTCCGAACTGGGTCAGAACAAGGAGGATTGAGCAGGATGATCCGTTCCAAAGAAGCCACCGGCAAAACGGTGGAGGAAGCCCGCGCCGCCGCCTGCGCCGCCCTCGGCGTCAGTGAAGACGACCTCAACGTCAGCTATGAAGTGCTGGAGATGCCGCAGTCGACCGGCTTTTTCGGCCTGAAAAAGACCCCCGCCCGGGTGCTTGTCACCGTCGAGGAGGAGGACCCCATCCCCGCCGCCCCCGTCAAGGCGGCAAAGCCCGAACAGCCCGCCCCGGCCCAGCAGGCCGAGCCGGCTGAAAAGGCCGAACCTGCCGAGAAGGCTGAAAAGGCCGAAAAGCTGCCCAAACCCGCCAAAAAGCCCGCCCCCGAAAAGCCCAAACCCGCCGCCCCCGAGGCAAAGGCGGAGGCAAAGCCCGCCGTCGTCGCCGCCCCGGTGGACGAGACCCCGGTGCCCATCGACATCGAGTCGAACCCCAAGGTCAAGGCCGCGGTCGAGTACCTGAAAGAGATCGTCGCCCTGATGGGTGTGGAGAACGTCGTTTTCAGCGCAGTGCAGAAGGGCGAGGCCACCATCATCCGGATGGACGGCGACAAGATGGGCCCCCTCATCGGCCGCCGCGGCGAGACGATGGAGAGCCTGTCCTACCTGGCCAGCCTGGTGGCCAACCGGCTGGAAGGGGATTACATCAAACTCGGCCTGGACGTGGCCGGCTACCGCGGCAAGCGGGAGCATGACCTCACCGCCCTCGCCCAGAAGATCGGCCAGAAGGTCCGCCGCAGCGGCCGCAGCTTCGCCATGGAGCCGATGAACCCCTACGAGCGCCGCATCATCCATTCGGCCATCAGCCAGATGGAGGGCCTGCGCAGCGAAAGCAAAGGGGAGGGGAAGGACCGCCACGTGGTCATCTATTCCACCGACCCCGCCGCCCAGAACGACAGCGGCGAGCGCCGCCCCCGCGCTGGCCGCGACGGCCGCCGCCCCGACGGCCGGGGCAGCCGCGGCAATCGTGACCGCGGCGAGCGTTCCGGCCGCGGCGAGCGCCGCCCCCGCGGTGAGCGCGGCCCCCGCGGGCCCCGTCCCTCCAGCGTGCCCGAGCGCACCTACGCCCCGGTAGACGCCGCCGACGCCGCCCCCGTCGCCCCCAAGCGGACCCAGCGGGTGGACGACTTCGCCGACCTCGACTTCGGCAAGATCGAGCTTTGATCTGCGACGGCGCGCCGCCTTTCGCGGCTGTGCCGGCAGTGACCTATAGCAGCAGAAGGGCCTGCCCGGCCGCAAGACCGGGCGGGCTTTTTCGCGCCCGGGTTTTCCACAAAGAAACGGGAAAATGTGGAAAACCTGCCCGTATTTTCTTTTTCACCCAAACGTGGTACAATACCCTCAGCATGACCCGCAGCACAGCAGAAAGGACGCAGCATGATGGAACACAGTACGATCGCAGCCGTCGCCACCCCCCCGGGGCAGGGGGGCATCGCGGTGGTGCGGCTGTCGGGCCCCGACAGCTACCGGGTGGCCGAACAGGTCTTTCGCCCGATGGATAGCCGCAAGCGGGTGGCCGACGCAAAGGGCTATACCGCCCTCTACGGGCAGTTTGCGGACGGCGGCGACCTCTTTGACGACGGCATCGCCCTGTTCTTCCGCGCCCCCCACAGCTACACCGGCGAGGATGCGGTCGAGCTGTCCTGCCACGGCGGCGACGCGGTGGCCCGCCGCCTGGTGGAAGCCTGCCTTGCCGCCGGCGCCGCCCCCGCCGCCCCCGGCGAGTACACCCGCCGCGCCCTCCTCAACGGCAAGCTCAGCCTGACCCAGGCCGAGGCGGTGATGGACCTCATCTCGGCCGGGGGGCGGCAGGGGGCGGCCCTCGCCAACGCCGCCAAGGACGGCGCCCTCGCCCGCCGCATCGCCGCGCAGCAGCAGGTGCTGACCAGCCTGCAGGCCCACCTCACCGCATGGGTGGACTTCCCCGAAGAGGACGTCCCCGCCCTGGAGGACAGCGCCCTGCGCGCCGCTTTGTCGGAGGTCAGGGCGGGCCTTGACGAACTGATCGACCACTACAACGCCGCCGCCGTCCTGCGGGAGGGGATCGATTGCGCCATCGTCGGCCGGCCCAACGCCGGCAAATCCACCCTGCTCAACCTGCTGGCCGGTTTTGACCGGGCCATCGTCACCCCCATCGCCGGCACCACCCGGGACGTGGTCGAACAGGCGGTGCAGCTGGGGGACATCCGGCTCAACCTCTTCGACACCGCCGGCCTGCGCCGGACCGACGACCCGGTGGAGGCCGAGGGTGTCCGCCGCAGCTGGGCCAAACTGGCCGAGGCGGGTCTGGTGCTGGCCGTCTTTGACGGCTCCCAGCCCCTCACGCGGGAGGATTTCGCCCTGGCGCAGCGCTGCGCCGAATGCCGGGCCATCGCCCTGGTCAACAAGGAGGACCTGCCCCTGCAGTTCGATGTTGAAGCCATCGCGCCCTGTTTTGCGATGGTCCTGCCGGTCTGCTGCAAGGAGGAGGGGGCCCGCAAACTCATCGCCGCGGCGGTGGCCCGGCTGCTGGGCACCGCGCAGATCGACCCCCACGCCGCCGCCCTCTCGGGACAGCGGCAGCTGTCGGCCGCCCTCCGCGCCCGGGACGGCGTGGCCGGCGCCCTCGAAGCCATCGACGGCGGGTTCGGCCTGGACGCCGTGTCGGTCTGCGTCGACGACGCCCTGGACGCCCTCTACGCCCTCACCGGCGAAAACGCCACCGACGCCGTCATCGACGAGGTGTTCGAAAAATTCTGCGTGGGAAAGTAAAACTGTGTGTATAATGCAATGTGATAATTGCAAATTGTAGGTACTTGTATGATTCATCTTGGAGACTATGACGTGATCGTGGTCGGCGCGGGCCATGCGGGGATCGAAGCAGCCCACGCCGCCGCCCTCCTCGGCGCCCGGACCGCGGTGTTCACCATGAGTTTGGACGCGGTGGGCAATATGCCCTGCAACCCCAGCATCGGCGGCACCGCCAAGGGCACCCTTGTGCGGGAGGTGGACGCCCTCGGCGGGCTGATGGGCCTTGCCGCCGACGCCACCGCCCTGCAGAGCCGGATGCTCAACCGGGGCAAGGGCCCCGCCGTTCACGCCCTGCGGGTCCAGACCGACCGCCGCCGCTACAACATCTGGATGAAGCACGCCCTTGAGCGCACCCCCAACCTCGCCATCCACCAGGCCGAGATCGTCTCGGTCGAGGTCGAAGCCGGGCAGGTGAGGGGGGTGGTCACCAACCTCGGCGGCGAGTACGGCGCAGGCTGCGTGGTCATTGCCACCGGCACCAACCTCGGCGGTAAGATCTTTGTGGGGGACGCCTGGTACGCCTCGGGTCCCGACGGGATGCACGCATCCAACGCCCTGACCGACAGCCTGCGGGCGGCGGGGCTGCCGCTGCGCCGGTTCAAGACCGGCACCCCCGCCCGGGTCCACCGCCGCAGCATCGACTTTGACAAGCTGGAGCGCCAGCCCGGCGACCCTGACGAGACCCTGCAGCCCTTCAGCTTTATGACCGACGCCCCGGTCCGCAACAAGGTGGACTGCTACATCGCCTACACCAACCCCGAGACCCACCGCATCATCCTCGACAACATCCACCGCAGCCCCCTCTACGGCGGAATGATCGAGGGGGTGGGCCCCCGCTACTGCCCCTCCATCGAGGACAAGGTGGTCCGCTTTGCCGGCAAGGACCGCCACCCCATCTTTGTCGAGCCCTGCGGCGAGGACACCGAGGAGATGTACCTGCAGGGCGCCTCCAGCAGCCTGCCCGAGGATGTGCAGAACGCCTTCTACCACAGCATTGTGGGGTTTGAGCGTCTCGAGATCATCCGCCCCGCCTACGCCATCGAGTACGACTGCGTTGACCCCACCAGCCTGCTGCCCACCCTTGAGAGCCGGCAGGTCGCCGGGCTCTACGGCGCGGGGCAGTTCAACGGCACCTCCGGCTACGAGGAGGCCGCCGCCCAGGGCATTTTGGCCGGCATCAACGCCGCCCGCCGCGCCCTCGGCAAAGAGCAGCTTGTCCTGCCGCGGCAGTCCAGCTACATCGGCACCCTTGTGGACGACCTTGTCACCAAAGGGGTGATGGACCCCTACCGGATGATGACCAGCCGCAGCGAGTACCGTCTCACCCTCCGGCAGGACAACGCCGACAGCCGCCTGACCCCCATCGGGCGGCAGGTCGGCCTTGTCTCGGACGCCCGGTGGGCCAGGTTCCAGCAGACCCGGCAGGTCCTCGAAGCTGAGCGCGCCCGGCTGCACGCCGCCCACATCAGGACGGCGCCGCTGCAGCAGGCGATGGAAGCCGCCGGCCTCCCCCCCGCCGCCCAGGGCGGGCTCGCCGACGAGCTGCTCCGCCGCCCCGAGATCAGCTACCCGCTCCTTGCGCAGGTGGCGGGGTGGGGGCAGGGGGTCACCCCCATGTTGGCCGAGCGGATCGAGACCGAGGTCAAGTACGCCGGCTACATCGCCCGGCAGGACCGCATGATCCGCGACATGGCCCGGCGGGAAAAGACCCTCATCCCCGAAAACTTCGCCTACGAGGGGCTGACCGGCCTCACCCTGGAAGCGCGGGAGAAGCTGGCCAAAATACGCCCCCGCAGCCTCGGGCAGGCGGGGCGGATCCCCGGCGTATCGCCCTCCGACCTCGCGCAGCTCAGCATCGCCCTCGCCGCCGCACAAAAGCAATCTGATAAGGAGGCCCCCCATGATCGATAAAGACCGCCTGGCCCAAAAGTGTTCCACGTGGAACATCTCCCTCACCGGCGCGCAGCTCGAGCTGCTCGACCGCTATGCCGAGCTGCTTGTCAGCTACAACCAAAAGGTCAACCTGACCGCCATCACCGACCCCGAGGGCATCGAGGACAAGCACTTTCTGGACAGCCTGCTCTTTGCCGCCCAGCCCGAAGTGGCGGGCAGGATGGTGGACGTCGGGGCGGGGGCGGGCTTCCCCGGCATCGTCGCCAGGATCTACAAGCCCGACCTTGCCCTCACCCTGATGGAGCCCACCGGCAAGCGGGTGGATTTCCTCCGCTATGCCTGCGAGAGCCTGGGGCTTGCCGGCGTCGAGTTTGCCAAAGAGCGGGCCGAAGAAGCCGCCCGCAAACACTGGCGGGAGCAGTTCGACCTCGCCTCTGCCCGGGCGGTGGCGGCCCTGCCGGTCCTGGCCGAGTACTGCCTGCCCCTGGTGCGGGTGGGGGGCTGCTTCATCGCCATGAAGGGCGCCTCCGCCGCCGACGAACTGGAAGCCGCCCGCGGCGCCATCCGCAAGCTGGGCGGCGCCTACCGGGAGACCCGGGCCTTCCATCTGCCCGGCGGGGACGCCCGCAGCCTGCTGCTGGTGGAAAAAATATCGCAGACTCCGACCGCCTACCCCAGAAACGGCGGAAAAATTGCGAAAGCTCCCCTGAAATAAAGCGGAAACCATCGCTCCGCCGCGAAGCGGGACGAACGATTCTGCTGGAAAGAACGGCGTTTTTGTGGTACTCTTGACCTGCGAGAGTTTTTCCACCAAAGCGCCGTTTTTTGTTGAAAGAAAAGGAGGGGAGCGTCCTGTGTTTGAGCGCAAGAAGCCGGTGGGCAAAGTGGTGGCCCTGCCGGCCGAGCAGATCGAGCCGTCGCCCTTTCAGGCGCGGCGCAGCTTTGACGAGGCCGAACTTGCGGGGCTTGCGGCCAGCATCCGGGAGAACGGGCTGCTGCAGCCGGTGACCGTCCGCCGCGTCGGCCCCGACCGCTACGAGCTTGTGGCAGGGGAGCGGCGACTGCGCGCCTGCAAGCTGGCCGGCATGGACAAGGTGCCCGCCATCGTCCGGGACTGTGAGGACCGGGAGACCGCCGCCCTGGGATTGCTTGAAAACATCCAGCGGGCCGACCTCAACCCCTTTGAGCAGGCGCGCGGTTTACAGGACATCCTGGCCCTGTGGGACTGCACCCAGGCCGAAGCCGCCCGCCGCCTCGGGATGGCCCAGCCCACCCTCGCCAACAAGCTGCGGCTGTTGCAGCTGACGCCTGACCAGCAGCAGTTCATCCTCGACAACCACCTGACCGAGCGGCACGCCCGGGCGGTGCTCCGCCTGCCCGAGAACCGCCGCAGCGAAGCCCTCATCACCATCAACAGCCGCAAGATGAACGCCCGCGCCGCCGACCGCTACGTCGAGCAGCTGCTCAACGCCCCGCCCCGCCCGCCCCGCCGCCTGCCCATGGTGCGGGATGTGCGCATCTTTGTCAACACCATCGACCACGCCATCCGCCTGATGACCGACAGCGGCGTCCCCGCCACCGCCCATCGGGAAGAAGGGGACGGCTACATCGAATACACCGTCCGCATCCCCACCGGCGCGGCGGGCAAATAGCGGCTGCGTACATCGAGGCCCCCGCCCGGGGCCTCTTTTTTTGTTCCACGTGGAACACTTGCGCAGCCTTTTGCCGTCTGGTATCATAGAAGAAGAAAACCGTACGGACAAGGGGGAATGTAAATGCAAGTCGAGCTTCGGGAGCGGACAGAGGAAAACGTCCGCGTCTACTTTGAGCGCACCCGGGACCCGGAAATTCAGGCCCGGATTCCCCAGCGCAGCCAGACAGTGGAGCAGGCGCTGGAAGCCTACCGGCAGAGCCTTGCGCCGGGGGCGGCCAGCTATGGCCGGACGGTCTGGGCCGACGGCGTCTATGTGGGGGACGTCTGGTGCTACTGCATCCACGCCGAGGCCGACCCCGACGCCATGGTCAGCTATTGCATCTTTGACAAGGACCGCTGGGGGCAGGGGATTGCCAGCCGGGTGTTGGAACAGTTCCTGGCCGATGCCGGGCCCCGGTTCGGCCTGAAACGGGTGGGGGCTTTTGCCTATGCCGACAACCCCGCCTCGGTGCGGGTGCTGGAAAAGAACGGCTTCACGATCCAGGAAACGTTTGAGGAGGAGGGACGCCGGTCCTTCTACCTTGTGCGGGAACTTGTGCGAGAAATAGAAAAAACAGGGAGGATGGACAAATGGAATACAGAGTAATAAGCAACCGGATCACAGCGGTGGAAAACGACCAGGTTCTGGGGGAGATTACCTTCCCGGTCTGCGGGCCTGAGACGGTGGTCATCGACCACACCTGGGTGGACCCCAGCCTGCGGGGGCAGGGGACAGCCGGGCAGCTGATGCAGGCGGTGGTGGACAAGCTGCGGGCGGACGGGCGCAAGGCGCAGGCCACCTGCTCCTATGCGCGGGGGTGGTTCGCCAAACACCCTGAGGCGGCGGATGTCCTCGCAGATGACTGGTGCGACGGACCGGAAGCGTGCAGACTCCGGTTTTGAGAGACATCCGCGAGTAAAATCCCTGCAAAATCTGCCGGGAGATGGGAATTTGGGACAAATTGAGGGCCGAAAGATTTGACGTTGCCCGGTGAATGGATTATAATAGAGGGCGTAACAAACGGGGGAATGTTCCACGTGGAACATGACCGCGGCGCAAAGAGGGAGGATGCCGGTTCGTGGGCAAGATCGTAGCAGTGGCAAATCAGAAGGGCGGCGTGGGCAAGACCACCACCGCCGTCAATCTTTCAGCCTGTGTGGCTGCCCTGGGCAAACGGGTGCTGA
>DWXX01000134.1 GCA_019118985.1 Candidatus Faecalibacterium faecipullorum
TAGCGGTGGGGGTCGGCCAGGTCCAGGCCGGCGGCGGGGCGGACCGAGACGATGGACTGGTTCTTTTTCAGGGTCACCACCGCCACGCCCTGGCTGTCGCGGGTGGCCTTTTCGGCGATCTGGGCCGAGCCCACCAGCAAAAGCCGTCCGGCGCTGGTGCGGATGGCCAGCTCCTGCTCTTCGGGGATGAACAGCAGGGCGGCAAGGGGCTCCTTGTCGCAGTAGGCGCGCAGCAGCTTGCGGCGGTTCTGCTTGGTGGCGTACGAGGCGAGGGGCACCTTGGCGCACTTGCCGCTGGCAAAGAAGAAGAGCATCCACCCGCTGTAGTCGGCGGTCAGGACCATGGCGACGGGGCTCTCCCCCTCTTCCATGCCGAGGCGGGTGGGCAGGTAGACGCCCATCTGCCCCACCTTGCCGTCCTCAAATTCGGCCAGGCGGGTCTTGTAGACCTGGCACCGGTCGGTGAAGAAGAGGGCCTCCTGGTTGTTGCGGGCTTCGGCCTGCAGGACGATCTCGTCGCCCTCCTTGAGCTTGTGGGCGCCGGCCGAGCGCAGGCTCTGGGGGGTGATCTTCTTGAGGTAGCCCTCCCGGGTGAAAAAGACGGTGACCGGGTAGTCGGGCACCGCATCCTCTGCGGCGGCGGCTTCCTCGTCGGGCAGGTCGTAGAGGATCTCGCTGCGGCGGGGCTGGCCGTACTTTTTGGCCACCGCCGACAGCTCCTGCACGATGATCTTCCGGATGCGGGCGGGCTTGTTCAAAATATCGTTCAGGTCGGCGATGTCGGCCTTGAGCTGGTCGATCTCGCCGGTGCGCTTGAGGATATATTCCCGGTTGAGGTGGCGCAGCTTGATCTCGGCCACATACTCGGCCTGCGCCTCGTCGATGCCGAAGCCGATCATCAGGTTGGGGACCACCTCGTCCTCCTCGTCGGTCTCGCGGACGATCCGGATGGCTTTGTCGATATCCAGCAAAATGGCGGCCAGGCCCTCCAGAAGGTGGAGGCGCTTTTCCTTGCCGTGCAGATCGAACCAGGTGCGCCGGCGGACGCACTCGGTGCGGAAGGCGGTCCACTCCCCGAGGATCTCCCGCACCCCCATCACCCGGGGCTGCCCCGACACCAGGATGTTGAAGTTGCAGCTGAAACTGTCTTCCAGGGGGGTCAGCTTGAACAGCCGGGCCATCAGCCGGGCGGGGTCGGCCCCGCGCTTGAGGTCGAGGGTCAGCTTCAGGCCGTTCAGGTCGGTCTCGTCCCGCATATCGCTGATCTCTTTCAGCTTGCCCGCTTTGGCCAGCTCGGCGATCTTGTCCATGATGGCTTCCACCGTGGTGGTGGGCGGGATCTGGGTGATCTCGATCATGTTCTGCCCCGGGACGGCCTGCCAGCGGGCCCGCACCCGGACGCTGCCCCGCCCCGTCTCGAAAATATCCCGCATCTGCGCGGCGTCGTAGACGATCTGCCCGCCGCCGGCAAAGTCGGGCGCCGGCATGGTAGTGGAGATGTCGTGGGCCGGGTCTTTGATGAGGGCGATGGCGGTGGCGCACAGCTCAGACAGGTTGAACGAGCAGATGTTGCAGGCCATGCCCACCGCGATGCCCAGCGTGTTGTTGGCCAGGATGGTGGGGAAGGTGACCGGCAGCAGCGTCGGCTCGGTGGTGGTGCCGTCGTAGTTCGGGACGAAATCCACCGTCTCCTTGTCGATGTCGCGGAACAGCTCTTCGCAGACCGGCTCCAGCCGGGCCTCGGTATAGCGGGCGGCGGCGCAGGACATATCCCGACTGTAGGCCTTGCCGAAGTTGCCCTTGCTGTCCACATAGGGGACCAGCAGGCTCTCGTTGCCGCGGCCCATCCGGACCATGGTGTCGTAGATGGCGGCGTCGCCGTGGGGGTTCAGATGCATGGTGGCGCCCACGATGTTGGCGGATTTGGTCCGCGGGCCTTTCAGCAGCCCCATGCCGTACATGGTGTACAGCAGCTTGCGGTGGGCGGGCTTGAAGCCGTCGATCTCAGGCAGGGCGCGGGAGACGATGACGCTCATCGCGTAGGGCATATAGTTGGTCTCGAGGGTGCGGGTGATGGGATCCTCCAGTACGCTGCCCGCGTTGAGGATCTCGACCCCCGCCCCCAGCTGCGGGCGGAGGGGTTTGGTTTCTCGTTTACTGCTTTTTCTTGGCATAGCGTCTCTTTCTCTTGCAAACGATTACGAACGGCTGCGGACATTACGACAGGTCCAGCTCGTCCAGGTATTCGGCGCCGTGGGCGGCGATGTGGTCCTTGCGGCCGGCCAGGTCGTCCCCCAGCAGCACGTCAAAGACGCGGGCGGTGGCCGCGGCGTCGGTGGGCATGACCTTGATCAGGCGGCGGCTGGCGGGGTTCATGGTGGTCAGCCACATCATCTCGGGGTCGTTTTCGCCCAGGCCCTTGGAGCGCTGGATGGTGTATTTTTTCTCCCCGATCTTTTTTAAGAAGGCGGCCTTCTCGGCCTCGGTGTAGGCAAAGCAGGTCTCGTCTTTGGTGTTGATCTCATACAGGGGCGACTCGGCGATATAGACATACCCCTTCTCGATCAGGGTGGGGGTCAGGCGGTAGAGCATGGTCAGCACCAGGGTGCGGATCTGATAGCCGTCCACGTCGGCGTCGGTGCAGATGACGATCTTGTTGAACCGCAGGTTGTCCAAACTGAAGGTGGCCAGCTCCTTGCTGTACTTGCCTCCCAGCTCGATGCCGCAGCCCATCACCTTGATCAGGTCGACGATGACGTCCGACTTGAAGATGCGGCTGTAATCGGCCTTGAGGCAGTTCAGGATCTTGCCCCGGATGGGCATGATGGCCTGGAACTCGCTGTCCCGGCTGGTCTTGACCGCGCCCATGGCCGAATCGCCCTCCACGATATACAGCTCCCGCCGGGCGGGGTCCTTGGTGCGGCAGTCCAC
>DWXX01000135.1 GCA_019118985.1 Candidatus Faecalibacterium faecipullorum
GAAGGAAGAGGCCGGCCTGTCCAGCCGCTGCATGCCCTTTGAGCAGGAGCAGCTTTCGGACGTCTGCCCGATCTGCGGCAAGCCCGCCAAGACCATGGTCTACTGGGGCGTAGCGTACTGAGGCCCCCTCAGTCTCGCTGACGCTCGACAGCTCCCCCGCACGCGTGGGAGCCAAGATGTATGACAAGACCCCCATCCCTTTGCAGGGATGAGGGTCTTTTTCAGTTTTGAGCGGCAGGCCAGAACGCCTCGACCAGCAAATCGACGCAGGCGCCGTAGCTCTGCATCCCCAGCTCCTGGCCGTAGCTGTGGAGGAAGGCGTCGTAGACCGTCTCCCCCACCTCGCGGACCGGCCCCTCCCAGGAGGCCCAGTAGGCGTTGTTGGCGGCAAAGTCGGCCTGGATGCCGGCAGGCAGGCTGGCCGAGAGGGCGGCCGCCGCCTCGGGGTCGGCACGCCAGAGGGCGTTGGACAGGTGCAGGTAGCCGTACAGCCAGCCCGAGTAGACCCAGGCGTCCTTCCCGCTGGTGATGGACGCCAGGATGCCCACGAAGTTTGCCTCCTGCTCGGCGGCGACCCCGCGCTGATGGGCGTACTCATGGGCGATGGTCACCGGCAGAAAGACGGCGGGGCAGTCGACGTTGAGGGTGCTCTCCCCGGTGAGGGGGCACAGATAGCCGGTAAAGCCCCAGGCGCTCATCAGCTTGGAGTAGAAGGCGGGTTTGGCCCGCCGCTCGGGCCCGGCGAGGAAGGGCCACCGCGCTGTCAGCCCGTCGTACGCCCCCGCGGTGTCGGCCATGATCTCCCCCCGGCCGACCGCAAAGCAGCCCGTCTCGTCCCGGGGGACGGTATCCGCCAGGGCGGACGCCTGCCGCCCGAAGTAGGCCGCCACCGCCGTCAGCTGTTCGGTGCTGACCGCCCCGTCGGTCATCCCGGCCTTCTCGGCAAAGGAGGCGGCGTAGTACTGGGTGCCCCAGAGGGCGCAGACCCCCACATAGCCCCACAGCACCAGCACCGCCAGGTGCAGCCCCCAGGCCGCCAGGGCGGCGGGGCTGCCGTGGGCCGCCCGCCAGACCGCACGGCCCAGCAGCGCCAGCGCACCCAGGATCAGCAGGGTGGCCCCCGCCTCACAGACGCTGAAGGGCAGCGGGTCGCAGGCCGCGCCCAGGGCCCGCTTGACCGGCATGGAGACGCTGTCCACCCACCAGTCCATGGCGCGGCGGCTGCGGCGGGCCAGATCAAACAGCCCGAGGGCGGCCGCCGCCCCCGCAAGGCCGGCCAGCGCCGCCCGGTGGGCCATGAAAAAACCCTGCAGCCCCCTCACCGGTCAAAGGTGGTGGAGAGGGTGGTCTCCCACCTTTCGCCGGGGGCGAGGGTGGCGGCGGCGGCCCGCTTGCGCCAGGAGGGGCCGTCGGCTTCAGCTGCGGGCAGGCTGTGCCAGGGCTCGATGCAGACAAAGCGGATGGTCTCGGTCCGGGCGCTCCAGATCAGGGTGTAGGGGTAGCCGGCGATGTTGCAGGTGATGTTGCGGCCGGTGTCCTTCTCATAGATGCCGAGGGTCTCGCTGCGCAGCCCTGCCATGCAGAAGCTGTCGCTGTCGAACATGTGGTCCTCCAGCTGGATGGCGGCGGCGTTCTTCCACTGGTAGTAGCACCTGCCGCTCAGCAGGCCGTTGGGCCGTGCGTCCAGGATGACCGGGCTCTCGGGCCGGTCGAAGCGGAACTCGTAGTCGGCGGTGGTGTGGGCGTCGTCGAAGGGGACGGCAAAGGCCGGGTGGTACCCGATGCCGAACTGCAGGGGCTCGGCCGCGCCGGCCGGGTTCTCCACCGTCAGGGTGTGGTGGACCGTCCTGCCCTCCAGCCGGAAGGTGCTGGTCAGCACAAAGTCGTAGGGGAAGCGGCTTGCCTTGATCTCCTCGTCGGCGCGCAGTTCCAGCCGGATGCAGTCCGGCCCGGCGTCCAGCAGGGTGTGCTCAAGGTCCCGGGCAAAGCCGTGCTGCCCGCCCTTGTAGCTCTTGCCGGCGTGGGTCAGGATGCCCCCCGCCAGCTTGCCCGTCCAGGGGAAGAGGATGGGCGCGTGCCGCCCCCAGACCGATTTGTCCCCCTGCCAGAGCATCTCCTGGCCGGCGGCGTTCCTGACGCTGACCGCCTCAGCCCCGTGGGTGTCCACCGTCAGGGTCAGGGATTCATTTTGGATGGTTGCCTGCATGGGATAAGCCTCCTTTTGGTTTTGTGCTTTAAGTATACTCCACCCGGGGGCAAATGTCACGAACAAAAACCGCCGCCCCTCAAAACAGGGCGGCGGATGGCGGTCGGTTTACTGCTCGGCCTTCTTGGCGCGGGTACGGCGGGCCGGCTTTTCCTCTGCAGCGGGTGCAGCGAGGGCGGCTTCTGCTTCAGCGGCGGCCTTTTTGGTGCGGGCGGCCCGCTTTTTGGGCGCCTCGGCCTCGGCGGCGGGCTCAGCCGCCTTCTTGGTGCGGCAGGCGCGACGTTTGGGCTTTTCCTCGGCGGCGGGGGCTTCGTCTTTGGCTTTCTCAGCGGCGGGGGCCTCGGCCTTCACCGTCTCGGCGGGGGCTGCGGCGGCGCTGTCGGCCTTCTTGGCGCGGGTGCGGCGGGCCGGCTTTTCCTCTGCTGCGGGGGCGGCGGGCTCTTCGGCCTTGGTCTCCTCAGCAGGGGCAGGGGCGGGAGCCTCGGCCTTGACCTGTTCCGCAGGGGCGGTCTCAGCGGCCGGGGCGGCGGGCTCTTCGGCCTTGCGGTCCTTCACCGCGCGGATGGTCCACAGCTGGTCGGCGCCGGGGCTCTCCTGCCAGATCTGCAGGATGGCGCCCTCCGCGCTGCCGATGCCCACCGTGTCCAGGCACTTGCCGCTGGCCCACTGGCTGACGATCCGCACCGTGCCGTCGTTGACCGGCAGCAGCGTCCAGACCTGGCTGCTGCCCAGCACGTCGTCCCACAGGTGCAGCCAGGTGCCGTTGTCGGTGCCGGCCATCATCAGGTCGATCACCTTGCCGTTGGCCCGGCAGTGGATGCGGTAGCTGTTCTCCCCCACCCGGTCAAAGAGCCATTCCTGCTCGGGCTTGCGCTCATACCTGGCCAGGCGCAGCTCGGCGGCGCCGTCCTCTTTGGCGCCGGTGTAGCTGACCACATAGCCGGTCGCCGCAGCGATGGTATAGGCGCGGCCCGCTTCGATCAGGGTCTGTTCGACAGTTCTCATACTGTATCCCTCCATAGAAATCTTGTTTCAAAAAACGCACCCATCCCCATGGGTACGGTATCTCCTTGCTTGGTGGAATTATACCACCCATCGTGTTTTTTCACAAGTGCAGCGCCCCGGTTTTGTCGGCTTGCACAAAAGGTATGGGCACGCATCAGGATTTTTAGGTTTTTCGGGCGGCAAAACAGGGGTTTATTCCGGTTCCTCGCCGGCCTGCACCCGGGCCTCCATCCGGTCCAGCTCATTCAAAAACTGCCACAGAAAGGGCACCGCCACCAGAAAGCTCAGCGCGTCGGCGATGGGCTGGCTGTACTGCACCCCCGCCAGGCCCCACACCTGCGGCAGGACCAGCACCAGCGGGATGAAGAAGATCCCCTGCCGGCAGCAGGCCAGCAGGGTGGCCCGCCCCGCCTTGCCCACGCTCTGGAACAGCATGTTGGAGCAGGTCATCACCGGCTGCAGCAGGGTGGCGGCGCACTGCCACCGGAAGGCCGGCAGGGCGATGGCGGTCACCGCGTCGTCGTCGCGGAAGAGGCGGACCAGCGCCTCGCCGTTCAGAAAGCTGACGACCAGCAATGCGGTCAGCAGAACGAAGCTGGCCTGCATGGTGAAGATGCAGGCCGCCCGCACCCGGTGGAACTTGCGCGCCCCGTAGTTGTAGGACGCCACCGGCTGGAAGCCCTGCCCCACCCCCAGCGCCACCGACATCAGGAACTGGAAGATGCGGGAGACGATGCTCATGGCGGCCACCGCGGCGTCCCCGTAGCTGCGGGCGGCGACGTTCAGCATCATGCTGGCAAAGCTGGCCAGCCCCTGCCGGCCGAAGCTGGGCATGCCGGTGGTGAGGATGGTGCCAAGGTCCCGCGCGCGGCGGGTGTAAAAGCGGATGGACAGACGGCTGACCGTCTTGCCCCGCAGGTACATGGACAGCAGGATACCAAAGCTGACCACCTGGCTCAGCCCGGTGGCAAGCCCCGCGCCCCCGGTGCCCATCCCGAAGCCGAAGATAAAGACCGGGTCCAGCACCATATTCAGCACGCCGCCGGTGACAAGGCCGACCATGGCGAAACTCGCCTTGCCCTCATAGCGCAGGATGTTGTTCATCACAAGGCTGGACATCATAAAGGGGGCGGCCAGCAGGATGTAAAAGGCGTACGCCCTAGCGTGGGGCAGGATGGTCTCGGTGCTGCCCAGCAGCCGCATCAGCGGGGTCAGCCCCAGCACGCCCCCCGCGCCCAGCAGCGCGCCCACCCCGATGGCGGTGAAAAAGCTGGTGGAGGCAAAGCGGGAGGCGGTGTGGGCGTCCCCGCTGCCCAGACTGCGGCTGATGACGCTGCCCGCGCCGTGCCCCAGCATGAAGCCCACCGCCTGGATGACCGCCATCAGGCTGGACACCACCCCCACCGCGCCCGACGCGCTGGTGGACAGCTGCCCCACAAAGAAGGTGTCGGCCAGGTTATAGATGCTGGTGATGAGCATACTGAGGATGGTGGGCACCGCCAGGCCCATCACCAGTTTGGGGATGGGGGTGCCGGTCATCTTTTCGTACTGTGCCCGCTGGGCGCTTGACTGTTCTGACATGGTCTGCCACACTTTCTACCCCCGCCGGGGCCGTACTTTGCAATTCTTTTATATAAGTATACAGCAGCCCACGGCTTTTGTCGAGAGGCTGCCCCTTGACAAGGGCAGGGGGGCTGAGTATAATAATTTGCAGTCAAGTTGCAAATTCGCGGCGGGCGGGCCCTGCGGGGCGGCCTGCCGCTCGTTTTGCGCGGGGTCGCCCGCGCCGGAGGTCTGTATGAAAAACTGGAAACGTATCGCGGCCGCCCTGCTGGCGGCTGCACTGGCCCTGGCCGTCCTGGCCGGCTGCGGCTCATCGCCGAGCAGCCCGGACGCCCCCGACGCCCCCGACGCGCCCGGCGGCGGGGCGCTGCGGGTGGTGGTCACCACCTTCCCCCTGTACGACTGGACCCGGCAGGTGCTGGGGGACGTCCCCGGCGTCGAGCTGGTCTGGCTGCAGGACACCGGCGTCGACCTGCACAGCTACCAGCCGACGGTGGAGGATATGCTGCTGCTGTCCTCCTGCGACCTCTTTGTCTATGTGGGGGGCGTGTCGGACAGCTGGGTGGAGGGCGCGCTGCAGGAGGCGGTCAACCCCGACCTGCAGGTGCTCAGCCTGCTGGACGCCCTGGGGGACGCCGCCCGGCTGGAAGAGCTGGCCGACGGGATGCAGCCCCACGACGGCCACGACCATGACCACGGGGACGCCGCCTACGACGAGCACATCTGGCTGTCGCTGAAAAACGCCGCCGTCCTGACCGAGGCCATCGCCGGCGCCGTCAGCCAGGCCGACCCCGGCCATGCCGGGGCCTACGCCGCCAACGCCGCAGCCTACTGCGAACAGCTGGCCGGGCTGGACGCGGCCTATCAGGCGGCGGTGGACGCGGCGCCGCTCCACACCGTCCTGTTCGGGGACCGCTTCCCCTTCCGCTATCTGGTGGAGGACTACGGCCTGGACTACTACGCAGCCTTCCCCGGCTGCTCGGCCGAGACCGAGGCCAACTTTGAGACGGTGGCCTTCCTGGCCGGCAAGGTGGACGAGCTGGGCCTGCCCGCCGTTTTGACCATCGAGAACACCGACCACCGCGTAGCCGAGACCATCGTCCAGAACACCGCCGCCAAAAACGCCGCCATCCTCACCCTCAACTCGATGCAGGGGGTCAACGAGGCGGACGCCGCGGCCGGGGTGACCTACCTGTCCATCATGCAGGACAACCTGGACGTATTGAAACAAGCGCTGGCTTGAGGAGAAGCAAAGACGACCATGGCACTTATCACCTGTCAAGACCTGACCCTGGGGTACGAGAACACCCCGGTGGCCCGGCACCTCTCCTTCACCGTGGCGCAGGGGCAGTACCTGTGCATCGTGGGGGAGAACGGCTCGGGCAAGTCCACCCTGATGAAGACCCTGCTGGGCCTGCGCGCCCCCCTCGCGGGGACCATCACCTTCGGGGACGGGCTGCACAAAAACGAGATCGGCTACCTGCCGCAGCAGACCCCGGTGCAGCGGGACTTCCCCGCAAGCGTGCAGGAGGTGGTCCTGTCCGGCTGCCTCAACCGCTGCGGGCTGCGGCCCTTCTATTCCAAAGCGGAGCGCGCCCTGGCCGCCCGCAGCATGGAGCGGCTGGGCATCGCCCCCATCGCCCGCCGGTGCTACCGGGAGCTGTCGGGCGGGCAGCAGCAGCGGGTGCTGCTGGCCCGGGCCCTGTGCGCCACCCGCAAGCTGCTGCTGCTGGACGAGCCGGTGGCCGGCCTTGACCCCAAGGTCACCGCCGAGCTGTACGACCTGGTGGCCGAACTCAACCGCACCGACGGCATCACCGTCATCATGATCAGCCACGACATCGCCGCGGCGGTGCAGTACGCCAGCCATATCCTGCACATCGGGGAGGGGCAGCGCCTCTTCTTCGGGACGGCGGCGGCCTACCTGAACAGCCCGGTGGGGCAGATGTTCGCCCCCCGCAGCCCGAAAGGCGGTGACCCGGCATGACCATCTTTGAGACTTTGCGGTATTACTTCGCCTTCCCCTTCGTCCGCTATGCGCTGGTGGTGGGGGTGCTGATCGCGCTGTGCGCCTCCCTGTTCGGGGTGACGCTGGTGCTCAAGCGCTTTTCCTTCATCGGGGACGGGCTGAGCCATGTGGCCTTCGGCGCGCTGGCGGTGGCGTCGGTCCTCGACCTGACCGACGAGATGCTGCTGGTGCTGCCGGTGACGGTGGCGGCCGCCATCCTGCTGCTGCGCACCGGGCAGAACGCCCGGCTGCAGGGGGACGCCGCCATCGCCGTCCTCTCGGTGGGGACGCTGGCCATCGGCTACCTGCTGATGCACCTGTTCTCCACCAGCACCAACCTGTCGGGGGACGTGTGCAGCACCCTGTTCGGCTCCACCTCCATCCTCACCCTCACCA
>DWXX01000136.1 GCA_019118985.1 Candidatus Faecalibacterium faecipullorum
AAGAAGTGGCTGGTGCCGCTCTGCAGGGCCTTGCCGTCCTTCATCATGGCCTCGATGGTATAGGTGGCCTCGGCGCCGGCAAACTTCTCCTTGTCGGTCTTGCGGCCCTTGACCACCGGGATGGCCAGGTCGTCCTCACAGAAGCTGGCGTAGCAGTTCAGCTGGGCCATGGTCTCGGCCTCGGCCTCTTCGCTGGTCTCGTGGATGGTGTGGCCCTCCTGCCACCAGAACTCGCGGCTGCGCAGGAAGGGGCGGGTGGTCTTTTCCCACCGGACGACGCTGCACCACTGGTTGTACTTCATGGGCAGCTCGCGGTAGCTGTGCAGCACCCGGGACCAGTGGTCGCAGAACATGGTCTCGCTGGTGGGGCGGACGGCCAGCCGCTCTTCCAGCTCGTCGCTGCCGCCCATGGTGACCCACGCCACCTCGGGGGCGAAGCCGTTGACCAGGTCCCCCTCCTTTTTCAGCAGGCTCTCGGGGATGAGCACCGGCATGGCCACGTTCTCATGGCCGCTGGCCTTGAAGCGGGCGTCCAGGTTCTTCTGAATGTTCTCCCAGATGGCCTGGCCGTAGGGCCGCAGGATGATGAAGCCCTTGACGCTGGAATATTCCACCAGCTCGGCCTTGACGCAGATGTCGGTGTACCACTGCGCAAAGTTTTCTTCCTGGCTGGTGATGGCCTGGACCAGTTTCTTTGTCTCTTTTGCCATAGCTGCCCGCCTCACGCGATCTTCGAGTCCACAAAGCGGACCACGTCGCCCACGGTGTGCATATCCTGGATGGCCTCGTCCGGCACCTCGATGCCGAACTCATCCTCCAACGTCATCACCATATCGACGATGTCCAGGCTGTCGGCCTCGAAGTCGTTCAGCAGGTCGCTGTCCATGGTGATCTTCTCGGGCTCGATGCCCAGCTGCTCAGCGAGGAAGCCGCGGATCTTCTCAAACGTGCTCTCCATAATTGTGCAGTCTCTCCTTTTTCTTTATCCTTTGGCATGGGTGTCCGGCGGCTGCATGGCCAGGCACACAAAAGTTCCTCTTTAGTTTATAGCCTAAGCGCCGTGCATTGTCAAGCCCTGATTTGAGATTCCGGTGAAAATTGGGCCGGACGCTTGTCATCGGGGGCTTTCGCCGCTATAATAAAGTAAGACATCGAGGGGAGGGGTAAGCTGTGCGACTCAGCTTTACAAAAATGCAGGGCTGCGCCAACGACTATATCTACCTGGACTGCCGCGCGTCCGGCGTGCCGGCGGACATTGCGGCCCTGGCGCGGCAGCTGTCGGCCCGGCGCGTTTCGGTGGGGGCGGACGGCATCATCTGCATCTGCGCCGCCGCTGCCGGGGCGGACGCCGCCATGCGGATGTTCAACGCCGACGGCAGCGAGGGGAAGATGTGCGGCAACGGCATCCGCTGCGTGGCCGAGTGGCTGTATACCCACGACAGCGCCTGCGCAAAGGACAGCCTGCGCATCGACACGGCCAGCGGGCAGAAGCTGCTGCGCCGCGCCGGCGAGGGCCGCTGGCAGGTCGAGATGGGCCGCTACAGCCCCATGGCCGCCGACCTGCCCGCCGTCCACATGGGCCCCGGGCCGCTGGTGGGGGTCCCCCTTGCGGCCGCCGGGCGGGTGTGGACGGTCAGCTGCATCAGCGTGGGCAACCCCCACTGCGTCGTCCCGGCGGAGGATGTGGACAGCCTCGACCTTGCGGCCATCGGCCCCGCCTTTGAGGGGCATGAAAACTTCCCCGAGCGGGTCAACACCGAGTTTGTCCAGCAGCTCGGCCCCGCCTGCCTCAAGATGCGTGTGTGGGAGCGGGGCAGCGGCGAGACATGGGCCTGCGGCACCGGCGCCTGCGCCGCCGTCTCGGCCTTCACCGAGCTGGGGCGGGTGCCGGCGGGGGCGGACGTCCGGGTGCTGCTGCGCGGGGGGGAGCTGACCATCCGCGTCCTGCCCGGGCGGGAGCTGCTGATGACCGGCGACGCCGTCACCGTCTATGAAGGGACGGCGCAAGTGACGGCGCAAGTGAATGGAACTGAATCAAGAGGGAGCGTGTAACAAGATGAAAATGAATCAGCACTACAACGAGCTCAAGGCCAGCTACCTGTTCGTGGACATCGCCCACCGGGTGGCCGCCTTCCAGCAGGCCCACCCCGACCGCGAGGTCATCCGCCTGGGCATCGGGGACGTGACCCGCCCCCTGGCGGGCAGCGTGGTCAGGGCCATGCAGGAGGCTGTGGCCGAGATGGGCTCTGCCGCCGGCTTCCACGGCTACGGGCCCGAGCAGGGCTACGACTTCCTGCGCGAGGCTGTGCAGGGCTACTACGCCGAGCGGGGGGTGGCCCTTGCCGCCGACGAGGTCTTCATCAGCGACGGCGCCAAGAGCGACCTGGCCAACATCCTGGGCCTGTTCAGCGAGGACAACACCGTCCTGGTGCCCGACCCGGTCTACCCCACCTATGTGGACGACAACGTCACCGACGGGCGGAAGATCGTCTACGCCCCCACCAGCGAGGCCAACGGCTTTCTGGCCATGCCCGACCCGGCGGTCAAGGCCGACATCATCTATATCTGCAGCCCCAACAACCCCACCGGCGCGGCCTATACCCGCGAACAGCTGAAAGAGTGGGTGGACTACGCCAAAGCCAACGGCGCCGTCATCCTCTACGACGCCGCCTATGAGTGCTTCGTCTCGGAGCCGGGGCTGGCCCGCAGCATCTTTGAGGTGGAGGGCGCGCGGGAGTGCGCGGTGGAGATCTGCTCCTTCTCCAAGATCGCCGGCTTCACCGGCACCCGCTGCGGCTACACCGTCGTCCCCCATGAGCTGGAGCGGGAGGGGATGAACCTCAACAAGCTCTGGCTGCGCCGGCAGACCACCAAGTTCAACGGCGTGCCCTACATCGTGCAGCGGGGCGCGGCGGCGGTCTTTACCAAAGAGGGGATGGCCGAAATCCAGGCAAACCTCGACTACTACCGGCAGAACGCCAAGGTCATCGCCGACGCCCTGAACGAGTGCGGCGTGTGGTACTGCGGCGGCCACAACAGCCCCTATATCTGGCTGCGCTGCCCCGGCAACATGGACAGCTGGACCTTCTTCGACTGGCTGCTGGAGAACGCCGGCGTGGTGGGCACCCCGGGGGTGGGCTTCGGCCCCTGCGGCGAGGGCTACTTCCGCCTGACCGCCTTCGGCGACGCCGACAAGACCCGCATTGCCGCCGCCCGCATCCGGGACGCCATCCTTTCGCTGAGCAAGTGACGAAAGGAGAGACCCCATGATTTTTGACACACTGAACAACCTGCCCAACTACCTGGGCATCAGCCCCAACCTCGACACGGCCATCGAGTTCATCATGGCGCGGGATATAGCCGCCCTGCCCGAGGGCACCACCCGCCTCGACGGCGGGGCGGTGACCGCCGAGGTGCGCACCCTGACCCCGCAGAGCGGCGACAAGCTGGACTTTGCCTGCAGCGACGGCTGCCTGACCCTGCTGACCGACCTTGCCGGCAGCGAGATGTTTGAAGTCTCCCTCGGGGACTTTGCGGTCAAAAAGCCGGCGGCGGGGGATGCGCCCGCTTTCGGCAGCGCCCCCACCAGCGCGGCGGGGATGCTCTGCGAGGGGCGGTTCGCCCTCTTCCTCGCGGGGGAGCCGTACAAGACGGGGATCAAGGCCCAGGGCTGCGGCAAGGTGCGGCAGGCGACCTTCCGCATCGCCCTCGACGAGGGCGGGGCAGAGCAGGACGCCGGGGACTGAACCCGCACGGCATCCATTGTTGTAAAATAGGAGGGGATGTTGTATGAAAATCGAAACCATCGAGACCCCGCGCCTGGCGCTGCGCGGCTTTACCCCCGGGGACGCGCCCTTTGCCATGAGCCTGTGGAACGACCCGGACACCGGCCGCTGGCTGTCCGACCCGGCGCTGGAGGCCATCCCCGACCTTGCAGCCTACACCAAGTCGGTGGAAGGGCTGGGCGACGCGCTGGACTGCTGCCATCTGGTGGCGGTGGACCGCGCCACCGGCCAGCCGGTGGGCACCTGCAGCTTTATCCCCGAAAACGGCGGCCGCAGCTATGACATCGCCTACGCCGTCCAGCCGGCCTGCCAGCGGCAGGGCTACGGCACCGAGATCGTCGAGGGGCTGATCGGCTATGCCCGGGCCCGGGGGGCGGGGGCGGTGACCATCCGCATCGCCAAAGAGAACGAGGCGTCCAACGCCCTGGCCCGCAAGGTGGGGGCCCTCATCATCGCGGAGGGCAGCTACACCAAGGGCGGCACCGACGAGGTGATCCCCAACTACATCTACGAGCTGAAACTGTGACCGACATACAAAGACCCCCGCGCCCTCTGCAAAAGCAGGGCGCGGGGGTCTTGCTGTCGGGTGGGTTATTCGGCGGGCTTGTCGGTCAGCAGCTCGGCGATGGAGGGGACCACCGCCCCGAGGTTCTGCAGGTCGGAGGGGATGATGATCTTGGTCGCCCTGCCGTTGGCGACCTTGGCCAGGGTGTCCAGGCTGCGCAGGGCCACCACCTTGCCGGCGGGGTCGGCCTCGTTCAGCAGGCGGATGGCGTCGGCTTCGGCCTGCTGCACCGCCAGGATGGCCTGGGCCTCGCCCTCGGCCTCCAGGATGCGCTGCTGCTTGATGGCGTCGGCCCGCAGGATGGCGGCCTCCTTTTCGCCCTCGGCGGCGGTGATGGCGGCCTGCTTCTCGCCCTCGGCCTTGAGGATGACGGCCCGCTTTTCACGCTCGGCCTTCATCTGCTTTTCCATGGCGTCCTGGATCTCGGCCGGCGGCATGATGTTCTTGACCTCCACCCGGTTGACCTTGATGCCCCACTTGTCGGTGGCCTCGTCCAGGATGGCGGTGATCTTGG
>DWXX01000137.1 GCA_019118985.1 Candidatus Faecalibacterium faecipullorum
GCTGCACGTTGACAGCGGTGCCCCACTCGTAGGGGATCTCGTTCATCTTGCGGTAAACGTTGGCGCGGGGGTTGTCCCAGCTGCGGAAGACGGCCTTGACCGCCTCGACCAGCTGCTCTTTGGGATCCTGGGGGAAGGGGCGGCCCTCGTTGTCCTCATAGATCTTCTTGAAGACGGCGACCAGCTCCTTCAGGTCGTCGGCGGTCAGGTCGGCGTCGGAGGTGTAGCCCTTGGCTTCCTTCATCTTGTCGATCTCGACCTCGAACAGGCTCTTGGGGACCATCATGACGACGTCCGCGAACATCTGCACGAAGCGGCGGTAGCAGTCATAGGCAAAGCGGGGGTTGCCGGTCTTTTTGGCCAGACCCTCGACGGCCTCGTCGTTCAGGCCCAGGTTCAGGATGGTGTCCATCATGCCGGGCATGGACTGGCGGGCGCCCGAGCGGACCGACACCAGCAGGGGATTGGAGTTGTCGCCGAACTTCTTGCCGGTGATCTCCTCCAGGCCCTTGACGTGCTCGAAGATGTCGGCGACCAGCGCGTCGTTCAGCTGACGGCCGTCGGCATAGTACTGGGTGCAGGCCTCGGTGGTGATGGTGAAGCCCTGGGGCACAGGCATGCCGGCTGCGGTCATCTCAGCCAGACCCGAGCCCTTGCCGCCCAGGATGTTCTTCATCGTGGTCTTGTCGCCGCCGAAAGCGTCATTCCCCTCGCTGAAGTAGTAGATATACTTTTTGCTCATGGATTCATTTACCTCCCGTTTTGATTCGACCCGGGCGCTTTGCCGCCCGGCGCATACTCAATGGTTCGTTTTGCCAACGTTCACTGCCATGCGAAAATATTATACCAGACAAATAACACAAAATCCAGCCGCTACCGGCTGAAAACTGCTGATTTTGTTTACACAAATTTGTGCATTTCCCTTGAAAAAACAAGGCTTTTACGTTAATATATAGTGGGGTAGGTTCGGGAGTTATTCGCTCCCCCGCCCCTATTTGCATGGATACAAGGAGGCCTTTATCTATGTCTGATTTTACGCCTGAGTTTACCCCCGCAGCGCCGGCGGACCTGGCCGCGGCCCGCGGCGCGCTGGACAGGGCTGAAGCCGCGCGCGAAGCCGTGCTGCTGCGCCACATCGCAAACGGCGTCGCGATCGACAGCCGCACCGTCTCGATCGACGAGGGGGTGCGCATCGCGCCGGGGGCGCGCATCCTGCCCGGCACCATCCTGCGGGGGGACACCGTCATCGGGGCGGGCTGCGTCATCGGGCCGAACGCCCTGATCGAAGACAGCGCCATCGGCGAGGGTACCACCGTCAACGCCAGCCAGGTCTACGCATCGCAGATCGGGCCGCACAACAACATCGGGCCCTTCACCCACATCCGGGCGGGCACCGTCACCGACTACGGCGTCCACCTCGGCGCCTATGTCGAGACCAAGAACTCGAACTTTGCCCGCGGCAACACCGTCAGCCACCTGACCTACATCGGGGACAGCGACGTGGGCAAGTACTGCAACTTCGGCTGCGGCACCGTCACCTGCAACTACGACGGCGCGGCCAAGCACCGCACCACCATCGGGGACTACTGCTTCATCGGGTGCAACACAAACCTTGTCGCCCCCGTCTCGGTGGGGGACGGCGCCTACACCGCCGCCGGCAGCACCGTCACCCGGGACGTGCCGGCCGCAGCCCTTGCCATCGAGCGGGGGCAGCAGGCCAACGTCGAGGGCTGGGCCGGCCCCAGGATGGCGGCCTACATCGCCAAAAAGCAGAAGCTGGAAGCCGAACAGCGCGCCGCCGAACAGGCTGAACCGGCCGCCGGCCGCTGACCACACCGCTTGACCACACCACGACCCGCACACCACAGGGACCCGGGGCCGGGCAGAACGCGCGGCCCGGGACCCTTTTTGTCTGTGAGCGCGGGTTCGACACACCATTCAGGATACTGCGCTTATGATAACGAACGACATCTGGCTGATCGCCGGCCTGGGCAACCCCGAGGCCAAGTACAACGGCACCCGCCACAACGCCGGCTTCGCCGCGCTGGACAGCCTCGCCGCAAAGTGGGGCATCCAGGTCAGCAAGGCCAAGTTCCAGGGCCTGTGGGGCCAGGGCGAGGCGGACGGGCACAAGGTCTGCCTGCTCAAGCCGCTGACCTATATGAACCTGTCGGGGGACTCCATCGCGCCGATGGCCGCCTTCTTCAAGATACCGCCCGCCCACGTCATCGTCCTGTGCGACGACATCACCCAGCCCCCCGGCAAGCTGCGCATCCGGCCGTCGGGGTCGGCGGGGGGGCACAACGGCCTCAAGAGCATCATCGCGCGGCTGGGCACCGACCAGTTCCCCCGCATACGCATCGGCGTGGGGGCAAAGCCCCGCCCCGACTACGACCTGGCCGACTGGGTGCTGGGCCGCCTGCCCGAGGCGGACGCCAAAGCCCTGGCCGACCGCAGCGACGACATCGCCGCCGCCGCCCGGCTGATCATGGACGGCCGGCTGCCCGAGGCACAGAACAAGTACAACCGCTGACACGCCGCACAAACGCCGGGAGGTGAACGCCCCGTGTACGAGGCAATGCTCAAGCAGACCCCTGAATACCAGAAGATCGCCGCCAGCCTGGCAAGCCCGGGGCCGGCGGCCCTCTTCGGCCTGCCGCCCGCCGGGCGGGCGCTGGTCTACGCCCTGCTGGCCCGAGACCTGGGCCGCCCGCTGTGCATCGTCACCCCCGGCGAGGCCGAGGCCACCCATCTGGCCGACGACCTGCGCACCCTGGGGGCGGCGGCAGCGGTCTTCCCCCCGCGGGACTACCTGCTGCGCCCGGTGGAGGGGGCCGGCCGCGAGTACGAGTACCGCCGCCTGTCGGTGCTGGGGGCGCTGGCGGGGGGGCGTCTGGCCGCCGTCTGCGTCCCGGCCGAGGCCATAGGCCAGTACACCGTCCCCCGGGCTGAATTCAGAGCCAACACCCTGACCCTCAAGCCGGGGATGACCTGCCCGCGGGAGGAGCTTGTACAGAAGCTGTTCGCCGCGGGGTACATCCGCCGCAGCCAGGTGGAAGGGCCGGGGCAGTTCAGCGTCCGGGGGGAGATCGTGGATATCTTCCCCCCCGACATGCCCGCCCCCGCCCGGCTGGAGTTCTGGGACGAGGAGATCGACTCCATCTCCTCCTTCGACCTTGTCAGCCAGCGGCGGGACGCCGCGCTGGACAAAATTTACCTCTCCCCCGCGCGGGAGGTGCTGTTCGGCAGCTGCGAGGAGACCGCCGCCGCCCTGCGGGCCGCCGTCAAAAAGGCCCGCGGCAGGCGCCGCGCCGCCCTCGAAGCCGCCATGGCCCCCGACCTCGCCCAGCTGGACGCCGGGCAGATGCCCGAGGCGATGGACAAGTACTACGGCATCCGCTACCCCGCCCCCGCCACCGTGCTGGACCACCTGGATTCCCCCATCCTGATTTTGGACGAGATGGGCGGCATCCGGGACGCGCTGAAGGCCGCCGAGTACCGCCGCGGCGAGGAATTGACGGGCCTGCTGGAAGAGGGGGTGCTCTGCCCGGGGCTGGACGTGCTCTACCAGAGCGCGGACGAGCTGGCCCTGGCCGCTGAGCGCCTGCCCACCCTGGCCTGCGAAAACTTCCTGCGGGGGATGAACGAGTTCAAGCTCAAGGCCCTCATCAACGCCGAGGCGCATCTCGCCCCCAGCTGGAACGGGGAGCTGCGCGCTTTGCTGGAAGACCTGGACCCGCTGGTCAGCCAGGGGTACGCCGTCACCCTCTACACCGGCACCCCCAAGGGGGCGGCGGCCCTCACCCGGGACCTGGCCGACAAGGGCTACGCCGTCAGCATGAGCCGGGACGTCCGGCCCAGCCCCGGGGTGGTGCAGGTGCTGCCCGGCCATCTGAACGCCGGGTGCAGCCTGCCCTTCGCCCGGTGCGCCGTCCTGACCAGCCGCCGCCACGGCGCCGAAGAGCCGGACGCCGGGGCCAAACGCCGCAAAAAGAGCAAGGACGCCCTGTCCAGCCTGGCCGACGTCCGCCCGGGGGACTATGTCGTCCACCAGAGCCACGGCGTCGGGATGTACGCCGGCATCCAGCGGCTGGAAGTGCAGGGGGCTACCAAGGACTACCTGAAGATCCAGTACGCCGGGGCGGACGTGCTGTACGTGCCGGTGACCCAGCTGGACCTGCTGAGCCGCTACACGCCCCCCGGCGACGAGGACAAGGTCAAGCTGGCCAAGCTGGGCGGCGGGGAGTGGCAGCGCACCCGCGCCCGGGTCAAAAAGGCCACCGAGGAGATGGCCCAGGAGCTGATCGCCCTCTACGCCCGGCGCAAGCAGGCCAAGGGCTACCCCTTCCCCCCGGACGGGGAGTGGCAGCAGGACTTTGAGGCCCGCTTTGAGTACGACGAGACCGAGGACCAGCTGGCCGCCGCCGCCGAGATCAAAAGCGACATGGAGCACCCCTGGCCGATGGACCGCCTGCTGTGCGGGGACGTCGGGGTGGGCAAGACCGAGGTGGCCCTGCGGGCCGCCTTCAAGTGCGTG
The DNA here is from genome assembly GCA_019118985.1 of Candidatus Faecalibacterium faecipullorum. Classification (GTDB taxonomy): domain Bacteria; phylum Bacillota; class Clostridia; order Oscillospirales; family Ruminococcaceae; genus Faecalibacterium; species Faecalibacterium faecipullorum. The sequence continues at coordinate 4,538 of DWXX01000137.1, forward strand.
ATGGGGGGCAAGCAGTGCGCCATCCTGGCCCCCACCACCCTGCTGGCCTGGCAGCACTACAACACCATCCTCGCGCGGATGGAAGCCTTCCCGGTACGGGTGGAGCTGCTGAACCGCTTCCGCACCGCAAAGCAGCAGAAAGAGGCGCTGCGGGGCCTGGCCTCCGGCGGGGTGGACATCGTGGTGGGCACCCACCGGCTGCTGTCCAAGGACGTCCGCTTCCACGACCTGGGCCTTGTCATCATCGACGAGGAGCAGCGGTTCGGCGTCCGCCACAAGGAGAAACTGAAGGCCAGCTTCATCGGGGTGGATATGCTGACCCTGTCGGCCACCCCCATCCCCCGCACCCTCAGCATGGCCATGAGCGGCATCCGGGATATGTCCACCATCGAAGAGCCGCCCTTTGAGCGCCAGCCGGTCGAGACCTTCGTGCTGGAATACAACGAGGTCATCCTGGCCGAGGCCATCAAAAAAGAACTGGCCCGGGGCGGGCAGGTCTACTACCTGCACAACCGGGTGGACAACATCGAGGCCACCGCCGCCCGGGTGCGGCAGATGGCCCCCGCCGCCCGGGTGGGCGTCGCCCACGGCAAGATGAGCGAGGAAGAGCTCAACCCCGTCTGGCAGAAGCTGTTGGACGGCGAGCTGGACGTGCTGGTCTGCACCACACTGATCGAGACCGGCATCGACGTGCGCAACTGCAACACCCTCATCATCGAGGACGCCGACCGGATGGGCCTGGCCCAGCTGTACCAGCTGCGGGGCCGGGTGGGCCGCAGCGGGCGGAAGGCGTACGCCTACTTCACCTTCCGGCGGGACAAGACCCTGACCGACATCGCCCAAAAGCGGCTGTCGGCCATACGGGAGTTCACCGCCTTCGGCTCGGGGTTCCGCATCGCCATGCGGGACTTACAGATACGCGGGGCGGGGAACCTTCTGGGCCACAGCCAGCACGGCCACATGGAGGCGGTGGGCTACGACCTGTATATGAAGATGCTCAACCAGGCCATCGCCGCCGCCAAGGGCGAGCCGGCCGCCCGCGACAAGAGCGAGTGCCTTGTGGACCTGCGGGTGGACGCCTATATCCCCGACCGCTACATCCCCGACGGGCCGGGGCGGATCGAGGCCTACCGGCGGATCGCCGCGGTGGGCAGCCCCGCCGACGCCGAGGACGTGCTGGACGAACTGATCGACCGCTACGGCGACCCGCCCGCGTCGGTCAGCGACCTGGTCAGCGTGTCGCTGGTGCGGGTGCTGGCCGCCTCGGTGGGGGTGTACGAGGTCACCCAGAAGAAAGACCTGCTCACCCTCGCCCTTGACAAGCTGGAGCTGCCCATGATCCGCGGGCTGCTGACCGCCTTCGGCGGGCGGGTGACGGCCGGCGCGGGGGCAAAGCCCTACCTCTCCATCACCCTGCGGGAGGGGGAAAAGCCCCTCGAGCTGCTGCGGCAGCTGCTGGGGGCCATGGCTGACATCCAGAGCAAGGCCGGCGGCGGGGCCAAAGGCCCTTGACGGGGCGGGGCCGCCGGGTTTATACTGGGTGGGTATATCCGCTCAAACACCATCAAAGGAGCATGTTGATATGAAACTGAAACTGCGCGCGCTGGCCGCTGTGCTGGCGCTGGCCCTGGCCCTGACCGCCGCCGGGTGCCATACCTCCACCCCCGATGCGGTGGGCACGGTGGGCGGGGTCGAGATCAGCTCGGGGCTGTACCTGCTGGCCCAGTTCGACGCCTATCAGTCGGCCGCCCAGTACGCCGGCGACGGCCAGGACCCCGCCGACGTCAAGGCCTTTCTGGCTGAGACCATCACCCCCGACGGGGGCGAGGCGGTGACGGTCAGCGACTATGTGGCGGACGAGACCCTCAACGACCTGCGGCGCTTTGCCGCCGTCGAGACCCGCTTTGCCGAGCTCGGGCAGGAGCTGAGCCCCGCCTACGCCGACCAGGCCGAACAGTACACCAGCCAGCTGGTGGAAAACTACGGCGAGCTGTACGCCGCCAACGGCATCGGGGAGGAGAGCCTGCGCCGCTATGAGGAGAACCTCTTCAAACAGGCGGCGCTGGTCGAGCTGCTCTACGGCGAAAACGGCGAGACCCCCCTCACCGACGAGGAGCTGACCGACCACCTGGAAAACGGGATGCTCTTTGTCCGGTACGTCACCGTGCCGCTGTATAACGCCACCACCTTCGCCTTTGCCGACCAGGCGCAGGCCGACGAGATGCGCGCCCTGGCCGAAAAGGCCGCCGCGGCATCCACCCCCGACACCTTCGACGAGGTGATGGCCCAGGCGCTGCCCGGCATCTGCGCCGTGCTGGACAGCGAGCTGACCGCCGAGGACGCCGCCGCCCAGATCGGCAGCAGCTTCCTGACCAGCAGCGACCTGGACAGCTCCTTCTCGGCCGAGGCGGCCGACGCGCTGCGCGCCCTCCAGGTGGGGCAGACGGCTGTGGTGGACTACGGCAGCCTGTCCCTGCTGGCCGCCATGCGGCTGGACCCGCTCGAGACCATGACCCTCGACGAGGCGCGCAGCACCGTCCTTGCAGACCTCGGCACGGCCCGGGTGGAGGAGGATATGGCCGCCCTGGGCGAGAGCCTTGCAGCCGACCTCGACGGCTCCGCCATGGCGAAACTGCCCGCCGGCCGGATCAAAATGAGCGTCTGAGCCCCCGGCGCGGGGCCGTGCAATGTAAAACATTGGTAAAAGATAGGTAAAAGTACAGCGATCAGCAGCGGTTTCCGACGTGGGGCCGCTGCTTTTTTGTACGCCACGGGCGGACAGGCCCCCCAAAGGCCGACTGGCTTCTTGCAAATCAGTTATAAATCGAGTAAAATGTATGTAAGTTTTATGTACACGACCTGCCGAAAGGAGTTTATAGAAACGGTATGGATTTGTCATTCACCTCATTTTGGGGGCAGCTGGCCGGCAACCCGGTCTTGATCATCACGGTGGCGTTCACCCTGGGGGTCATCTTCGTCAACGGCTGGACAGACGCCCCCAACGCCATCGCCACCTGCGTGACCACCCGCTGCCTCGGCGTGCGGCAGGCCATCTGGATGAGCGCCTTCTTCAACTTTCTGGGCGTCTTTGTCATGACCCAGATCAACAGCTCGGTGGCCTCCACCATCAGCAATATGGTGGACTTCGGCACAGACACCTCCAGCGCGCTGATCGCGCTGTGTGCGGCCCTTTTGTCCATCGTGGTGTACAGCGTGGGGGCTTCGGTCTTCGGCATCCCCACCAGCGAGAGTCACAGCCTGATCGCCGGGCTGTCGGGCGCGGCCATCGCCATCCAGGGGGGCGTGGGCGGCATCAACTTTGACGAGTGGGTCAAGGTGCTCTACGGCCTGGCCCTGAGCCTGCTGCTCGGCTTTGCCACCGGCTGGCTGATCTGCAAGGCGGTGACCATCCTCTGCCGCAACGTCGAGCTGCGGGCCGCCAACCGCTTTTTCCGCCTGGCGCAGATCGCGGGCGCGGCCGGCATGAGCTTCATGCACGGCGCGCAGGACGGCCAGAAGTTCATCGGCGTGCTGTTTTTGGGCCTGGCCTTCGCCCACGGGCAGGGGTCGGTGGCCGGCATGGAGATACCGGTCTGGCTGATGCTTTTGTGCAGTGTGGTGATGGCCCTGGGCACCAGCGTCGGGGGCGAGAAGATCATCAAGTCGGTGGGCATGGACATGGTCAAGCTGGAGCGGTACCAGGGCTTCTGCGCCGACCTTGCCGGCGCGCTCTGCCTGCTGTATTCCAGCCTGTTCGGCATCCCGGTCTCCACCACCCACACCAAGACCAGCGCCATCATGGGGGTGGGCGCCGTCAAGCGGCTTTCCGCCATCAACTACGGCGTGGTCAAGGACATGATGCTGACCTGGATCTTCACCTTCCCCGGCTGCGGCCTGATCAGCTTTGTGATGGCCAAGGTCTTTATGTTCATCTTCTGAGCCCACTGCGAAAAGGAGTTACGATACTATGTCTAAAAAGCAGGACGCCGTCTACTTTGACAACTTCATCGAGTGCGCCGGCTACGCCACCAAGGCCGCGCAGATGCTGAAAGAGGTCTTCCGCACCTTCGACCCCGCCCGGATGCCCCAGTGGATGGACGACATCCACGCCGTCGAGCACGCCGCCGACAAGTGCCGCCACGGCATGACCGACAAGCTCGCCAAAGCCTTCATCACCCCCATCGAGCGGGAGGACATCGGCCTTCTGAGCACCAACATCGACACCCTGACCGATAAGCTCGAGGAGGTCTGCATGCGGGTGTACATCCACAACGTGCAGACCATCCGCCCCGACGCGCTGACCATGCTGGACGCGGTCATCCGCGGCTGCGAGGAGGTGGGCAAGATGCTGGGCGAGTTCGCCGACTTCCGCCACTCGAAGAAGCTGAAGGAGTACATCATCCACATCAACTCCATCGAGGAGGAGTGCGACCGCCTGTTCATCGCCAACATGCACAAGCTCCACGTCGAGCCGCTGGACGTCCGCGACGTGATGGCCTGGGAGGAGATCTACACCTACCTCGAAAAGTGCGCCGACGCCTGCGAAGAGATCGCCGACACCGTCGAGAGCGTCGTGATGAAGAACTCGTAAGA
>DWXX01000138.1 GCA_019118985.1 Candidatus Faecalibacterium faecipullorum
GCCCTGGTGGGCGGCGAGACCGCCGAGATGCCCGGCTTCTACCCCGAGGACGAGTACGACCTGGCCGGCTTTACGGTGGGCGTGGTGGACAAGAGCAAGATCCTCGACAACAACACCATGCAGCCGGGGGACGTCATCCTGGCGCTGCCCTCGTCGGGGGTGCACTCCAACGGCTTCTCGCTGGTGCGCAAGGTCTTTGACCTGGAAAACCACCCCGAGGTCCTGCAGGAAAAGCCGGCCGAACTGGACGGCCGCACCCTGGGCGAGGCCCTGCTGGCCCCCACCAAGATCTATGTCAAGCCGGTGCTGGCCGTCCTCGAGCAGGTGGCGGTGCGGGGCATCTCCCACATCACCGGCGGCGGCTTTTACGAGAATATCCCCCGCAGCCTGAAGAAGGGCTGCTGCGCCCGCATCCAAAAGAGCGGCGTGCGCACCCCCGCCCTCTTCGGCCTGCTGCAGAAGGCGGGCAATATCCCCGAGCGGGATATGTTCAACACCTTCAACATGGGCGTGGGGATGATCCTGACCGTCCCCGCCGACCAGGCGGACAAGGCCCTCGACATCCTGCACGCAAACGGTGAGCCGGGCGCCTACCGCCTGGGCGTCATCGCCGAAGGCGAGGGGGTCGAACTGTGGTAAAGATCGCGGTGCTGGTCTCGGGCGGCGGGACCAATCTGCAGGCGCTGCTGGACAGCGAGGCCCGGGGCGAGAACCCCGCCGGCAAGATCACCCTGGTGGTGGCCTCGAAGCCGGGGGTCTACGCCCTCGAGCGGGCCGCCAAAGCCGGGGTGGAAAGCTGCGTGGTCAGCCGCAAAGACTACGCAAAGCCGGAGGACTTCGACGCCGCCCTGCTGGATGTGCTGCAAAGCCATGACATCGGCCTGGTGGTGCTGGCGGGCTTTCTGTCGGTGCTGGGGCCGAGCGTGGTGGCGGCTTACCCCCGCCGGATCCTGAACGTACACCCGGCACTCATCCCCGCCTTCTGCGGGCCGGGGATGTACGGGCTGCGGCCCCACCAGGCCGCGTTGGCCCGGGGGTGCAAGGTGACCGGGGCCACCGTCCACTTTGTCAACGAGGAGTGCGACGGCGGGCCCATCCTGCTGCAGAAAGCGGTGGACATCCTGCCCGGCGACACCCCCGAAACGCTGCAAAAGCGTGTGATGGCCGAGGCGGAGTGGCAGCTGCTGCCCAAAGCGGTGGCCATGGTCTGCAGCGGCGAGATCGTCTGAGCGGCCCCGAACGCAAACCGGAGAAATGGGAGGATCGTATGGAAAAGATCGACTTGAACGCATACCTTGCCGGCAACGAGTACCCCGGCCGGGGCATCGCCATCGCCAAGGCCCCCGACGGCCGGCAGATCTTCATCGGCTACTTCATCATGGGGCGCAGCGCCAACAGCCGCAACCGCGTCTTTGACCCGCTGCCCGAGCGGGGGGGCATCTGCACCATGGCGGCCGACCCCGCCAAGCTCGAGGACCCCAGCCTGATCATCTACAACCCGGTGCTGACCCTCGGCACCACCCACATCGTCACCAACGGCGACCAGACCGACACCATCTACGACGGGATGTGCCGCGGGCTGAGCTTTGCCGACGCGCTGCGCACCCGCACCTTTGAGCCGGACGGCCCCAACTGGACCCCCCGCATCTCGGCGGCGGTCTACGCCGACGGCAGCTACCAGATGAGCATCCTCAAGTCGGCCGACGGCAACGGCGAGAGCGTCCACCGCTACTTCTTCGATTACCCCCAGCCGGTGGCGGGGGAGGGGCACTTCATCAGCACCTACAAGTGCAACGGCAGCCCCATCCCCAGCTTTGAGGGCGAGCCGCTCCGCTTCGCCTGCCCCCGCACCGTCGGCGACTTTGCCCGCGGCATCTGGGAGAGCCTGAACCCGGACAACAAGGTCAGCTTCTTCGCCCGGGTCATCGACCTGGAAAGCGGGGAGAGCGGCGATCTGATCTACAACAAATACCAGGCGGCGGAAAGTTCCCTCGACGACCCTGAGGAGCCGCCCCTGCTGCCCGAGGAAATGGAATAAGGAGGTACCTGCCATGAATGAAATCGCCCTGAAGTACGGCTGCAACCCCAACCAGAAGCCCAGCCGCATCTATATGGAGAACGGCGGCGAGCTGCCAGTCACCGTCCTGAACGGCAAGCCGGGGTATATCAACTTCCTGGACGCCCTCAACTCGATCCAGCTGGTGTTCGAGCTCAAGAAGGCCCTGGGCATGCCGGCGGCGGCCTCCTTCAAGCACGTCTCGCCGGCCGGCGCGGCCATCGGCCTGCCCCTGACCGACGTCGAGCGGCAGATGTACCACGTCGCCCCCGATATGCCCCTGAGCCCCCTGGCCTGCGCCTACGCCCGGGCCCGCGGGGCCGACCGCATGTCCTCCTTCGGCGACTGGATCGCCCTGAGCGACGTCTGCGACCTGCCCACCGCCAAGCTGATCCAGCACGAGGTGTCGGACGGCATCATCGCCCCCGGCTATGAGCCCGAGGCCCTGGCCGTCCTGGCCGGCAAAAAGAAGGGCAACTACAACGTGGTGGCCATCGACCCGGCCTACCGCCCCGCCCCCATCGAGCGCAAGCAGGTCTACGGCATCACCTTTGAGCAGGGCCGCAATGAGCTGGAGATCAACGCCGACACCATGCTCTCGAACTTCGTCACTGAGAACAAGGCGGTGACCGAAGGGCAGAAGCGCGACCTCATCATCAGCCTGATCACCCTCAAGTACACCCAGTCCAACAGTGTCTGCTACGTCTCGGGCGGGCAGACCATCGGGGTGGGCGCCGGCCAGCAGAGCCGCATCCACTGCACCCGTCTGGCCGGCCAGAAGGCCGACAACTGGCAGTTGCGGCACATGGACAAGGTGCTCGGCCTGCCCTTCCGCGACGATGTGACCAAGCCCAACCGCGACAACGCCATCGACGTCTACATCGGCGACACCCCCGAGGACGTCATCGGCGACGACGTCTGGGCCGAGACCTTCACCCGCCAGCCCGAGCCCCTGACCGCCGAGGAGAAGAAAGCCTACCTCAGTCAGGTCACCGGGGTCTGCCTTGGGTCGGACGCCTTCTTCCCCTTTGGGGACAACATCGAGCGGGCCCGCCGCAGCGGCGTCACCGCCATCGTCCAGCCGGGCGGCTCCATCCGGGATCAGCAGGTGATCGATACCTGCAACAAGTACGGCATCGCCATGGCCTTCTGCGGCGTGCGGCTGTTCCATCACTGAGCGCATTCGTTTTGATAAGGACAGGAAGGGGAGGACTGCTATGAAAATTCTGGTAGTGGGGGGCGGCGGCCGCGAGCACGCCATCATCCGCGCCCTCAAAAAGAGCCCGGCGTGCACCGAGATCTGGTGCGCCCCCGGCAACGGCGGCATCGGCTATGACGCCACCTGCAAAGACATCAAGGCCACCGACGTCGAGGCCATGGTGGCCTTCGCCAAAGAAGAGGCCTTCGACTATGTGGTGGTGGCCCAGGACGACCCCCTCGCCCTCGGGATGGTGGACGCTTTGGCCGCGGCGGGCATCCCGGCCTTCGGCCCCGACAAGGCGGCCGCCCGCATCGAGGCGTCCAAGGTGTTCTCCAAGGAGCTGATGAAGAAATACGGCATCCCCACCGCCGCCTACGAGACCTTCGACGACCCTGCCAGGGCGATGGACTACATCCGCGCCCGCGGCCGCTGGCCGGTGGTCATCAAGGCGGACGGCCTGGCCCTGGGCAAGGGGGTGCTGATCTGCGAGGACGAGCAGGAGGCCGAGGCCGGCATCCGCGAGATCATGCTGGACAAGAAGTTCGGCGCATCGGGCAACCGGGTGGTGGTGGAGGAATTCCTCACCGGGCCGGAGGTCAGCGTCCTCAGTTTCACCGACGGCAAGGTGGTCAAGCCGATGGTCTCCTCGATGGACCACAAGCGGGCCGGCGACAACGACACCGGGCTGAACACCGGCGGCATGGGCACCGTGGCCCCCAACCCCTATTACACCCCGGAGGTGGCCGCCCGCTGCATGGAGGAGATCTTCCTGCCCACCATCCGCGCCATGGCCGAGGAGGGCTGCCCCTTCAAGGGCTGCTTGTATTTCGGGCTGATGATCACCCCCGACGGCCCCAAGGTGATCGAGTACAACTGCCGCTTCGGCGACCCCGAGGCGCAGGTGGTGCTGCCGCTGTTGGACAGCGACCTGCTGACGGTGATGACCGCCTGCACCAACGGCACCCTGGCCGATACCGAGGTCAAGTTCCGGGACGGCGCGGCGGCCTGCGTCATCCTGGCGTCGGGCGGCTACCCGGTCAGCTATGAGAAGGGCAAGGAGATCACCGGCCTGACCGACGGGCAGCTGCCCGGTGAAGCGGACGTCACCGTCTACCACGCCGGCACCGCCGTCAAGGACGGCAAGCTGCTCACCGCCGGCGGCCGGGTGCTGGGGGTCACCGCCGCCGCGGCCGACCTGCCCGCCGCCCTCAGGAAAGCCTACGCCGCGGCCGACCGCATCCACTTCGACAAGATGCACCGCCGCAGCGACATCGGCCGCCGCGCCCTCAAGGCGCTGGAAGGCCGCAACGGGTAACAACGGGTTAAAACGGGTACATGAACAAGCGTATCACCACAAGGAGATGAGCCCATGGTATACAGGATCTATGTAGAGAAAAAGCCGGGCTTCGACGGCGAGGCCCGCCAGCTGCAAAACGAGCTGACCAGCCTTTTGGGCATCGGCGGGCTGACCGGCCTGCGGCTGCTCAACCGCTACGACGTCGAGGGCATTTCGGAACAGCTGTTCCGCCAGTGCGCCGGCACCGTCTTCAGCGAGCCGCCGGTCGACCTGACCTACGACGCCCTGCCGGCCCACGCCGGCCCGGCCTTCGCGGTGGAGTATCTGCCCGGGCAGTTCGACCAGCGGGCCGACTCGGCCGCCGAGTGCATCCAGCTCATCAGCCAGGGCGAGCGGCCGCTGGTCCGCTCGGCCCGGGTCTACCTGCTGGAGGGCGATGTGACCGCCGCCCAGCTGGAAGAGATCAAAAAGTATGTCATCAACCCGGTGGAAGCCCGCGAGGCGTCGCTGGATACCCGCGCCACCCTGCAGATGACCTACGCCGCCCCCGCCCCGGTGGCGGTGCTGGACGGCTTTGGTCAGCTGGACGAGGCCGGCCTGCGGGACTTTATGGCAAAGCAGGGCCTCGCCATGGACTACGGCGACATCAGGTTCTGCCAGGAGTACTTCCGCTCTGAGCGGCGGGACCCCACCATCACCGAGATCAAGATGATCGACACCTACTGGTCCGACCACTGCCGCCACACCACCTTCGGCACCATCCTGGACGAGGTGCAGATCGACGACGAGGTGGTGCAGGCCGCCTTCGACCGGTACATGGCTCTGCGGCGGGAGACCGGCCGCGACGCCAAGCCCCGCTGCCTGATGGATGTCGCCACCATCGGGGCCAAGGCGCTGAAAGAGCGCGGCGTCCTGACCGGCCTTGACGAGAGCGACGAGATCAACGCCTGCACCGTCAAGATCAAGTGCGACGTCGACGGCGAGGAGCAGGACTGGCTGTTCCTGTTCAAGAACGAGACCCACAACCACCCCACCGAGATCGAGCCCTTCGGCGGGGCGGCCACCTGCATCGGCGGCGCCATCCGGGACCCGCTGTCCGGCCGCAGCTACGTCTACCAGGCCATGCGTGTGACCGGCGCGGGGGACCCCCTCGTCCCGGTCGGCGAGACGCTGCCTGGCAAGCTGCCGCAGCGCAAGCTGGTGACCACCGCCGCCGCCGGCTATTCCTCCTACGGCAACCAGATCGGCCTGGCCACCGGGCAGGTGGATGAGATCTACCACCCCGGCTATGTGGCCAAGCGGATGGAGATCGGCGCGGTGGTGGGCGCCACCCCGGCCTCCCACGTCCGGCGGGAGTGCCCCGCCCCCGGCGACGTCATCGTCCTGCTGGGCGGCCGCACCGGCCGGGACGGCATCGGCGGCGCGACCGGCTCGTCCAAAGCGCACAACCACGAGAGCCTCGAGCACTGCGGCGCCGAGGTGCAGAAGGGCAACCCCCCCATCGAGCGCAAGCTGCAGCGGCTGTTCCGGCGGGAGGACGCCTGCCGGATGATCAAGCGCTGCAACGACTTCGGCGCGGGCGGCGTGTCGGTGGCCATCGGCGAGCTGGCCGACGGGCTGTTCATCGACCTGAACAAGGTCACCAAGAAGTACGAGGGCCTGGACGGCACCGAACTGGCCATCAGCGAGAGCCAGGAGCGCATGGCGGTGGCCCTCGCCCCCGAAGACGTCGACAAGTTCATCGCCCTGGCCGAGGAGGAAAACCTGGAGGCCACCCCCGTCGCCGCCGTCACCGAAGAAAAGCGGCTCAAGATGGTCTGGAACGGCGCGACCATCGTCGACATCAGCCGGGACTTCCTCAACTCCAACGGCGCTGAAAAGCACCAGAAGGCCCACATCAAGAAGGGCGCCGCCTGGCGTCCGCAGTGGGCCGGCGCCACCTTCGGCGAGCAGATGAAGAATATGGTGGGCGATCTGAACGTCTGCAGCAAGAAGGGCCTGAGCGAGCGGTTCGACTCCACCATCGGGGCGGCCACCGTCCTGATGCCCTTCGGCGGCAGCTACCAGCTGACCCCCCAGATGGCCATGGCGGCCAAGCTGCCGGTGGACGGCGAGACCACCACCTGCTCGGGGATGGCCTGGGGCTACAACCCCTACCTGACCAGCGCCGACCCCTACAAGGGCGCCATGCTGGCGGTGGTGGACAGCGTCACCAAGCTGGTGGCCGCCGGCTTCCGGTATGAGGACGCCTACCTGACCTTCCAGGAATACTTCGAGCGTCTGGGCGACAAGCCCGAGCGCTGGGGCAAGCCGCTGGCCGCCCTGCTGGGCGCGCTGGACGCCCAGATGGGCCTCGGCATCGCCTCCATCGGCGGCAAGGACAGCATGTCCGGCTCCTTTGAAGACCTCGACGTCCCGCCGACGCTGGTGTCCTTCGCCACCGCCATCGGCAAGACCCACCGGGTGGTCTCGACCGAGTTCAAGAAGAGCCACAGCTCGGTGGTGCTGCTCCGCCCCTTCTACAAGGAGGACGGCGTCACCCCGAACTTTGCCTCCCTGCAGTCCAACTATTACATCGCCGAGCAGATGATGGAAAAGGGGATCGTCCTCTCGGCGTCGGCGGTGGGCTACGGCGGCATCGCCGAGGCGCTGTTCAAGATGGGCCTGGGCAACCGCGTCGGCTTCCAGATGATCGCCGACATGACCCCTGAGGAGATGTTCGAGCCCGCCTACGGCTCGCTGGTGCTGGAGATCGCCACCGGCGCGCCGGCCGGCAAGCTGCTGGGCGTCACCGTCCGGGATTACACCTTCACCGCCTGCGGCGAGACGCTGGACAGCGCCGCCCTGCAGGAGATCTGGGAGGCAAAGCTCGAGCCGGTCTACCCCTACCGCGCCGCCGGCCCCGAGGTCGAGGCTGTGTCGGGCCGCATCGACCCGCCCGCCGCCCCCAAAGTCGGTGTGGCAAAGCCGAAGGTGGTCATCCCGGTATTCCCCGGCACCAACTGCGAGTACGACACCGCCCGGGCTTTCCGCGCCGCCGGGGCTGAGCCGGAGGTGCTGGTCATCCGCAACCTGACCCCCGCCGACGTCACCGCCAGCTGCGAAGCGCTGGTCAAAGCCATCGACGGCGCGCAGATGGTCATGCTGCCCGGCGGCTTCTCGGGCGGCGACGAGCCGGACGGCAGCGCCAAGTTCATCGCCTCCTTCTTCCGCTCGCCGGCGGTCACCGAGGCGGTGCGCCGGCTGCTGTTCCAGCGGGACGGCCTGATGCTGGGCATCTGCAACGGCTTCCAGGCGCTGATCAAGCTGGGCCTTGTCCCCTACGGCGACATCCGGCCCATCACCGCCGGCGACCCCACCCTGACCTTCAACACCATCGGCCGGCACCAGAGCATGCTGGTCCGCACCCGGGTGGCCTCCACCGGCAGCCCCTGGCTCAGCCGCTGCGAGCCGGGCGACGAACACCTGGTCGCCATCAGCCACGGCGAGGGCCGCTTCGTCGCGCCGCAGCCGGTGCTCGAACAGCTTGCCGCCAACGGGCAGATCGCCACCCAGTACATCGACCTGGACGGCAGGCCCACCATGGACCTGCGCTACAACCCCAACGGCTCGATGCTGGCCATCGAGGGCATCACCAGCCCCGACGGGCGCATCCTGGGCAAGATGGGCCACTCGGAGCGCCGGGGCGACCGCCTGTACGAGAACGTCTCGGGCGACAAGTTCCAGCCCATCTTCGAGGGCGGCGTCGACTACTTCAAGATCTGACGGAGGGATATGACCCATGTCTCAGCATGACCGCTACATCAGCCCCTTTTCCACCCGCTACGCCTCGGACGAGATGCAGTACATCTTCTCGGACGACAACAAGTTCCGCACCTGGCGGCGGCTGTGGGTGGCCCTGGCCCGGGCAGAGATGCACCAGGGCCTGGAGAACATCACCCCCGCCATGGTGGCCGAGCTGGAAGCCCACGTCGACGACATCAACTACGACGTGGCCGCCGCCCGCGAAAAGCTGGTCCGCCACGATGTGATGAGCCATGTCTACGCCTACGGCCAGCAGTGCCCGCAGGCCGCCGGCATCATCCACCTGGGCGCCACCAGCTGCTATGTGGGGGACAACACCGACATCATCGTCATGCGCCAGGGCCTTGAACTGGTGCGCAGAAAGCTGGTGGGCGTGCTGGCCAAGCTGGCCCGCTTCGCCGGAGAGTACAAGGATATGCCCTGCATGGCCTACACCCACGGCCAGCCGGCCCAGCCCACCACGGTGGGCAAGCGGGCCACCCTCTGGGCCAACGAACTGGTGATGGACCTGGGCGAGATCGACCACCGCCTGGCCACTTTGCAGCTGCGCGGGGTCAAGGGCACCACCGGCACCCAGGCCAGCTTTATGGAGCTGTTCAAGGGGGACGCGGGCAAGATCCGCGCGGTGGACGCCGAGATCGCGCAGGAGATGGGCTTTGACCCCGCCGCCGTCATCCCGGTGTCGGGCCAGACCTACAGCCGCAAGGTGGACGCCTTCATCCTGAACGCCCTGGCCGGCATCGCCCAGAGCTGCATGAAGTTCGCCACCGACCTGCGTCTGCTGGCAAACTTCAAGGAGATGGAAGAGCCCTTTGAGAAAAACCAGATCGGCTCTTCCGCCATGCCCTACAAGCGCAACCCCATGCGGTGCGAGCGGATCTGCGCGTTGGCCCGCTATCTGATGGCGGACGTCCTCAACCCCAGCTTTACCGCCGGCACCCAGTGGTTCGAGCGGACGCTGGACGACAGCGCCAACAAGCGGGTGGCCATGGCCGAAGGGTTCCTGGCCGCCGACGCCATCCTCAACATCATGCTCAACGTCACCGACGGGCTGGTGGTCTACCCCAAGGTGGTCCGCAGCCGCCTGATGGCCGAGCTGCCCTTCATGGCCAGCGAGAACATCATGATGCAGGCGGTGGAA